>JAHFDK010000429.1 GCA_023249095.1 Candidatus Rokuibacteriota bacterium | reverse complement strand
AATGCGACGAGGAACCGGTGAAGCACGTCATCGAGGCCATCGGCGACGACCGGATCGTCTTCTCGACGGATTTCCCGCACGGCGACTCGAAGTTCCCGCGGGCGGTGGAGTCGTTCCTCCGGTTACCGCTCTCCGAGCAGAGCAAGCGCACGATCCTCTGGGATAACTGCGCGGCGTACTACGGGCTGCCCGCCTGAGGGTCGGACGGTCAGGCCTAGGGAGCGGCGACTAGCCTGCCTGCTCACCCTTCCCCGGGGCCGCGCGGATGGCTTGCCGAACGGAGGCGGGCCACCTAGAGTACGCTAAATTCCGAACCACCAACTGACCAACCAGAAGGAGGGCACGGTCTATGAGAACGTCCATGCGGAGGATCGCGTGTCTGCTCGGCGTCCTGGGGCTTCTCGTCCTCCTGGGTGGCGTCTGGGGGCCCGCGACGGTGACGGCGCAGGCGACCAAGGCCGAATTCAAGCTGAAGCTGATGGGCATCAACCGTACGCTGGACCCGTGGAAGCTCTATCAGGACTGGACGCAGACGGTGGAGAAGCGCACCAACGGCCGGGTGCAGTTCGAGCTGACGTCGCTTCCCGAATTGGGGCTGGGGGGCGCCGAGACCCTCCGCGTCCTGAGGACCGGCGTCGTCGACGTAACCGAGACCTACGGCGGATACGTCGCCGGGGAGCTCCCCCTGGTCGAGATCCTCGAGCTGCCCGGGATCTTCCCCGACCCCCAGACCGCCAAGAAGGCGATCCTGGCCTGGAAGCCGACCGAGGCGAAGCTGCTCGACCAGAAGGCCAATGCGGTGCTGCTGGCGATGGCGGTGTATCCCGACCAGGCGTTCTTCAGCAAGAAGGCCGTGCGCAAGCCGGCCGACTTCAAAGGCTTGAAGACGCGCGTGCACAGCGTCGCGCTGGCGTCGCTGGTCGCCGGGCTCGGCGGGGAGCCTCTGACCATCGCCTTCGCCGAGGTCTACACCGCCCTCGAGCGCGGGACCCTGGACGCCGCCATCAGCGGCACGAAGCCCGGCTTCGGCCTGCGATGGTACGAGGTGTCGAAGTTCCTGGTCGGTCCCATCTCCATGCGGCCTCACGTGGCGCTCGCCATCAACAAGAACTCGTGGAAGCGGTTACCACCGGACATCCAGACGATCATGAAGGAAGAGGCGGAGAAGCTCGTCGAGGGTAAGGCGTTCGACGCGATCGAGGGCTGGAACAAGGAGGGAATCGACAAGAGCGTCGAGAAGGGCATGGAGCACATCCCGTTCTCTCCGGACACCCAGGCCGCCATCAAGGACGTCCTGCGCACCAAAGTGGTTCCCGACTGGGTGAAGCGGGCCGGCGGGGCCGAGGCGGCCAAGAACTTCAACGAGGTCATCGCGCCGCTCGTCGGCTTCACGGTCAATCCCTAGGCCGCGCGGGAATGAGTGACGCTCGCCCGGCGTCGACGCGAGCCCCGGCGTTCGCGCGAGTGGTGGATCTCGTCTTCATCTGGCCAGGGTACCTCGCTGGCATCGTGTACCTCGTGCTGGCCTTCTTCATGACCTACGACGTGCTGGCGCGGAAATGGGGCAGCTACGTCGGGCTGCCGACGACGCGGGTCACCGACGAGATCAGCGGGTACATGCTGGCCGTGGCCGCCACGTGGGGGTTTTCGTTTGCCCTTCGCACCGGCGGACACGTGCGCGTCGACGTGATGTTCCCGTACATGGCCCGCCAGGTGAAGACGGCGGTGGACGTCCTCGCCCAGCTGCTCATGGCGGCGTTCGCCGCGATCGTCGCGTGGAAGATCTGGTCCCTGGTCGCGGATTCCCTGCAGAGCGACATGCGGTCGTCCACCTATCTGCTCACCCCTCTGTACATCCCTCAGGGGATCCTCGGAGTGGGATTCAGCCTCCTCGCGCTCTCGGCGGTGTTCACCGCGGTCGCGATCCTCGCGGGATGGGAGTCCGGCGAGGGCAGCGCCGGACCGCAAGCCTAGGAGGCGCTCCCCCATGATCCTCGCGGTCGCCTCCGCGCTCATGATCGTGCTGTTCCTGGCCGGGCTGCACGTGGCCAGTGCCCTGGGCCTCATCGGCATGACGGTGATGTATCTCTTCTCCGATCGCCCCCTGTGGGACATGCTGGGACAGATCGCCTGGAACGTGAACAGCAGCTCCGTACTGGTGGCGATTCCGCTGTTCGTGATGATGGGCGAGGTCCTGATCTACAGCCGTCTCTCCGAGCGGCTCTACCAGGTCCTGTCCCACTGGCTGGCCCCGCTGCCCGGTGGGCTCCTGCATTCCAACATCGCGTTCTGCGCGGTCTTCGGCGCCATCTCCGGGTCGAGCGCGGCCTGCGCGGCGACCGTGGGCGCGGTGGCCCTGCCGGCCTTCAGCGCCCGGCACTACAACGAGCGGCTCGTGATCGGGAGCCTGGCGGCCGGGGGCACCCTCGACATCCTCATCCCGCCCAGCATCTCGATGATCATCTACGGGGTGCTCGCGGAGGAATCCATCGGCCGGCTGTACCTGGCCGGGTTCATCCCGGGATTCCTGCTCGCCGGCATCTTCATGTTCATCATCGCCATCGCCGCGAAGATCTGGCCGTCGGTGGCGCCGCGCGAGGCGCCGCCGTCGTGGCGCGTGCGCTTCCTGGGACTCCTGTCGCTCTTCCCCGTCATCGTTCTCATGTTCATCGTGCTGGGCACCATCTATCTGGGGATCGCCACGCCCACGGAAGCCGCGGCGTTCGGCGTCGTCGCGAGCCTCTTCCTCGCGGCCGTGAACCGCCAGGTCAGCGGGTCCATGCTGAAGAAGGTCATGGTGACGACGGTGCAGGCGTCCTCCATGATCATGCTCATCGTGACCTCCGCGTTCATCCTGAGCTTCGCGCTGGCGATTCTCGGGGTCCCCGGGCAGCTCACCGAGCTGATATCGGGATGGCAGCTCACCCCCGCGACCTTCGTGCTCGTCCTGGTGGTCTTCTACCTGATCCTCGGCACCTTCATGGAGGCCCTCTCGATGATGGTGACGACCATGCCGATCCTCGTACCCGTCCTGAAGTCGATGAACGTCGACCTGGTGTGGTTCGGCATCATCATGGTCATCCTGCTGGAAGCGGCTCTCGTCAGTCCGCCGGAGGGCCTCAACCTCTACATCATTCAAGGGATCCGCAAGTCGGTGTCGGAACAGGCTGGCCTGAAAGTCGGGACGATGCTCGATCTGTGGATCGGGGTGCTCCCGTTCATGGTCGGCATGGCGATCTGTATCGCGTTGATCCTCATGTTTCCCGGCATCGCCCTCTGGCTGCCCAATACGGTCATGGGAAAATAGAGCTGTCTCTCCGCATCGATGGTCTTGCGGCGGATCGCGTTCACTGTTTTGTGCGCTTTGTGGGTGCCGTCCGTGGCGCTTGTGCTTGCTCAAGACGCGCCTGATTACAAGCTCCTCGTGGGCGTATGGCGATGGCACCCGATGGAGTCTTACAACCCGGATTGGTCGGCGGTCCTAACAATACGGAACGTGAGCGACACGGGTCTTGTGACGGCCGAGTGGAGTGACTATCGCGGCGTGATTCCATTCACCACACAAGCGAGAACGGAAGCGGGGAACATCAGAATAAGTTTTGGAACGAGGCCGAGATTCGACCTTGAGTACGACAAGAAGGGTCCCGCCCTCGTTGGGCCAGTAACAAATTATCCTCCTCAGTACCAGCGCGGCGCGTGGAAGACGGCGTATTTCCGCCGAATGGAGTAGTCTGTCGACCGCGCGGGCCGAAGGGGAAGTTACTAGCTCACGAACCGTCCTGGCGGTGGGTTCTGAGTTCGTATGCCGAGGCGGGCGGAGCCGATGCCAACGCAATCGAGACAACAAGAGTCAGCATCAGCGTGAGGGCGGCCTGTTTCCCTGCTAACGTCATGGACGCGGCCTCTCCAGCTCGCGAAGGTAGTGTTCGAACGACTCGACATAGCGGTCGATCTGCTGGCTCTTGCCAGCCAGTTTCTGCATTTCGGGCCACATCGTCCTCCGCCAGCTCAGGCAAAGGTCCGGCCTCTCGGCCTTCGGCTGGAGCGCCATGGCGACAACCCGCGTGAGGTAGGAGAAATCGAACGGTTTGTCGATATAGGCGAGAGCGCCGAGTTCTAGGGCCTCGCGAGCA
>JAHFDK010000428.1 GCA_023249095.1 Candidatus Rokuibacteriota bacterium | reverse complement strand
CTCCGGGAACGTCGCGACCCAGGGGCTCCGACCCATCGGCGACCGCACCCGGTACATCTACGCGGCGCCGCTCCTGTCCGACAACCAGCCCGTGGGCGCGGTCGCGGTGCTCCTCGACGCCGCGCACCTGGACCGGGCGGAGTGGGACCGCTGGACCTCCAACGCGGTGCGGTTCCTCGTCCTGGCCCTGGTCATCTCGATCATCGCGGCCCTGGTGGTGAAGGTCAGCATCACCCGACCGATGGCGGAGATCTCCGAGTGGACGCGAGCGCTCCGGAGCGGTCGCCCGGTCCCGCCCCCGCGCCACGTCGCCGACGCCAACCTCTTCGGGCCGCTCGCGCTCGAGGTCTCGCGTCTGGCGCGAAGCATGCAGCGGGCCCAGGTCGCCGCCGAGCAGGAAGCGGCGCTCCGCCTCGCCGGCGAGAGTGTCTGGACCGAGGAACGCCTCAAGCAGTTCGTCAACCTTCAGCTCAACGGCCGGCCGCTCGTCGTCGTCTCCAACCGGGAGCCCGTGAGCCACGTGTGGCGGGGCGGCCAGATCCACGTCCAGGCCCCGGCGAGCGGTCTCGTGACGGCGATGGATCCGGTGATGCGCGCGTGCGGGGGCGTCTGGGTCGCGCACGGCAGTGGCGATGCCGACCGGGAGACGGCGGACACGCGCGGGCGACTCGGCGTCCCGGTGGACGAGCCGCGCTACACGCTGCGGCGGGTGTGGCTCACGAAGGAAGAGGAGCAGGGGTACTACGCGGGCTTCTCCAACGAGGGGCTCTGGCCGCTCTGTCACATCGTGCACGTGCGGCCGACCTTCCGGCCCGATGACTGGTCGTACTACCTCGAGGTGAACCAGAAGTTCGCCGATACGGTCCTGGACCAGATCAAGGACGCCGAGGCGCCACTCGTCCTCATCCAGGACTACCACTTTGCCGCGTTGCCGGCGCTCATCAAGGCGGCGCGGCCTGACGCGCGGGTCGCCATCTTCTGGCACATTCCGTGGCCGAACTTCGAGGCGTTCGGGATCTGTCCCTGGCAGGGGGAGCTGCTCCTCGGCATGCTCGGGGCGGACCTGATCGGGTTCCACACCCAGTACTATTGCAACAACTTCCTCGAAACGGTCGACCGCGCGCTCGAGGCCCGCATCGACTGGGAACGCTATTCCGTGACGCGCGGCGACCACACGACGTACGTCAAGCCGTTCCCGATCAGCGTCGCTCCGGAATTCGTGGACGATCCTCCACGCGTCTCGCGCCCGGAGCTGTTGCGCCGGCTCGGGATCTCCGCCGAGTTCCTCGGTCTGGGCGTCGAACGGATCGATTACACCAAGGGCTTGCCGGAGCGCCTCAGCGCGCTGCAGTTCTTCTTCGAGACCTATCCCCAGTACCGCGAGCGCCTCGTGTTCGTGCAGCTCGCGGCGCCGAGCCGCAGCACGATCAATCGCTACCAGGAGATCCAGCGCGAGGTGGAGGAAAAGGTCCGGGAGCTCAACCAGATGTTCCAGACGAAGACGTGGCGGCCCGTGCTCTATCTCAAGGCTCACCATGAGCACCGCGACATCTGGGCCTACTATCGCCACGCCGACTTCTGCATGGTGACCTCGCTCCACGACGGGATGAACCTGGTGGCCAAGGAGTTCGTCTCGGTGCGCGACGACGAGGACGGCGCGCTCATTCTGAGCCGGTTCGCCGGCGCCTCCCACGAGCTGCGGGATGCGCTGATCGTGAATCCGTACGACCTCACCGGCATGGCGGAAGCGATCCGCACCGCGCTCGAGATGCCGCCGGAGGAGCGGCGCGCGCGGATGGTCCGGATGCGTCACTCCGTCATCGACCACAACATCTATCGCTGGGCCGGGATGCTGCTGAGCGAGCTGGCGAGGATTCCCGTCGGGACGGCCGGCGGCCGGCCGTCCTGAGGCTCCCGATGCGCCTCCTCGACCGTCTCGACCAGGAGCTCGGAGACGGCGCCGGCCTCGTGGCGATCCTCGACTACGACGGCACCTTGACGCCCCTGGTCGCCTCGCCGGGCGCCGCGACCCTGGCGCCATCCGTGCGCGGCACGCTTGCCCGCCTCGCCGGGTGCGAGCGGGCGCGCCTGGCGATCCTGTCCGGCCGCGGGCTGGCGGATCTGCGCGCGCGGGTCGCGCTCGAGGACGTGGTCTACGGCGGCTGTCACGGGCTCGAGATCGCCGGGCGCGACCTCCACTTCCGCCACCCGCGCGCCCACCGGTCCTGCCTCACGGCGACGCGCCGCGCGCTCGCCGCGGCGCTCCCCTCGATCCCCGGGGCCCGGCTCGAGTGGAAGGGGCTGGCGGTGAGCCTGCACTACCGTCGGGTGTCGCCGCGGCGTCGGCTCGACGTGCGGAAAGTCGCGGAGCGGATCCTGCGCCGTGGCGGCCTGACCCTCGTCCCCGGCCACGCGGTGTTCGACTTCGTGCCGCGGGTCGGGTGGAACAAGGGCCGGGCAGCGCGCTGGATCGCGAGCCAAATGAAGAGCACGCTGCCCGCGCGGCGGGCGGTCGTCCTGTACGCCGGCGACGACACGACGGACGAGTCGGCCTTCGTCGCGCTGCGCGGGCGGGCCGTCACGATCTGCGTCGGCACGAAGCCGACCGCCGCCGAGTACCGCGTGCGCGGCGTTCGCGAGATCCATGCGCTGCTACGCCGGATGGCTTCCACGATGGCCTCCTGACCGGACGACGTATGCGCACGGCCGCGCACCCCTTTCGCTTCGCGGGCTGCGTCGAGCTGCGCCAGACGCTCGACGTTCACGCGCTCGACGAGCGCGAGCTCCTGCACCAGCTCGCGGAGGTGCCGGCGGCCTCGATCTTCTTCCACACGTTCGGCTACTTTCTCCGGCACCGCCCCTTCACCACCGCCTACGGTAACGACTTCGCGCGGTGGGCCGCCCTCGAGGTCGGCGATCGTGCCCTCGCCGAGCGCCTCGCCGTCGTCGATCCGTTCGCGTTCCCGGACCTCGATGCCCTGCGCGAGCACCTCGTCACGATCGTCCAGGATCATCTCCGCGGGCGGGAGGCCGAGGGCCGCGTCGAGTTCGACCGGGCGTTCCACTTCCAGCGGTCGCACATCGTCGACGTGCCGCTCGGACTCACCGCCGCCACGCTCGTCGAGTTCCGCGCCGGGCTCGCGAGCGTCGACGAGAGCGCGATCTATCTTCATACCGTCGAGACCCGGGTGCGCGAGCGCCGCGCCGAACCGTTCGCGGCGTGGCTGCGGGACGCGCTGGACTTACCGGCGCTCGCCGAGCGGTTCGACCGGATCGATCCGTATCTGACGACGCTCGAGCGGGTCCGCGGACGACTCCTCGGTTTTGTCGACGAGGCGCTCGAGGAGGGGCGCGGATGAGCCGGATCGACGACTACCGCCCGTTCGCCGGGCCGGGCGCGGTGGACTTCATCCTGAAGCTCGCCGAGCAAGTCAAGGGCCGGCGGGTTCTCCACGTGACCGGCGGACGTCTCGGCGGGGGCGTCGCCGAGACCCTGCGCGCCGTGGTGCCGCTCCTGAGCGAGCTGGGCATCGACGCGCGCTGGGAGATCACGGGCGGCGACTCCGCGTACTACGCGACGGCGCGCACGCTCCAGGCCGCGCTCGAGGGGGTCGAGCGCGTGCTCAGCGAGGAGGGGCTCGCGCGCTGGGCCGACATGAACCGCCTCAACGGCAAGAAGCTCGATCTCGACGCGGACCTGACCTTCGTCCACGACAGTCAGCCGGCCAGCCTCGTGAGCGCCCGGACGGCGGGCCGGTGGGTCTGGCGGTGTCACTTCGACTGCTCGACGGCCCAGGCCAGCACCTGGTCCTTCTTCCGGCAGTTCGCCGACCAGTACGCCGCCGCCGTCTTCGCGCTGCCCGGATTCGAGGGCCGGCTCGGCATCCCCATGTACGTCATTCCGCCGTCGATCGACCCGCTCTCGGAGCGCAACCGCGACCTCCCGGCGCGCGAGGTCACCGAGATCCTCGCCGGGCTGGGGATTGCCCGCGACAAGCCGCTGCTCGTGCAGATCGGTCCGTTGGCGCGGGCGCACGACCCGCTCGGTGTCGTGAACGCGTACCGGCTCGTAAAGAAGCATCACGACGTGCGCCTCGTTCTGGTGGGAACCGCCGACGATGAGCCGGAGCGGCTCGAGCTTCTGTCGCAACT
>JAHFDK010000427.1 GCA_023249095.1 Candidatus Rokuibacteriota bacterium | reverse complement strand
GATGCGCTCCGGACGACTGCACATCACCGCCTACTCCACGGGCTCAGTGCCCTTCGCGGTGAACCTGGCCGGCGCGGTGCCGTTCGCCGTGATGGGGGATGACAAGGGCGGGGCCGGCTACCACCTCGTGGTCATTGCCCAGGCCGCGAACGCCAAGATCAACTCGGTGGCCGACCTCAAGGGCAAGCGCGTGGCCCACGTGTCACAGACCTCCAACTCGGGGCACCAGGCGCCCGTGTACTTCTTCTCCAAGATGGGGGTGGTTCCGGGGAAGGACTATGAGATCGCCTTCACGGGCAAGCACGACAACAGTATCCTGGGGGTCGTCAACGGCGACTACGACGCGGCGGCCGTGGCGGACACGGTCCTCGAGCGGATGGTCAACCGCGGCGTGGTGAAAAAGACGGACTACAAGATCGTGTATACGTCCCTGCTCTTCCCCGTGGCCGGCTACTCGTACGCGCACAACCTGGACCCGAAGCTTGCCGAGAAGATCAAGGAGGCGTTCTTCACTTTTCAGATCCAGGGGTCGAGCGTCGCCAAGGAGTGGAAGACGTACACGCGCTTCGTCCCGATCTCGTACAGGAAGGACTGGGAGGCGGTCGTGGGGATCCAGGAGGCCAACGGCGTCGCCTTCACTAAGGACTCGCCCGAGTATAAGAAGCTCTCGACGCCCCCGTCCAAAGGAGAGTAGCCCGCCCCGCCGATGCTCGAGGTGGTGGGGCTCGTCAAGACCTATCCCACCGGGGATCACGCCCTCCGGGGCGTTTCCCTGACCGTGAAGGCGACCGAGGTGGTCTTCGTCATCGGCCCCTCCGGAGCCGGCAAGAGCACCGTGATCCGCTGCATCAACCGGCTCGTGGAGCCCGACGCGGGCTCTGTGCGGCTCGACGGCGTGGAGATCACGCGGCTCACCGGCGCGGAAATTCGGCAGGCCCGGCGCCAGATGGCGATGATCTTTCAGGAGTTCAACCTGATCGAGCGGCTCACCGTGATGGAGAACGTCCTCTCGGGGCGCCTGGGCTATGTCAGCCTCTGGCAGGCCTGGCGGCGGCGCTTTCCCCCCGAGGACGTGGAGCGGGCCTTCGAGACGCTGGCCCGGGTGGGGCTGGCCGGGTTCGAGAACAAGCGAGCCGACGAGCTCTCCGGCGGCCAGCGTCAGCGGGTCGGGATCGCGCGCGCCCTGGTCCAGCGGCCGAAGATCCTCCTGGTCGACGAGCCGACGTCGAGCCTCGACCCGAAGACCTCGGAGGCCGTCATGGCCCTGATCACGCGGCTCGCGGCCGAAGAGCGAATCCCCGCGCTGATCAACATCCACGATGTGGCGCTGGCACGGCAGTTCGCCCAGCGGATCCTCGGGCTCAACCAGGGGGTATTCGTCTTCGCGGGGACGCCGGCGGACCTGACGCGAGAGGCCCTGGACCTGATCTATCGCGGGGCGGGGGAGGAGTTGACCTCCGCGCTGGGAGCGTAGCCATGGCGCGGCGCTCCTCGCTTGCCGTGGAGTGGCGCCCGCCGTCGGCCTTCCCCGCCCGCTGGATAGCGCCCGCGCTCTGGGCGGGGCTGGCGGCGTTCGTCCTCTGGAACGCCCTGAGCCTCCAGGTGGACCCGGCCCGCGTGAGCCGGGGCCTCGGCCGGGCCTGGATCGTTTTCGGCCGGGCCTTCCCGCCTGACTTCGAGCGGTGGGAACTCCTGGTCGAGGGCGTAGTGGAAAGCCTCCAGATGGCCACCCTCTCTACGGCCCTGGGTGTGCTGATCGGGATTCCGATCGCGGTGATGGCGGCGCGCAATTTCGCCCCGCTTCCCGTGTATGCCGCCGGGCGAGGGATCATCTCCCTGGGGCGCACCTTCCACGAGATCATCGTGGCCATCCTGTTCGTCAAGGCCGTGGGGTTCGGGCCCTTCGCGGGGATGCTCACGCTGACGTGGGGTTCGATCGGGTTCTTCGGCAAGCTCTTGGCGGAGCAGATCGAGAATATCGACCGGGGCCAGGTCGAGGCGATCCGGGCCACCGGGGCTGGGCGCGGCGCCGTGCTGCTCTTCGCGGTGCTCCCGCAGGTGCTGCCCCGCATCATCGGCCTGACGATCTATCAGTGGGACGTCCACCTGCGCCAATCCACGATCATCGGGATCGTCGGGGCCGGCGGGATTGGCACCACCCTCTACAACTCGTTCGCCCGCTATGACTACGACTTCTCGCTGGCCATTCTGCTCGTGATCGTCGCGATCGTGCTCCTGGGCGAGGTAGTCAGCGCCGTGGCGCGAAAGCGAATTCAATGAGAGCGTGGCCGCGGTTCACCCCACGGCAGATCGTCCTCCGTCTGGCCGGGCGCCTGGGGGCGGCGACAATCCTGCTCTGGGCGCTCGTCGGAATGGGAATCCGGTGGGAATTCGTGGGGGATTCCCCGGCGCAGGTTCGAGATCTCTTCGGCCGGATGTTCCCGCCCGACTGGGCCTTCGCGGGTGAAATCGTGGGCCCGCTGATCCAGACGATCAACATCGCGACGCTGGGGACCACGCTGGCAATACTCCTCTCGATTCCTGTCGCCTTCCTGGCGGCCCGGAACACCACCTACAACCGGGCAACCTACGCCCTGGGCCGCCTCGTGATGTCGGTCAGTCGGTCGGTGGACTCGCTGATCTGGGCGCTGATCTTCATCATCGTGGTCGGGCCAGGCTCGCTGGCCGGGGCGCTGGCGGTCGCCGTGCGCTCGGTCGGGTTCGTGTCGAAGCTCTTCGCCGAGGGGATCGAGGAGATCGACCGCGGTCAGGTCGAGGCGATCACCGCCACGGGGGCGGGGCGCTTCAAAGTACTCCTCTATGGGATCGTGCCCCAGATCCGGCCGGTGTTCGCGGGCGTCACGATCTACCGCTGGGACATCAATATCCGGGAGTCCACTGTGCTCGGCATCGTTGGGGCCGGCGGCATCGGGTTCGTGCTGAACACCGCGATCCTCGGCCTTGAGTGGAGCCGGGTGGGGCTGATCCTCCTGGTCATCCTCGGGGTCGTCGTGGTCTCGGAGGCAATCTCGGCCTACCTCAGAAGGCGCGTGGCCTGACCGGCTGCGGCCCTTCATTGCTGATCACGCCGTACAGAACTCGGGCCACGTCTACAAATGGAGTGATTTCGAAACGCCACGAACCCGCTTGTCGGGGGTCGCGTTTTCGCGTCCTTCGACTCTATGTTGCAGGCGGGGATTTGTGAACGGGAGAGGCCGCGCCGGCCCCGCGACACAAGTCGGTCGCCGGTTTGTTGCGGGGGCCTGCAGTGGACCTACTGCAGAGACCGTCCGTGGAATTTGCCTTCGAGGTCCTTTTCTGAGATCCGGCACGGGCTGCCCTCCGCGTCCACCGGCGCCCACGGCCTCACGAGGCGACGGCTGTCCTCCAACCAGGGCGATGTCTTACCACGCCATCTTACAAGCCGGGTGTCGAGACACCACACGCGATTTCATCGCACCTCACGCGTCTTGATTGGAGCACCTCCTTGAGTCGTAGAGCGAATCAAAGCTCCCAAAAGACTGGCAACACTAGGCTTTAGCCGAACACTCTGCGGTACGATCTCCGTATAACTTCCGAGCGCCGAGCTGTCGCCTCGAGTTCCGCCTCTAACTCCGAGGCCTCTTCAGACTGGACCGGCTCCGGTGTCCAGAATAGCCGTGTGACACTTGCCTCTGACGAAGAACCCTCCGCTTCGCCAGCTCTGAAGATCCTGGGTGGTCTCGACGAATATCGCTCGATTACCACATGTGCCCTAACTGCCCGTGGTGGAAGCGGTGGACTTCACCACGCGAGTGCGCCCGTTGAATACGTGCGCCGTACGCACGGCATCAGTCGGGAGCGGGGCCAGAGACGCGTGGCGGCTCTCCAGACGCGCTCGACGAACATTCCGAAGGCGATTTCAAGCGCACCGGGGCCGAACCGGCGTCCTTGCAGCCCTCGCGGTGTGCCGCGCCCGAACGCCTGCCGCATGAGAATGCCGAGGTTGAACGCGCCCGCGTGGATCAGCAGCTGCTTCAGGATGTTCTGATGGCCGCGCAAGTGCGTACGCCGGAGGCCGCCGGTGTCGTACACGTGCGCGAAGGAGCGCTCGACGTATTCCCCGCGACACCGCATGAGCCGCTTGCCACGCGCGCCGCGGATGCGCCGGCGATTGCCGTACACCGGCGC
>JAHFDK010000153.1 GCA_023249095.1 Candidatus Rokuibacteriota bacterium | reverse complement strand
GCCGGCGCGGTCGGCGGCTACGCGGTCGAGCTCGGCGTCACCGAAGGGCTGCGCGTGATCGCCGTCGCGCGGCCTCAGGACGAATCGCTGGTGAAGCGCATGGGCGCGAAGACGTTCGTGCCGAGCGGCGACGAAGCCATTCGCAGCGTCTACGACGCGGCGCCCGGAGGCGTCGAAGGACTGATCGACGCGGCGGTGCTCGACGCGGCCGCGCTGCCCGCGATCAGGGACGGCGGCAAGCTCGCGACCGTCCGCGGCTTCGCCGGCCCGTCCGAGCGTGGCATCACGATCGAGCCGGTGCGGGTGATGTCGTATCTCCAGAACCAGGAAGCGCTCGACCGGCTGGGCCGTCTCGTCGGCGAAGGCCGGCTCACCCTGCGCGTGGCGGAGACCTTTCCGCCCGAGCGGGCGGCGGAGGCGCAGCGCAAGATGGCCGCCGGCGGGACTCGCGGACGGCTAGTGATCGTTTTCTGATCGCGGCGCGAGACTCTGATGGGACGGCGCAAGATCGCGGCGCTAGACAAGGAGTGATTCGATGACAGACGCCAAACGGCCGCTGAACGGAATCCGCGTGATCGACCTGGGTCCTCATCAGGCCGGGTGTGGCTTCCACTTATTCGTCCGATCGGCTTACGCCGCCCGCCGCAGGTATTCGTGATGGAGCCCACCCACGCGCGGCCCCGCCATCACACTGCCCCGTCTCAGGTGGGGCGAGGCAACGGCGCTCTACGTCGGCGATATCGACTGGAATCGATCGCGCCTGCACGTGCAGCGGACCTGGAGCGAAGACGGCGGCCGGATCCACCAAGGACGGCGAAGACCGCTGGGTGAAGCTCCCTGCGTCAGCCCTGCAGGCGCTCCGGGCCCACGTGGAGGCGATGGCGCTCGAGGCGCAGCTACACAGCTGGACGCACGAACAGCGCCGGCTGGTCTTCCCGAACGGGATGGGGAAGGTCACGCGCTACGGAGCGTTCTCGGAGCACGTCTGGCGACCCCTGCTCACGGCCACGAAGCTCCCGTATCGGAAGCCCCATGCGATGCGGCACAGCTACGCCACGTGGCTCCTCGGGGGTGGCGCCGACATCCGGTGGGTGCAGCGGCAACTGGGGCACGCGACGATCGCTCAGACCAGCGACACCTACGGGCATCTGGAGTCGGACCGGCACGAGGAACGGCGGCGATCGTGCGCCGGGGCACCGTCACCTCTTCGTGCGCTCCAGCGCCTCCGGGTTGATCACGTCGATCGGCTTGCCCGCGGCCCAGGCCAGCAGCCGCTCGACTCCGCCGGCGTAGATCCCTTCGTAGCCTTCCTTCTCGGCGTAACCGAGGTGCGGCGTGCACAGCGCGTTCGGCATCTTCAGCAGCGGGTGGGCGGCGCCGACGACCGGCTCCGTCTCGAAGACGTCCACGGCCGCGAACCCCGGACGGCCCTTGGCCAGCGCGGCGACGAGCGCCCCCTCCTCGATGATCGGCGCGCGGCTCGTGTTGACGAGCAGCGCCGTCGGCTTCATGCGGGCGAGATCGCCGGCCGTCACGATGCCGCGGGTCTCGCGGCCGCCCGGCAGGTGCAGGCTGAGGACGTCGGCGTCCGCGAAGAACATTTCCCGGCCGGCCGCGACCTCGAAACCCTCGGCGCGGGCGCGCGCCGTCGAGCCCTCGCGGCCCCAGCACACGACCCGCATCCCGAACGCCCGCCCGACCCGCGCCACCGCCGCCCCGATGTGGCCGAAGGCGTAGATGCCCAGCGTCTGGCCCTCGAGTCGCGTGCCGACGGTCGAGTGCCAGTGGCCCTGCTTGAGACGCTCCACCTCGAACGGCAGATGGCGCAGCGACGCGATGATCAACCCCCACGTGAGCTCCGCCGTCGTCGAGTAGGGCGTGCGCCCGCCCCCACCCCGGCCGGCCGACACCACCACGCCGTGCTCGGTGCAGGCCGCGAGGTCGACATGGTAGACGTTCGCGCTCGTCTGGCTGATGAACCTCAGATCCGGCAGCCGCTCGACGATCTGGCGCGTCACCGGCACGCGCTGCTGCGTGAGCAGCACAGCCTCACAGCCCGCAACCTGCTCGACGACCCGCGCCGGCTCGGTGTAGGCGTCGGTGTGCACGACGACGTCGTGCCCCGCGAGCCGCTGGTAGGCGCGCGTCGTCCGAAACACATCCGCGTAGTCGTGGATCACCGCGATCTTCATGGGCCCCCTCGGGAGTTGATGGTCGATTGTAGCCGCTCTCGATGCCGCACCGTCGACACTTGCTGAACTCGCCACGGTCGCTCACCACGCGACCAGGTTCTGAACCGGCGCGTTCCGTGCAGGGCCGGACCGGTCTATAGTCGAGCTCGGTCACCATGGACGCACCAGAGGCTCCCCGCGGCGGAGCGACGTTTTCACAGCCGGGTGACAGGTAGAACGCCCACGAAGGAGGCTCTCGATGAGGAACGGCTACAAAGTCTACGACAGCGACACTCACGTCGGGCCATCGGCGGACACGCTCGAGAAATATCTTTCGGCCCGGGTCCGCGAGCTGGTGCCCGACCTGGAAAGCCGCAAGGTGCTCCAAGGAAGGCATTCGGCGGGCGTTCCGTACGAGCTGCCGTACCCGACGCGTTTCCGCCTCGGCAGCGGAGCCGTTGGTGGCTGGGGAGCAGACGTCCCGCGCGTGCTCGGCGAGGCGAAGCCGCGCGCCACGACCGGCGGAGCCTCTGGACGTTTCATGGGGAGCAAGGCTCCGAACCTGTACAGCGATGACTGGGACGTCGACGGACGCATCCGTGACATGGACGAGGAGGGGGTCGACGTCCAGCTCCTGGTCAACAATGGCGGGCCGAGCGGCCACGAGAACCGCGAGGTCAACATCGAGTTCATGCGGGCCCAGCACCGCTTTCTGGACGATTTCTGCGGCAAATACCCGCATCGGCTCAAGTCGATGATCTGCGCGAACGCCAGCTACATCGAGGAATCGGTGGCGGAGATCAAGCGCTGGAGCGGGTCACCATGGGCGGTTGGCGTGTACCTCAACCTGCCGATCGACTACCCGCTGGACCACCCCGACCTGCATCCGATCTGGCGCGCAGTGGACGAGACGGGACTGTGCTTCATCCACCACAGCTTCTCGCAGGGGTACCCGGGCTATCGTGACCTCTGGCACAACCCATTCCTCGGCCGCTCCGCATCGCATCCCTGGGGCGCGATGCGGGCGATGGGCGCGTTCTTCGGCGCCGGTTTGCTGGATCGCTACGCCAATCTCCGCTTCGCGGTGCTGGAATCGGGATTCGGCTGGATCCCGTTCTGGGCCGCCCGAATAGAGGACCAGGCGCACTACATGGGCTTCGTGGCCGACGGCCTGCAGCACACGATGCTGGAGTACACCACGGGCGGACGCTTCTTTGCCTCGATCGTCCTGCACGAGGGCGGGAAGATGGTCAAGCTGGTCTCGGAGTACCTCGGCGACCACCTTCTCATGTTCAGCTCGGACTACCCGCACGCCGAGACGCGCTTCCCCGGCTCCGTCGACCTGGCGCTAAGCTGGCAAGAAGTCCACCCCGACCTGATGCGGAAGATCCTCTGGGACAACGCCGTCAAGGCCTTCGGGGAACCCTGAAAGAGTAGAGCGCGTCAGCCGCGCGCGGCGGGCGGGCCGAAGACGGGAAGGTTGTACTCGCCGAATTTGTCAGTGGCGTCGATCCAGCGGAGCTCCAGCGTCATGCCGTCGCGGAGGTCGCTGGGCTCGACGTCGACGGGATAGGAGATGAAGAGTGGGCCTTCGGCCAGCTCGAGCGCAACGACGGTGTGGGGCGGCGGATACTCCGGGAAGTAGCCGCGGCGGAACGTCGTCCACGACAGCACCTTCGCCTTGCCGCTGAGCGGGGACCACGCGAAGTCGTCGGACAGGCAGCGGTCGCAGGTCGGGCCCGGCGGCCAGCGGAACTTCCCGCAGGCGGCGCACCGCTGCAGGCGCAGCTCTCTCGACAGCGTGAACGCCCAGAACTGCTCGGCGTACGGATCCATCGCGCGTACCGGTCGGGCCGTCGCCATCGTCACGCTCCCCTGGTGTAGATCAGGCTCTTGCACTTGCCGGCGACGTCGTGGACGTACTGGGCGACCTCGGCGCCCTGCACCTGCCGATTGCCGAGACCGCCGCGCAGCTGGCGGACCAGCTCGGGCTGGTGGTTCCAGCTCTGCATGTAGCTCTCGGAGAGCATCCCGCCGCTGGTGTTGCACGGCAGCTCGCCGCCGATCTCGATGCGGCCGCCCTGCACGAACGCGCCGGCCTCGCCCTCCTTGCAGAAGCCGAACCCTTCGAGCGAGGCCAGGAGATGCACGCTGAAGCTGTCGTAGGTGGCGAACACGTCGACATCCTTCGGCGTCACGCCGGCCATCGGATAGACCTGGGCCGCCACGTCGTGATGGGCGCCGTGATAGAAGGTCTTCAGCCGGGGCCGCAGCTGGGTGGCATCCACGTTCTCCTCGGACCATCCGAAGCCGCTCACCATGACGGGCCGCTGCTTGAGATTCCTCGCCAGGTCGGCACGACGGACGATGATCGCAACCCCGCCGTCGTTGATGAGGCAGTAGTCGTTGAGGCGCAGCGGCTCGGCGATGTATGGCGCATTCAAATAGTCCTGGATCGTGAGCGGCTTCTGCATCACCGCATTCGGGTTCAAGCAGGCGTGCTTGCGGAACGCCACCGCGACCGCGCCGAGCTGCTCGTCGGTGGTGCCGTAGAGCAGCTTGTGGCGCTGGAAGAAGAGCGCGTAGAGCGCGCCCTGCGAGGTCATGCCCCACGGGGCGTAGTAGAAGTACGAGGTGATGGCGCCGCCGGTCACGCGCGCGCCGCCATAGGCCGTGTCCATCGAGCGCTGGGCGTTGCCGTAGACCAGGGCGACGGTCGTGCAGAGCCCGGCGTTGATGGCCAGCGTCGCCTCGATGATACATTGCGCGGCATCGCCGCCCCCGCTCCAGCGCGGGTTCAGGCCCCACTGTTCGCTGGCCCGCTCGCCGGACAGCGTGCCCCCGACGCACAGGCCGTCGATGTCGTCCTTCTTCAATCCCGCGTCGTCCAGCGCACGCTTGAGTGCTCTCGACGCCAGCGTGTACGAGTCGTAGCGGGCCTCGCCCTTGCTCACGGCCTGGCCGCGGGCTCCCCGGTAATCCTTCCCGTAGTCGGTCTCGCCGACACCGACGACTGCCACAGCATCCTTCAGCGGCGCGAGCCGCGCCCGGTCGAAGCTCACCGCCATCGTCGCCTCCTCAGATCACTTTGTCGTTTTCCAGCGACTTCATCTCCTCATCGCTCAGACCGAGCAGCTCGCCGTAGACGTAGCGGTTGTGCTCGCGCAGCAGCGGCCCCCTTCCGTGCACGAAGGCCGGTGTGCGGGACAGCTTGACCGGATAACCCTCGTACTCGAACTCGCCGATCTCAGGGTGGTTGACGACCGGGTGCATGTCGCGATGCTTGAGCTGGGGATCGTGCTCGACCCGGTCCTCGGCGCTCTGGACCACCGCCGCGATGATCCCGGCCTCCTGGCACCGCCGCATGACGTCGTAGCGCCGGCGCGGCCTGATCCAGCGGCCGACGATGGCGTCGAGCGCGTCCTGGTTCGCCACGCGCGCCTCGTTGGTCGCGAAGCGCGGGTCCGTACTCAGATCGGGCTGACCCATCACCCGGCAGAGCGATTCGAACTGCGCCTGGGTCTCGCAGGCGACGAACACCCACCAGTCCTGCCCGACACGATCCTTGCCCGAGCATCGATAGGTGTTGTGGGGCGCCACGGCGGGCCACAGGGCGCGATTGCCCGGCGGAAAGCCCGGGCGGCGCGTGGTCCGGCCGTTGACCTGGAAATCCAGCATGTACGTCCCCAGGAGGGACATCGCGCCTTCGGTGACCGCATAGTCGATGTAGGATCCCTCGCCCGTCTTCCGGGCCTGAAGCAATCCCATGACAAGGGCAAGGCCTCCCATCCATCCACCCATCACGTCCATGTACGAGAACCCCCAGCCCGCGGGCGGCATGCCTGGCAACCCGGACGCGAGCGACAAGCCCGACTGGGCCGCGGCGGTGGGGCCGAAGCTGCGGTAGGCCTTGTAGGGCCCGGTATGACCGAAGCCCGACGTACTCAGGTACACGACGCGCGGGTTGATCTCGTGGATACGCTCCCAGGTGAGCCCCCAGCTCGGAAACACTTCGCCACTGAAGTTCTCGACGACCGCATCCGAGATGCCGATGAGCCGCTCGGCCAGCGCGAGCCCCTTGGGGTGACGCGTGTTCAGGCTGATGGCGAGCTTGCCGTGGTGCAGGATCGTGAAGTACGGGGTGTTGTAGTAGGGCTTCTTGCCGTCGGCGTGGCCGCCGCCGTGCAGCGGCCCCGTCCCCTGCTCCGAAGTGAACTCCTTCTGCGGGCCACCGACGATCGGACTCGGGTGGGCCGCGTAGCGATGATCATCCCAGGACCCGACGCGCTCGACGTGGATGATCTCGGCGCCGAAGTGCGTGAGCAGCCGCGGTGCCCACGGCCCGACGGTCTTCCACGTGAAATCGAGGATGCGCACTCCGTTGAGGATACCTTTCGGGAGCGTAACTGACGCGTTCACCGGACCACCCCCGCGGCGGCCAGCGCATCGACCTGCGCGGCGGGGAGACCGAGATCGCCTTCCAGGACCAGCCGCGTGTGCTCGCCGAGATGCGGTGCTCGCCCTCGGGGCGCGATCCCGAGCGCGTCGCACATGAACGGGCCGCGCGGGTACCGAATGGCGCGGCCGATCTCCGGGTGCTCGACGTCGCGCCAGAAGTCGCGCTGCTGGTAGTGCGCGACGTCGTAGTTCTCCTCGGGCGCGCGCACGAGCCCCCACGAGATGCCGTACGACTGCGCGCGGGTGAAGACCTCCTCTCCCTTGCAGGCGGCGATCAGCCGGCGGATCCCGTCGAGCACGGCGGTCCCCTGGCGATAGTCGGCCATGCGGACGGCCTCATCGCGGTACTTGGGATCGGTCAGCTCGCCGGCGACGCCCTTCTCCTCCATCCACTCGATCAGCTTCGCCCAGCCCCGGTCGCCGAAGGTCTGGTTCACCGCGATCACGTACATGCCGTCAGCCGTCGGCAATTCCAAATCGGCCCGCCGGCGTGCAGAGGCGTGCATCCCGGTCTGCCTATAGAGGGTGGCGCCGTTGTAGAGCCACTCGGGCACCGCGGACTCGGTGCCGATCGAGCAGGCATCGTGGATCGAGACGTCGATGTACTGCCCCTCGCCGGTCGTCATGCGGTCGAAGAGGGCCAGCGTGATGCCGTGCAGCGCGAATACGCAGCCCATGTGCCAGGCCTGGTGACCCTGCCCGCCGATCGGCGTGAGCGTGGGATCGGAATAGCCGGTGCTGGCCATGTGGCCACCGAGGGCCAGGTGGGCGGCATCGTTCATCCGATAGTCGCGCCAGGGACCATCCTGACCGAAGTCGGTCAGCGAGGTGTAGATGAGGGCGCGGTTGCTCGAGACCGAGCCGTGGTCGAGACCATACGCACGCAACGTCCCCGGCGGCGTGCTCTCGAGGAAGACATCGGCGCCGGCCAGCAGGCGGCGCAGCAGATCCTGAGCCGGCGGGCGACCGACGTCAAGAGCCACGCTCTGCTTACCGGTGTTGTACCACCAGTAGTCGAGACAGCGGTCGGGATCGACCGTGTCGTCGACGAAGGGGCCGCACCAGCGCCCCGGGCCTCCCGCCGGAGGCTCGATCTGGATCACGCGCGCGCCGCCGTCGGCCAGGAGCTTGCCCGCCCACTGGTTGCGGCGATCGGCCAGCTCGACCACGGTGAGTCCGTCGTACACGCCATTCATCTCCGTCTCCTACACAAACTCACGGCGCGCGGCGTGACGTCGCGCACCGGGGCCGCGCAGCCTCACCCGCTGCCCGTCGAACTCCACGAGGTCCGCCTTGAAGCCCCTGCGCACTAGAGCGCGATCGTCGAGCTGCCAGGCCGAGGCGCTGTCGAAGGTGAGCCTGCGCTAGGCGGCCCGGCCGCCGCTCCTGCCCCGGCACAGCGCGGACAACCACGCGTGTCACGGGATTTTCTGCCAGAACAGGGCGTCGGTCCAGAGGGATAAGAGCCACTCGAAGACGCCAGCGCTGCTGCCGTGGAATCAGCGCCGCGAGGTCGTGCGCCGACGGCGTGCGGACGAAAGTTCTCGGCGAGAGAGGGGGGGCGGATCACGACGCCGTCACGCGTTGTCGAGCCTTCGAGGAGATATACAGAAAACCCCTCTGGCAGCGCCACTGGCAAGTCTGCGTCCATGCTCATCATCGCCATTGCTATACGCTCGATACAGTAATCAGTGGTAATCCGTGTCATCCCGTGCCCATTTTACGCTCCAGGTCGGCCGGGTTTGGGCCGGGAGGCGCGGGTCTGAGTCTCCCCGGCGCTCCGGCTTTCCCAAGCCCTATGGCGGGGGCGGAGAGCCGGAGTCGCGTTTCCCCCACAACGGCTTATTCCACCACCGTGCCTTCACGGGACTGACCGGCACCAGGCGGGAAGTCGCTTGGGCCACAAATACGGCAACCGCGACGTACAGGAGAATGGCTCCAAGAAACGCCCAGATGCTCAGTCCTGCCAGTACGAGCGCCACGGGCAACGTCACGAATCCCGCGCAGACGCCGAAGACACCCGCGAGAAATCTCTGCTTCGTAGCGAAGTATGTCCGGCACGACGTGCAATGCGCCGGTCGCATTCTTGAGGCGAAGAAGCGTCCTCGGAAGGGGATGGTCTTCTCGCCGCAGTTGGGACATCGATACAGCCTTTCTGTCTGCGCCCCGTTTCCGCCTCCTAGGCGCTCCGGCCTTCCCAGGTGCCTAGGCCAGCCAACGACCTCACGACGAATGCGGCGCTCCGACCTCACAGCCGAACGTCCAGTGCGAGAAGCTTCTGAGCCACCGCGCGCAAACGCTCTGGCGCCGACTCCTGAGACCCGAGTAGGTCCTGGAATGCTCCCGCAAGAAATCGAATCAACGCTTTGCGGAGCTTGGGAATCCCTTCATAGGGAGATGGATAGACAATTCCTGACGCTGATTCCTCGAACTTCGGCTTGTATTCACCGAGTCGCTCAACCACGGAATCATCGACTACGAGATTCAAACTGCCGGGCGCCAGTGTTTCCCAGCCTGTGACGGTTCGAATCATAGATTCGCGCTGGGGATTGAGCCGCAAAATCTCCGTCTCTCCGGGCGGACCTTTTGCCCGGCGATCCGCCACAGAGCTCCTCGGTCGGACTCGACCGTGAAAACCGATTGCTATCCCCGCCTCTATACGAGGACGCGCCCTCACGTCACGGACAGTTCACCGATGAGGACGACTGGATCGCCTCCTGACCGAAGCGTCTGCCATGCTTCCAGCAGATTGCTCCGGTTGGCAGCAATCCAGTCGATGACCACACGATCGTATTTCGGGTGCAGCGTGCCCACAAGGCGTTTTCCGTCGCTAATCGAATAGGACGCCATGTGACTCTGTCGGCCATAGTCGATATGCACGTGAGGCACCTGGTGGCCAACCTCCTGGTACATCTTGACCTTGAGCGGCCCCAGCTTCATGAGAACAAGCTCGAGGGTGTCTTCTGATCTTCGCGCGCGCCGTTTCGTAAGCGAATCCACGAAGGCGAGCTGGTTCTGGAGCCGCTTCAGTTCTTCTTCAAGATTCATAGCTCAATCGTGGCTGAATCCCACTCGCGATGTGTAGCCGCCGGCCCAATGGCGCATATGGAACTGAAATAGCCACAGCGAGTGAAGCGGTGCGTCTGACGCGCGACCGAAGCGGTAGACGAACTGGCCGTCACCGATCGAGCGCTGGTCACATTCACTGGCCGCTTCGACCATGTCGTCGTTCAGTTCCCGGAACCAATGAGTCTTGATCTCCACTTGAGGACCAAGCACTTCGCCGTAGTGGTGGAAGTAGAGGCCACGGACCATTCGCTCGATCGTGCTATCGTGCGCGTCGGAGTCCCACAGGCCTCGATATCCCAGGCCGTGGATGACCCCTGAGGGAGTGGTCAGCCAGACCGGCTCCATTTCATCGCGGAGGCGACGATGCAGGGGTCGATTGCGTTGAATACCAGGCAGCACCTGGTCCCATAGCCGTTTCGTGACCGGAGTATTGATGCCGACCTGGATCGATAGGTACGCCAGAAAACGCTCATCACGGATCGAGGCGCCTTGGTTGCAAGGACGACATGAAGGGACGGTGATGAGGTCGCTCGTCCGTGGACTCGGAAAGACACCCCTTGGAGGGATGTGATCGCGCGTTTCAGGCGAAGGCGCGCCACAGTAGGCGCAGACGTCAGCGCGGTCTCCACTCATCTCGTTGCCCTAACCGCCGAAGACCATTTGCTCAGTCTTTCCGACGGAACTCTTCGATGACTTCTTGCGCTATTCTTCGCGCTTTCCCAGTCGAATCCCGAATCCATTCCTCGACCTCAAGAACTTCCTTCTTGAACCACAGCTCAGCGTCGGGCTTGCTCGGAGAGGCGCCGCTGACCCGTGGAAAACCAGGCGCCACGTCTGGCGGCACGGCGACGGTCGGGTCTGCGTGGGGATTCTCGAAGATCGCAAACCGATAGCGGACCTCCGCGCCCGGCAGATCGGCCTTGAACACGCCCACGCCCCCCAGCCGCGCGCATCGAGCGTCGACGAACGGGCCGTCCTGCGCGAGATAGCCGGTGGTCTGGCCCGGACTCTTCGGCGTGTACAGGGCGATCTCCGTGACGGCCTGGTTCCAGTCGAGTAGCGACACCATAAGATCGTCGTTGATCACGAGGAGCGTCGGCATTGTATCGGGCATCTTCGGATACGCCTTGTTCACGGCGTGACGGACGGACGACCAAGGTCCGGTCGAGCGCGCCTCGGCGTGGATGTACTTCGGCTGCTGGAGGCGAGGGCTCTGCCGTCCCTCGGCCTTCGCGATCTCGTCCTCCCACCCGGGACTCTTGACCTCGACGAACACCGGCGGACTCCCTACCAGGAACTCCCCGAGCTTGCCGTCGGCGCCGCGCGGCTCCCACCCCGCGAACGGCATTCCGCACCGCTTCACGAAGAAGTACGCGACGGCAAGCTCGGCGAATGCCTCGTCTCGCGTCTCTTTGGGCCCCCGCAGTCGCTGCACGTAGTGGTCAAAGCCGCCCGTCTCCTTGGCGAAGCGCAGCCAAGCCTCGTGCTCGTCGGCCCACGTCACACAGGAGGGGAATTCATCGGTTCCCACCGACTGCGCGCCTTGCGCTACCTGATGGAGGAGCGGATGACGATTGGGATCGATGTTCATCCCGTCAGAATACACCTGCGATGTCCGCGCCGTGAGGCAGGCTCCCGTCAGTCTGTACGCGCCCGAGGACGACGCGAACTTCCTGATCCGCACCCCCTTCCCTCGAGCTGCCCTCAGATCGTGCCTTACGAGCGGCAAAGCGGCCCGATTCGAGCACCCTTAGCACCCGGCCGGGCACCACGCTACGAAACGCTCCTATACGCTCCGAATGTGAAAAATTGCGCCGTAACTAGACGGGAAGTGAAGTGGTGGAGGGTAAGGGATTCGTAGATTGCGCGGTCAATACTGACACGCCCTTAGCGCGCACTACTTAGTAAATCGTGGTAATCCGTGTCATCCCGTGCCCGTTTTACGCTCCAGGTCGCCCGGGATTTGGTCAGGAGGCGGGCGTCTGAGTCTCCCCCGCGCTCCGGCTTTCCCGGCTGCCTCATAGCCGTATCTAGCGCGAGGAGCTTAGTGGTTCGCGTCACTCGGTGATTTCTAGTGCCATGCCGACCGACATGCCGCCAGCGCGGTTCGTGATAGCGGAACCTGGGATGTCGCGAAAGCCGAGGCGTTCGTAGAGGCGACGGGCGGGATTTTCGGACCGCACGCTGAGACTAAGGCCAAGCCCGCGGCGAGCGGCCTCGCCGATCAACGCGCGCATAATCTTCTCGCCGACGCCTTGGCCGCGCGCATTCGGTTTCACGCCGATCGACACCTTCGGAGTCTCTTCGTCCCGGTAGGGAGAGTTGAGCTCTTCGCCGGAAAAGCGCCGTGCCCAGGCTGCACCGATGACTTCGCCCTTCTGTTCGGCGATGAGTCCGAAATCCCCCGGTCGCGGCCAGCCGACGAGATATTTGGCTACGGATGGAACCGCCTTCGCCGCCTCTGCATCGGGTTCATAGGCCGCCATCGCGAGAAAATCCCACAGTACATCGAGATCAACTTTCACAGCCGGACGGATCACAAGATCGGGCATCGGACCTGTTCGCTATTCAATTAAACAGCATCATTTGTGTGCCGGCGGAGCTCGTCGGGACCTGGTGGGTCCCCACCCGCGCCGACATAATCACCGCGCCTACGCTACAAAAGTCTCCCCGGCGCTACTGATCTCGAAAAATGCGCGCTAACTGCTCGAGAAAAGTAGTGGTGGAGGGTAAGGGACACGACCACCCTCTTGAGACCAGCATCAGAAGTGCGTGAGTTCCCTGCTGTACTTACTTCGTCGCGGTAGTTGGAGATTAGCAGACCGGGTTAGCAGCCGCAAGACCTTCCCTTTCGAGTCCCATGCTGCGAAGTACTTCACCCGAGCGAGGTCCGCTATTTTACTCCGGTTCGGGCAGAAGCGGCCATCTGTCCTCAAAGGCTCATTCTCCACTGGTACTAACGGACGGTGTTCCACCGAGCGTTTTGATCTCCGCAAAACCACAGCGACAGATTTTCGCTTCCGATGTCTCGGTAGTCGCCAAAATGGTACAGACAGAATCGAGTCTCTCTATTCGCGCTGAATTGATCGGCGTAAGTCACGAGAGCCACGAACCAGATGGCAAGACGGCCCTCTTTGATCGCCTGCTCTTCGGCAGGCGCCACTACTGCTTCCCGACGGAAATCGAGTTCTTGGACTTGCCCTGGACCAATCACAGCATGAGGTCTACGAGCATGCGGCGGTGGCTTCGGCAGATATTCGTCCGTGATTACCCAATCCAGTCGCTCAATAGCAGTGCGGACAACCACGCTTATGTTCTGGGCCGGGCTTTTGCCGACATTCTCAAACCTGGCAGTCAGCCTAGGCTTGGAGCCAGCGGTTATGAAGAACCCATGGCGGCCCTGCTTGTCCTTGGCAGGTTCCTTCGCAATCAACCATGCGCGATAGGCATGCTCGTTCGACTGTCGAGTGAGGGCGAGGCTTTCTCTCGTCAGCCTCATGGAGGCGGCCGTAGCCTGGTCGCTTATTCTGGCGGTCAGCACAGCCCAATCGTTCGTGATCCTCATTTCTCTCAGTTGTCCGTAGTAAACGAGGCCAGCGCCAACTACCGCCGCAAGCGTGCAGAGTTCAACGACAAATCGCTTGTCGAATCTATACCAGCGGCGGGGGTGGTTGTCATGGGCATTGGCCTCTGGAAGTTTCGGCGAGGAACAAGTGATAGACAGATCGCGTTCGGTCTGCTGCTGCTGGTGGGCGTCCTTATCTTTGGCTATGGGCTGAACTCCATCATTCAGTGGTCTTTGAACCGTTCCTCTTTCGCCGATCTCGGCGATACTCTTTCCGCTTCTCGTGAATCTCAGAAACCGGGACCGCGACGAGCTTCCAAGATGGGCTGGCCCAGCAAGGTTCCATCGCTGGTCGGTCCTCCGACCTCCGAGGGCGAGTGTAGGCGAGACCCGCTGTTAGCCGCAATCTACGCCCTCTCGCCTTCAGCTAGAAGGCTCACGCTTCCGTGACCTCGGGGACCTCGCCTTTGGTGCGGTCCTCCGACCTCCGGGATGATCTCGTTCGCGTCATAGCAATTCCTCTCGAAGTGTCCTAGCGTAAGAACCACAGACTCACTACAAATCAACTGGAGGATCACCTATGGCTCTGTACAAGATTTCGTGGACGGTGAAGACGGAGATGAAGAACCCGAGACGCGGACAGCGCGAAACTCTCCGCTACCGGATGCTTTCCACAGTCCTCAAGGATGA
>JAHFDK010000152.1 GCA_023249095.1 Candidatus Rokuibacteriota bacterium | reverse complement strand
CGCCTACGCTCCCTCGAGGAGCGGCTCGAGAAGCGGAAGAACCAGACGAAGTAGCCTAGTTCTGGGAGTAGACGTCCTTCATCGTCGTGACGACGGCCGTGCACGTTTCCTGAATGCCCTTGCCGGCCTGCTCCGCCGACGCCTGAAACCGCTCGGCCGAGCGGGTGAGCGCCTGGGCGTGACCTTCGAGAAGCTTGAACGCCTTCTCGACACTGCCCAGCACCGGGTCCTTCGCGCTGTCGGACCAGGATGCCTGCCAGCGCCCGGCTGCAGCCGGGGAGTCTCGCAGCACCTCGATGGCGCCCTGCTGAAGCTCGGCGTAGAGCCTCACGCCTTCCTTCGCCGTGGCCGTGGAGAACTCCACGAGCTCTCGCAGCACGCGCTGGTTGGCGTCTGCCCACACCGTCAGTGTCTTGACCGCTTTGCCGGCAAGCTGACCGAGCAGCTCCTGGGCCTTCATCTGATCGTCCATTGATCCCTCCTCCGTCTTCTGTTTCGTTTTCTTCCCGGCATCCACGACTTCACTCCGCCGTCGAGATCGAGTATAACGCGCCGCGTTACGATATCAAGCTATTTTTCACGCATTGCGTTAGCTAGCGTATGTTAGCGTCGGTTATCCCTTTGAGATTGATGCCTTACAGGGAGGCTTAGCCATGGCACCCGACACCCTCGCGAGGATGTTCTGGGACCGCGTCGAGCGGAGCGGTGACCGTCCTGCTCACCAGTTCAAGCAGAGCACCGACTGGAAGACCATTACGTGGCGAGAGGTCGGGGACGTGGTGCGCGAGGTCGCGCTCGGCCTTCTGGCGCTCGGTCGCGGCACGGGTGACGCCGTGGCGCTCCTGTCGACCAGCCGGGCCGAATGGGTCCAGGCCGACTTTGCGATCTTCAGCGCCGGCTGCGTAACGGTCCCGGTCTATCCGACCTATCCTCCAGATCTGATCGCCTACGTGGTGAACGATTCAGGGGCGAAGACGATCATCGTGGAGGATCCCGGGCAGCTCTCGAAGGTGCTCGAGGCGCGCGACAAGACGCCGGGTCTCGAACAGATCGTGGTCATCACCGGCTACGACGCGCCGCAGCCCCCCAGGATGGTCATGACCTGGGAGACGCTTCGCCGGCTGGGACGTGACAGCGGGGACGCGCACCGGAGCACCCTCGCCGAGCGCGTGGCGTCGACACGCCCGACCGATCTCGCGACCATCGTGTACACGTCCGGCACCACGGGCCCCCCGAAGGGGGTGATGCAGACCCACGGCAACCACATCGCCGCCGTGACCGCCTCGAAACAGGCGACGCCCGTCGAGGAGGGATGGGTCCATCTCCTGTTCCTCCCGCTCGCGCATTCCTTTGCGCGGCTCGAGTCGTTCCTCGGCGTCGCGCACGGCCTGACGACGGCGTTCGCGGAGAATCTGGACAAGGTCGGCGAGAACCTGAAGGAGACGCGGCCTCACTTCATCTGCAGCGTGCCGCGCGTGTTCGAGAAGGTCTACGGGAAGATCCTCGCCGGCGTCGAGGCCGGCTCGCCCGCGAAGAGGAAGATCTTTGGCTGGGCGGTGTCGGTCGGGAGGGACGTGAGCCGCCATCAGCAGCGCGGCCAGCCCGTGCCCGCGACGCTCGAGCTCAAACGCAAGCTCGCCCACAGGCTGGTCTTCTCGAAACTGCACGCGGCCCTCGGCGGGCGGCTCCAGTGGGCCGTGTCCGGTGGGGCCCCGCTCTCGCGTGACATCGCCGAGTTCTTCCACGCCGCCGGCATCCTCCTCCTGGAGGGCTACGGGCTCACCGAGACGTGTCCGGCCCTCACGTTCAACCGGCCCGATCGCTTCAAGTTCGGCTCCGTCGGCCAGACCCTGCCGGGCGTCCAGCTGAGGATCGCCGCGGACGGCGAGATCCTGGCGCGCGGGCCGAACATCGCCACGCTCGGTTACTTCAAGCAACCGGAGGCGACGCGCGAAGTCTTCGATCTGGACGGGTGGTTCCACACCGGCGACATCGGGTCGATCGACGCGGACGGCTTCCTGGTCATTACCGACCGGAAGAAGGACCTCATCGTCACCGCGGGCGGCATGAACATCGCGCCCCAGAACATCGAGAACCTCCTGAAGGCCGACCCGTTCATCAGTCAGGTCATGATCTACGGCGATCGACGCCCGTACCCGGTGGCGCTCATCACCGTGAACCCCGAAGAGCTGTCGAAGTTCGCGCGCGAGCAGGGGATCCTTACCAGCGAGGCGGCGGCCATCGTCAAGCACCCGAAGGTCGTGGAGCGCGTCGGGCGCACGGTGGAGGAGAAGAACACGCAGCTCCAGTCGTACGCCAAGATCAAGCGATTCACGGTGCTCGCCACCGACTTCACGCTCGACGGCGGCGAGTTGACGCCGACCCTCAAGGTGAAACGCCGGGTGGTCTCGCAGAAGTACAAGGACGCGATCGAGGAGCTCTACCGCTGACCGAAGGGTCCGGCGCGCTCGCCGGAAAGGTCGCGGTGATCACGGGCGCCAGCCGCGGCCTCGGCCGCGCGATCGCCGTGGCGCTGGCCGACGCCGGCGCCGACGTTGCTCTCGCCGCCCGCTCGAAGGCGGCGCTCGAGGAGACCGCGCATCTCGCGGCGCGGGCCGGCCGTCGAGCGGTCGTCGCGCCCACCGACGTCGCGCGCTATGCCGAGGTGGACACGCTGGTCCAGCGTACGGTCCGCGAGCTTGGTCGCCTCGACATTGTCGTCAACAACGCGGGCGTGGCCAGAGTTGCCCCGCTGGCCGAGATGACGCCGGAGGACTGGCGCTTCATGCTCGACGTGAACCTGACCGGCGTGTTCAACGGATGTCGCGCGGCGGCACCCCACCTGATCGCCCAGAAGTCCGGCAAGGTGATCAACGTCGCCTCGGTCCTCGGTCAGGTGGGCCTGCCGGGTTACACGATCTATGGAGCGACGAAGGGCGGCATCATCGCGCTCACGCGCGCGCTGGGCGTGGAATGGGCACGCCACAACGTGCAGGTGAACGCGATCGCGCCCGGCTGGTTCGCGACCGACATGACCCACGAGGCTTTTGCGAATCCGACGATCAACGAGCGGCTGACGCGTGACGTCCCTGCGCGGAGGATCGGGCGGCCCGAGGAGATCGGTCCGCTGGCGGTCTATCTCGCGTCGTCGAGCTCCGATTTCATGACCGGCCAGACGCTTTTTCTCGACGGCGGCCACTCGGCCGCATAGGCCGCGGGCGGCTTGCGTCTCGGGTGCCGGCCGGGCCTCTCCGGGAGTTGCTGGACAGGGGGGGGTCGAGTAGATTGTGCGCCATGAAAGCGGCCATTCTTCACGGGCCGCGCGATCTTCGCGTCGAGACCGCGCGGGAGCCGAGACCCGAGTCCGGGGACGTCGTGGTTCGCATCGTCGCGGCGGGGCTCTGCGGCACGGACTATCGGATCTGGACCGGCGAGCGGCCCGTCGCCTACCCCAGGGTGATGGGCCACGAGCTCGTCGGCCACGTCGAGGCCGTGGCGTCCGACGTGACGCGCGTCCGCTCTGGAGATCGAGTCGTCGTCGAGCCGAACTACGCGTGCGGGCGGTGCCCGCTCTGTCGCGAGGGCAACCGCAATCTCTGTCTCACGCGCTCGGCGATCGGCATCGATGTCGACGGCGGCTTCGCCGAGCTTGTCCGGCTGCCCGCGCGCTGCTGCTGGCCGGCGCCGCCGGCCGCCGGGCCCGATGCGCTCCTGCTCACCGAGCCCCTCGCCGTCGTCGTCCGCGCCGTCGAGCGCGGCGCCCCGAGGCGAGGCGAGTCGGTGGCGATCGTCGGGGCGGGAACCCTCGGGCTCCTGGCCCTCCAGGTGCTTCGCGCGCGCGGCGCACGCGTCCTCGTGGTGAGCCGCTCGCGGCGGCGCTTCGCCCTCGCGAGCGAGCTCGGCGCCGAGGCCACGCACACGACGGGCGACGTCGGGTTCGTGGACGCCGGCCGCCGGTTTTCCGGCCGGGAGGGCGTGGATCTCGTCGTCGAGACCGCCGGCTCCGCCGAGGCCGTGACGCACGCGCTCGAGCTGGTGAGACCGGGGGGTCGGGTCGTGCTCACTGGACTTCCCCACGAGCCGACGCCAGTGCCGTTCTTCTCGGTCGTGCGCCGCGAGGTCACGATCACAGGCTCGATGATCTACCAGGACGAGTTCCCGGAGGCGCTGAGGCTCGTCGACAGCGGCGCGGTGCGGACCGCACCGCTCATCACGCACCGGTTCCGCCTCGACCGGATCGGCGAGGCGTTCGCCGCGCACGCCGGCACCGCCTCGATCAAGGTCGCGCTGGAGATCTGATGCCCTACGCGCCTTAGCGCGCTCGCGGGACGCGACGGTCCCGCTGGCCCCCCCCGGGATAGAATCGTCGGCATGTGGCTCGCGCTGGCCCTGGTGGCGGCGCTGTTTCAGGTGCTCCGCAACACGGCCATGAAGCGCCTGGGGCACGCGCTCGACGAGTACATCAACGTCTGGGGCCGCTTCACCTTTCTCCTGCCGTTCGCCTTCGTCGCCTGCGTGGTGAGCGGTTGGCCCGAGCTCAAGCCCGGCTTCTTCGCCTGGTGCCTGGCGTTCGGCGTCTGCCAGACGCTCTCGACCCTCGCCCTCTCGAAGGCGCTCAAGCTGTCGGCGATCTCGCTCGTCACCGCGCTCTGGAAGGTGAGCCTGCTGATCCTCCTCGGGATGGGGGTGATGTTCGGCGAGCGGCCGAGCGCCCTCGGGGTGTCGGGCGTGCTCTTGAGCGCGACCGGCGTGTATCTGCTGAACGTGCGAAGCGCGCGGATCTCGCTCTGGGCGCCGCTCCGCGTCCTCGTCACGGACCGCGGCCAGCGCTACACGCTGCTGGCCGCCCTTCTGTACGCGCCGTCGGTCATCACGATCAAGCAGGCGATCCTCACCTCCAACACCGCCGTCGGCACGTTCGGCCCGTACTTCGCCGCGAGTCTCATCGTCACGCCCCTCGCCCTGACGACGTCGGCGCGGCACTTCCGGGCGATCCCGCGGCACTGGAAAGAGTTCGTCGCGCTCGGCCTCTTCGCCGCGCTCACCACGCTGAGCCAGGGCAAGGCCTACACCTTGACGCTCACCTCGTACGTCGAGGCCGTGAAGCAGGTCGAGATCCTCTACGCGATGGCGATCGGCGTCCTGGCGTTCGGCGAAAGTCAGCGGGTCAGAGAGTCGGCGCTGGGCGCGCTCGTGATGCTCCTGGGGACGGTGCTGCTGGCGCTCGCGACGTAGCCCCGGGCCGAGGCCCGCGGTCTAGATTTCCGGCCGCTTGCCGTGCGTCGCGCGAATCTCGGTCTTGATGCCGCCCCGCACGTTGAAGTCACCCGTCACCTCGAGCCAGCGCGGCCTGGCGACGGCCACGAAGTCGTCGAGGATCCGGTTGGTCACGTCCTCGTGGAAGGCGCCCTCCTGGCGGTACGACCACAGATAGAGCTTGAGCGACTTCAGCTCGACCAGGTGCTGGTCGGGCACGTACCGGATACGGATCGTCGCGAAGTCCGGCTGGCCCGTGCGGGGGCAGAGGCACGTGAACTCGGGCACCGTCATCGCGACCTCGTAGTCGCGGTCCGGGTGCGGGTTCGGCACGACCTCGAGCGTCTTCGACGGCGCGGTGGTCATGGCGCGATTATACCCAAGGCCCCTCAGCGGCTCGTCAGTCCAATGCCCACGGCGACGGCCGCGCAGGCGAGCACGAGCTCGAGCGTGAGCGGGTCCCCGGCGATCAGCGCCGCCGCGACGACGCCGAAGATCGGCTGCGTGAGAAAGAACGCCGAGAGCGCGCTCGGGCGGTATTTGCGCAGGAGCGCGAGGTTCACCACGAAGTTGAACCCGGAGATCAGCACGCCCTGGTAGGCGATCGAGCCGCCGAGCCGCGCGGTCCAGCGGGTCGGCGCCGGCTCGATGAGGAAGGAGACGACGACGAAGAGCGCGGTCCCCACCACCGCCTGCGCAAGGAGCAGCTTCACGGGGTCCAGGCGCTGAACCGCCCGCGCCATGTACACGGTGCGCTCGGCCAGGAGGAAGCCGGCCACCGTCACCACCACGTCACCGAGGAGCGTCGGCGAGCCGTGGGCCACCTGGCCGGCGAAGAGCAGGACGATGCCGGAGTAGGCGACGAGGACCCCCGCGAGCTTCTTGATGGAGAGCCGATCGCCCGGGATCAGGAAGTGGGCGAGCACGACCGTGTGAACGGTGTAGAGGTTGAGCAGGATGGACGCGTGCGCCGCGCTCGTGAGCCAGGTCCCGACGTTCGTCGCGGCCATCTGCACGCTGAACAAGAGGCCCAGAAGCGCGAGCGGGCGCCACTCGGCGGTCTCGATGCGGAAGCCGGCAAAGCGGCGCGTGAGCCAGGCCCAGAGGCAGATCACGATGCCTCCGACGACGAAGCGCATCCACGCGAGGCGGAGCGGCGGGGCGTCCTCGAGGCCCATCTTGATCACGACGGTATTGGCGCCCCAGAGGATCGAGATGAGCACGGCCATGGCCGCGCCCTTGAGGTCCATGTCTTTCGCCGGATGGCTCAGAACGCTCTTGAGGATACGACACCTGGCATAATCACCTCATGAAGATCGGCCTGATCGGACTCCCCAAGTCGGGAAAGACCACCCTCTTCAACCTGCTCACCGGCTCCCAGGTCGCGACCGCGCGCTACGACTCCGGGCGCGCTGAGCTGCACACCGGGGTCGCGCGCGTGCGCGACCCGCGCGTCGATCGGCTCACCGCCCTTTTCAAGCCGCGGAAGACGACGTATGCCACGTTCGAGGTCGTTGACCTCGCGGGCATCGAGCGGGGCGAGCGGGCGGGGCTCGACACCAAGGACTTCAGGAACGCCGACGCGCTGCTCCACGTGGTGCGGGCTTTCGCCGACGACGCGCTGGGGGCTCCGGCGCCGAAGCGGGACATCGGGGATCTCGAGACCGAGCTCATCCTCGCGGATCTGGAGGTTGTCGAGCGGCGTCTGGAGCGCCTCGAGGCGTCGATCAAGAAGCAGCGGAAAGAGGCCGAGCTCAAGGAGCAGGGAATTCTGGGCCGCCTGAAGAAGGAGCTCGAGGGCGAGACGCCGCTCCGCGCCGTGGCGCTCACGCCGGACGAGGTCGGGGCGATCCGCGGGTTCACCTTTCTTTCCCAGAAGCCCATCCTCCATTGCTTGAACCTCGACGAGAAGGCGATTGGCGACGGACCCCGAGCGGTCGAGCAGTTCGGGCTGGAAGCAGTGGCGCAACGCGCCCGGACTCGGATCGGGTGGGTTTCGGCGGTGATCGAAGCCGAGGTGGCCCAGCTCGACGGGGAGGAGCAGCGCGCCTTCCTCGCCGATCTCGGCCTGAAGGAGCCTGCGATCCACCGGGTGCTAAGTGACTGTTATGCCCTGCTCGGGCTCGTGTCCTTTTTCACCGTGGGGGAGGACGAGGTCCGCGCGTGGCCGATCCCGGAGGGCACGCGGGCTCAAGACGCTGCGGGCACCGTTCACTCCGACATCAGTCGGGGGTTCATCCGGGCGGAGGTCAACAGCTACGACGATCTGGTCGGGGTCGACGGCTCGTTCGCCGACCTCCGTGCACGGGGGCAGCTGAGGCTCGAGGGCAAGGACTACGTCGTGCGGGACGGGGAGATCTGCCACTTCCGGTTCAACGTGGGAAAGTGACGCCGGATCTACAAGGCGACGCCCGGGATCCGCTTGAGCGGTCCGCCGAGCGCCTCGACGACGGCCGCGACCGTCGCGTCCGGCGTGTTCATCGGTAGCACGCAGCCCGGACCGACGACGAGCCCGGTGCCCTCGGTCTGAGCGATCGCGTCCCGGACTTCGCCGACCGCCTGCTCCGCCGTGCCGTCGCGGAGCGTCCTCCACTGGTGGAGCCCCCCGATGACCGCCCCCGACACCTGGGCCCGGCCGTCGCCCAGTGACGGCGGCGTCGCGCGGTCGTCCCAGTTCCAGGCGTGTCCAGGCAGACGCGCCAACCGGTCGAACATAAGACGGTCGCCGTGGCAGTGGATGATCGTCAGCGCTGATTTCGAGTGGATCGCCTCGAGGAACTGCCGATCGTAGGGCTCGCCGAAGCGGGCGTAGTCCTCGTCGGAGTTGGCCGATCGGCTGGCCGCCTGGATCGAGTAGAAGATGCCGGACACGCCTTCCGCGAGAGCGAGGAGGGCGAACTTGATGAGCGTCTCGGTGATCGCCTCGAGCGCGCCGGCGACCGCCGCGGGATGGTCGCGCAGATCGCGCTGGAGCCGGTCGCCCGAGAGCTTCTTCGCGAGCGACAACGGCGAGAAGAGCGTCGGCACGACCGGCGCGTCCCCGATCCGACGATCGAAGCCGAGGCGAATGATCGTCTCGATCTCTCCGGCGTAGCCGGGCGCGGCGGCGGGATCGAGGACGCGGATCTTCTTCCAGTCCTCTCCCGAGCGCACCGCACAGCTGGCGCACGGTCGGTGGCCATCCTCGCGGACGGCGTCGCCCTCAACGCACCCCCAGGCTTCGACGGCATAGCCACTGCGTGGGGTGATCTTGAGGAAGTCCGAGCCGTACCGCTCGTGGAACCGGAGTGTCGCCTGCGCCAGGCCCACGGGCGAGTGGTCCACGCTCGGAAAATGGCGCCAGACCGCGTAAGGGACGCGGTCGACCGGCTGGCGGTTGACCGCCGCGAGAACGCGCTCGCGCCGACTCATCTGCTTCATGCTCGTAGCACCCCATCGCTCAGCACCGGGTCACCTCGCTCGTCGACAGCGTCGAACGCGAGCAGGTCGCCCGCGCGCCCGCGGCCGCGTACCGTGAAGGTCGACGGCATGAACACCGGCCCGGTGAACCGCGCGGCGATCTCCCTGACGCGCGCCGGGTCGCCGTCGAGGTCCTGCCGGATCACCTGCGACACGGCGAGCGCGAGCGTGGCCGAGCCAGGCAGGATCGGGGCCGTCAGCCCGGCCGAACGCGCGACGGCGACGTCGGTGTGGATCGGGTTCCAGATGCGGGCGCACTCCGAGTACACGTGCGCGGCATGGGCCGCGACCGGGACCGCCGCGCTCCAGCGCGGCTCGGCGAACGTCGGCGGCGCCGGTCGAGCCAGGGGCTCGACCGCTGGCCGCGACTCTCCGTCGGTCGCGACGCCCCGATAGACGGAGCCGTAGTCGGTCGTCGTCACCGATCGGCCGTTCCGGTCCACCGTGGAGAAGCGCGCCACGACGAGCGTGCCGGTGCGGCTCGGCCGTACCTCGACGATCTGCGCACGCGTGAGGAGCCGGTCATCCGCCGTGGGCAGCCGGTGGATGATCACGTGATGGGTCGCGTGAACGCCGAGCAGCGCCCACGCCTCCCGCACTGTCCTGGTCCGCAGGGCGACGGCGGCCGGCCACTCGTAGCACACCGAGAAGAGCGGGTGGGCGACCGGCCCGCCGGCGGCGAGGGTGTCGTAGTACCGCGCGTCGGCGAGGCCGAGCGCCGCCGCATACGCCATCAACCACCGCGCGTCGAGCGAGGTGCTCAGGGCGCCGACCTCCGTCCCGGCGATCTTTCCCGGGATCGTCGCGCGTCCGACTTCGCGTCCGGTCATGACGATCGTGGAAAATTCATGCAGTCGACGAAGATCCCCTCGAAATCCGGGTGGGCGGCGAGCGAGACGTGCTCGATCCGCGCCGCCACCGCCTCGGCGCGGGCGCGCTCGGTCTCGGACACGAGGCAGAGCTGCGCGCCGAGCGAGGCGGCGTTGCCGACATAGCGGATGCGCTCGCGGGGTAGCGGCGGAATCAATCCGATCCGGAGCGCGCTCTCGATCGACACGTAGTTGCCGAAGCCGCCCGCCAGCATAAGCTCCACGACCATCTCCCCCGGAACGCCGGCGACGTGCTGGAGCATCATCACGCCCGAGGCGATCGCCCCCTTCGCCAGCTGGACCTGCCGCACGTCGTCCTGGGTCAGCACGATCTCCTGACGTGCCCCGGCCTCGCCCGGCCGGAGCACGATGACCTGACGCTCCTCGCCCCTGACGACGACGCGCTCGGAGAGCTTCGACGGGAGGGCGTGGCGCGTCTCCACCTGGATGAGGCCCGTCCAGTCGATGACCCCGGCCTCGAGGAGACCGGCCAGCAGGTCGATGATCCCGGAGCCGCAGATGCCGAGCGCGTCCGTCTCGCCGATCGTGTGGACGTGGATGTCGTCGTCGACGCTGACGCGGTCGATGGCGCCGAGCGCGCCGCGCATACCGTGGCGGATCTGGGCGCCCTCGAGAGCCGGACCGGCGGGCGCCGAGCACGCCCAGAGTCGGTCGCGCGAGCCCAGCAGCACCTCGCCGTTGGTGCCAATGTCGACCGCGATGCGGATCTCGGCGCTCTCGTAGATGCGCGTGGCGAGCGCGACCCCGACGGCGTCGGCACCGACGAACCCCGCCACCAGGGGTAGGAGGCACACGCGCGCCTCGGGCGCGACCTTCAGGAAGAGCTCGCGGGCGGACAGCGTCACCGCGTGGCGCATGACCGGCGCATAAGGGGCGAGGCCGACGTGCGAGGGGTCGATGCCGAGCAGGATGTGATGCATGCAAGTGTTGCCGACGACGACGACCTTGTAGATCCACTTCGCGAGCACTCCGGACTCGCGGCAGATCTGCTCGACGTGCTGGTTCAGGAGGCCGATGATCCGGGTGTGGAGCTTTCGCAGATTGCCGGGGTTGAACTGCGCGAAGGCGATGCGCGACATGAGGTCGCCGCCGAAGACCGCCTGGGGGTTGAGGCTCGAGACCGACGCGAGCTGCTCGCCCGACTCGAGCTCGATCAGCGTCGTCACCACGCTGGTCGTGCCGATGTCGATCGCGAGGCCGAACTTCATCCCGGCGGTGTCGCCGCGCTCGACCGCAAGGATCCGCTGCCGGCCGCCCGCGGCGCCGCCCGACACAAATGTCGCCACGGTCACGCCGGCGGGGTCGGCGCGGAGGGCTTGCGGTAAGCCCTGGAGCACCGCGGGGCCGACGTCGGCGGTCGTGAGGCCGACGGCCTCCAGGAGCTGCTCGAGGTCGGACGTCTGGTGATGCTCCTCGCGCGGCAGTGTGACCTTGACGACCTGCTTGGCGACGCCGGAATCGAGCGTGATCTGGCTGAGCTGACGGACGCCGGGCCCGGCGCCGAGGATCTGGAACGAGCGTTCCTCGAGCGGCGGCGCGACCTGCACCGTGACGGGCTCGTGGAGGACGCACTGGCAGGAGAGGCGATACCCCTCGCGGACGAGGTCATCGCCGAGCTGAATCTGGTCCATGATCGTCGGCGGCGGTGGCAGGCCCGCCAGGAACTTGACCCGGCACGCGGTGCACCGGCCGCGCCCGCCACACGTCGCGGTGATGTCGACACCGCCTGCGTGCGCCGCCTTGAGAATCGTCGTACCGGGCGCAACGCTGAGCGTCCGGCGCGACGCGGCGTCGCCGGGATCGTGGAGGACTGTCAGCGCGACGGCCATGGCCCCTCATTCTAGTGGTATGCTCGCGCCCGTGGAAATAGACGTGGAGACCCTGAGGCGCATGGCCGCCCTCGGCGGGTTCGCCTGGACCGACGCGGAGCTCGAGTCGCTCCGGCCCGCTGTCGAGCGCCTCCTCGAGATGCTGGAGCGTCTGGAGGCCGTGCCGATCGGCGAGCTCGAGCCGACGACGCAATACCGGGTACTCTGAGTGGCGATGCGAGCGGCAAGACCGACCGGGGGCTGGGCCCCCAGGCCCGCGGCGAGCGGAAGATGAGATGAGCGAGCTCTTCTGGGCCTCCATGGCCGACCTCGGCCGGATGATCGCGACCAAGGAAGTGTCGCCCGTCGAGGTGATTCGTGCTCATCTCGACCGTATCGCCGCTCTCGATGCGAAACTCCGCGCGTTCATCACCGTCTGTGCCGATGCCGCCCTCCAGGCGGCGCGGGGGGCCGAGGCGGACCTGATGGCGGGCAAGGTCGCGGGGCCGCTCCACGGCGTGCCGTGGGCGCCGAAGGACCTCTACTCGACGAAGGGCGTCCGCACGACCGGCGGCTCGAAAATCCTCGCCGACTCGGTACCGCGGGCGGACGCGACTGTGGTGGCGCGTCTCGGTGCGGCCGGAGCGATCGTGCTCGGCAAGCTCAACATGCACGAGTTCGCGTATGGGCCCGAAGGGCTCAACGCGCACTACGGCGACGCGCGGAACCCGTGGGACGCAGGCGCCCATCGCATCACGGGCGGCTCGTCTTCGGGCTCAGGGGCGGCGGTAGCGGCAGGCCTCGCGCCTGGATCCCTCGGCTCGGACACGGGCGGCTCGATTCGCATCCCGGCCTCGCTCTGCGGCATCACGGGGCTCAAGCCGACCTACGGACGGGTGAGCCGCGCCGGCGTGCTGCCGCTCGCCTGGTCGATGGACCACGTCGGGCCGATGACGCGCACCGCGCGGGACTGCGCGCTGATCCTGCACGCGATCGCCGGCTACGATCCCGCCGACCCGACCACGAGCGTGCTGCCGGTACCCGACTACACCGCGGCGCTCACCGGCGATATGAAGGGTCTGCGCGTGGGGCTCCTGCGCGCTCACTTCACGGACGTCGCCGCTCCCGATGTGCGCGCCTCCGTGGAAGCGGCGGCGAAGCAACTCGAGCGGGCGGGTGCGATCGTGGACGAGGTGAACCTGGCCCAGGTGATCCACGTGGCCGCCGCCTCCTCCGCGATCGTGGCGTCGGAGGCGCTCGCCTATCACGCTGCCTGGATGCGGTCTCGAGCGCAGGACTACCAGCCGGACGTCCGGGAGCGGCTCCGGGTGGGCGCGTTCATCAGCGGGACCCACTACGTCCGGGCCCAGCAGGTACGCGCACTGGTGAGCCGGGAAGTCGACGAGGCCCTCGCCAAGCGCGACGTGCTCCTGGCGCCCGCGACGCCGATCCCGGCGACCATTCTCGGGGAGCGCCAGACGACGCTCGCTGACGGCAAGTCCGACGTGCGCTCGGCGCTGATCCGCCTCACGCGGCCGTTCAACTTCTCGGGCCATCCGGCGTGTGCGGCGCCGTGCGGTTTCACGGGAAGCGGCCTGCCGATCGGGCTTCAAATAGTCGGCCGACCGTTCGACGAGGCCACCGTGCTGCGCGTTGTCGATGCCTACCAGCGACTCACCGACTGGCACACCCGCCGCCCGCCGAGCGCGTGAGCGCCGCCGGGCTTTCGGAGGACTCGATGAGCGAAGCGAACGTCGACCGGCGCCTCGCGGCGCTCGAGTCGCAGCTCGGTCGTCTGGAGCAGCTCCTCGTCACCGTCAACGAGAAGCTCGACCGCACGGCGCCGAATCTCGAAGAGGCGAGGCGGGGAATCCAGGTCTGGGTAACCGAGTACGTGTCGCTCCGTCTGCAGCAGCTCGTGCCGGAGACGTGCGAGCATCCCGAGCGCGACGCGGACACGATCCTCGCCGAGGGGCCCGTGCTGCCGGGAACGCGCATTCGCTGCACGGAGGAGGTCATCCACCGGCTCGGCCGTATCCCGATTCCGTTCGTGCGGCAGATGGTGGTCCAGAAGGTCGCCGAGACCGCGCGTGCCGAGAGCGTGGGCCTGGTGGACGTGCCGTTCTTCGAGCGTGCGGCGACCTTCTGACAGTGCAAGCTCTCGGGGGAGGATCTCCTGAGCTTCGACCACTGGAAGGAGCACGTGCTGGGAGGACCGCGGCTGTAGACGACGAGCCCGTCCGTATCCCGATCGAGGATGCGCTGGACCTGCACGCCTTCGCGCCGCGCGATGTGGCGTCGGTCGTCGGCGAATACCTGCAGGCGGCTCACGCCAAAGGATTCACCGAAGTGCGATTGATCCACGGGCGAGGGGTCGGCGTCCAGCGCAAGATGGTGCGGTCGTTGCTCGCCCGGCATCCCCTCGTGGCCGCGTACGCCGACGCTCCGCCGGAGCGCGGGGGCGCCGGCGCGACGCTCGTCCGGTTGCGCGCCCGCACGAGCTGACGTCCCGCGCTGATCGTGCCCGCCGTCGGGGCGCTCTGGCGCTCAGTCCCGGTCGGC
>JAHFDK010000426.1 GCA_023249095.1 Candidatus Rokuibacteriota bacterium | reverse complement strand
CGGCGTCAACCGCATCGTCGTCACGCCCGAGGGCACCGGGTGGAGGTTCGAGGGGACGGCGGACTTCAGCGGCCTCGTGTACAAGCGGTCATCACGCCCTCCCCCCGATTGCCCCCCACCGAATTCCCTCGCCGTCCAGGGTTTCGAACGTGGCGCCCGCAAAGCGGGCGCTCGGAATGGTAATGCCGGATGTGCTGCTAACGCGGCGTGAGAATCGTTTCGGGGGACGGGGGGCTCGGTCGTAGTCGGGCTCTTGCGGATTCCTTGGCGGCGGCCAGCGTCTGCCGGGCGAGGATGCTCAAGCAGCGCCACGGGCTCAACGGGCGGCTGACGACGCTGACCCGGCCCTGCTTGATCGCGGACAGCACCGATTCGACGGACAGGTCGGACTCGATGAGAGAGAAGGTCGTTCCGAACTGGTCGGCGAGGTGACTGTCGGAGGTTCCGAGCAGGGGCAGGCCCACCGCGCTGGCCAGCTTGACCGCCGCCCGGTTGAAGTCTACGCGGGGCGTGTAGAAGTGACTGAACTCGATCGCGTCGAACAGATCGATCTCCTGCCACAGCCGCTCCCGAAGACAGAAGGATGCCGGGAATAACGGGTGGGGCGCGGCGACGAGCCACTCGGGCGTCCGGTAGCGGCGAAGGTCGGCAAAGGTCCGGAGCTTGTCGGCCGCGACATCGGCGTTGTAGACGAGGACGTGCCGGCCCTCCACCGTGGCCTCCACACCAGGGATCAGCAGGACGCCGCGGTCGCGCGCGTAGGCGGCCAGCTCGTCACTGAAGGTGATCGTGTCGTGATTGGTGATGCTGAGCACGCGGTAGCCCTCGCGGGCCGCCCGCGCGATCATCTCACGCGCGCTATAGGTGATGCAGGGCTCCGCCTCCCGCGTGTGCAGGTGCAGGTCGGCCCGGAGCCGCACGTTCACGCTGTCACCATCGGGGCGCACGAACCCTCCACCCTGATCATCGTGCCCTTTTCCGGAGCAAGGGCGATACCAAGCGGGTAGGGGGGCTCCAAGCGAGCGTCTTGATTGATGTTGCCTCGAGACGATCCGGCTGGGTGAAGACCCCCGGGGGCTAGATTCTTTCCGCCTGGTGGAGACCTGACCGGCGGACCTGGATCAGGTCCACCGGGGTGTCAAAGAACTTACCGCACAGGGTGCCAGTTTCTTATGTGGGCGGGGAGATGTCCCCTAGTGAAATCAATAGTTTCCGGATAAGCCCCAAGATGGCAGGTCGATTGCTGCCAGGATTACAATGAGGCGGGCCATGAAATTTCTCGAGCGGGTGATCGGGCGGTGGCGGTCGCAACGGCCACGTTACGCATTGGCTTTGGCCGGCGGCGGCGTGATCGGCGGCATGTACGAGGTAGGCGTGATCGCCGCGATCGAGGAACGGCTCAACGGCGCCGGGGGCTTCGACATCTACGTGGGCTGCAGCGCAGGCTCGGTCGTGGCCTCGCTGCTCGCCAACGGCGTTCGCGCTTCCGAGATCTATCGCATCATCGAGCAGGACCTCGAGCACCCGCTGAACTTCCGGCGGGGCGCCGTCTACGCCTCGAACTCGTTTCGCCACGCGGCAGGCCGGTTCGGGCGGCTCCTCTGGGCCGTTGGCAAGAACGCGATGACCGGGATGCGCGAGTCGGTTCCCGACATGCTCGCCGCCGCGGAGCGCGACCTGCCCGCCGGGTTTTTCTCACTGGGGGCGCTCGAGCGCTACATGCGCGAGACGTTCGCCGCATTCGGGCTCCAGAACTCCTTCACGGCACTCGATCGCGTGCTGCTGATCCCGGCGATCGACCTCGACCGTGCGCAGCGCGTCGTATTCGGCCGCAACGAGCTCCAGGACGTGGCGATCAGCGAGGCGATCGCGGCGTCCTCGGCGATTCCCGGGTTTTTCGAGCCCTACACCTTGCGCGGTCGTGATTACGTGGACGGCGGCGTGGGCTTCAGCGGCCACGCGGACCTCGCGGCCGAGGCGGGCGCGGCCGTCGTGATCGTCGTGAATCCGCTCGTGCCGAGCCCTGACAGCGGTGACGTGCCCTTGCGCAAACGCGGCCTGTACACGATCATGGAGCAGGCCGGCCGCATCTACAGCCAGAACCTCTTGCAACTCGGCCTGACGACGCTCCGGATCAAGCACCCGAGCACCGAGTTTCACCTGATCCAGCCCGGGCGAGAGCAGACGCCCCTCTTCGGACCGTCGATGGGCTTCGAGGCGAGCCGGGCCGCGCTCCGCTACGGGTACAAGTCGACGACGGAATGGCTCGAGGGCCAGGGCCTCCCTCTGCTGCGCCGGCTCCAGGCGGTGCCTCAGCCCGTGTGGTGACCATGTGGTGACATGGGGGGCCTACCGGCGTCCGCCCGCGAGCTTCGACGCCTCCGGTAGAGCGCGGAGCCGACCCATCGCCAGGATCCCGAGCGCCGGCCCGATCGCGAGCGTCGCGAACGCCCATCCCCAGCCAACGTGCGTCACCACCAGCGGGATGAGCCAGATCGAAACCATCGTCAGCGCGAAGCCGACGGACGTCTGGGTGGTGAGAGCCGTTCCCACGTACGCCGGCGGTGACAGCTCGGTGATCGCGGTCGAGAACTGGGCGGAGTCCGCGATGACCGTGACACCCCACACGACGGCGACGGCCAAGGTCAGCAGCGGTGGGCCGCCAAAGGTGAGACCGATCGCCACCGCGCAGGCCCCCGAGAAGGCCATCGAGACCATCGTGAGCGTCGTTCGTCCCCACCGGTCGGAGACGACACCGCCGGCCCAGCAACCGAGCGCGCCCAGCGCGATCACGAGGAACGTGGCGCCGCTCGGATTGAGCCCGGCGTAGCTGCCGCCGCCACGGATCTCGAGACTCGCCGCCAGGAAGGCGGCGATCCATGCCCACATCGCATAGAGTTCCCACATGTGGCCGAGATAGCCGAAGCAGGCCAGGCGTGGCCCGCGCTCGCGGAAGACCGCGGCCGCCATGCGCACGTCGAAGCGGGCCGACGGGAATCGGTGAGGACCGTCAGCGACGAAGAGCTGGACGACCACAGCGCCCGCGAGGGCGAGTGCGGACGCGACGAGCAAGGTGGCGCGCCAGGGAAGCTCCGTCAGGCCCGGGATGAGATGCGGCGTCGCCGAGCCGACGGTGAGGGCGCCCACGAGAATCCCGATCGCGAGGCCGCGGCCCTCGCGGAACCACGTCGCCATGATCTTCATCGCGGGCGGGTAGGCGCCGGCCAGGCACACGCCGGTCGCGAAGCGGAGCAGCAGCGCCGGTCCGAGGCTCGAGGCCCAGAGGGCGAACGCGCCGTTGGCCGCCACGCCCAGCGTGATGCCCACCGTCATGACCAGGCGCGAGGAGAAGACGTCGGGAAGGTTGACGAGCGCGCTCGCGAGCGTGCCGACGATGAAGCCGGCCTGGACGGCAATCATGAGGCCGGCGCTGCCGCCGGCGCCGAGCGCCCACTCGTGCGCGAGCGCCGGCAACACGGCGGACGCGCTGAACCAGAGCGAGAGGGCGAGCAGCTCGGCGAGCGAGAGGAGCGCGAGCTGGCGCCAGGCGGGCGTCACGCCGTTGCTACTCGACGATTCCCTTCCGCTGCAGCTCCGCGATTTCGGCGGCCGTCATCCCCAAATCTTTCAACACGTCCTCGGTATGTTCGGAGGGCATCGGCGCCGCGCTCCGGATCGTCCCGGGCGTGTCGGAGAGCTTGATCGCGATACCGATCTGCCGCACCCGCCCGTGGGTGGGATGCTCGGCGTCCACGATCATCCGGCGGTGCTTGATCTGTGGGTCGTCGACCATCTCTTCGACGTCATAGACCTTCCCGACGCAGACGTCGGCTTTCACGAGCGCCTCGTACCACTCGTCACGGTCGCGCGTCTTGATGAGCGCCTCGATCTCGCGCCGCGCGGCCTCCTCCTCGGCATTGGCCGCGCGCACGAACTGGTCCGAGCTCCGGGCGAAGCGCTTGAAATCGGGCCGGCCGATCGCGTTACAGAAATTCTCCCAGAGCCACGGCTCGGTACAGCCGATCGTGAGGAGCTTGTCGTCCCGCGTCTCGTAGATGGCGTAGTAGGGATACGAGCCGCCCAGGAACCCCTCGCCCCGGCGGGGCGCCAGGCCGTCGCTGAAAAAGAATCGCATGTTGGGCGTGGCCGCGAGGAGCGAGACGGTCGTGTCGAGGTACGACACGTCCACGTGCTG
>JAHFDK010000151.1 GCA_023249095.1 Candidatus Rokuibacteriota bacterium | reverse complement strand
AGCGCCGCGAGCGCACCGTCGTCGACGGCCGGCGGGACGATGAGGATGGGCCGCGCATAGGCGTCGACCAGCGCGGTCATCATCGCCGGCGGGACACGTCGCGGCAGTCCGGGATCGACCGCTGCGAGGATCGCTCTGACGTGGTCGTCGACCGGCACGTCCCGGTGCGTCGCCCAGATCCGGCTGAGATAGCTCCCCGATTCGTCGTAGGCGCGATCGAGTGCCGCTGCGGACACCGGCATGCCGGCGGCCGCCAGCAGGGGCTCGAAATCCGCCAGGCGGCGCTTCTTATAGCGGTTGTCGCTCGCCGGACCATCGAAGAGTAGCGTACCCCAGAGGTCGATCGTGATGGTTTTGACCTTCATCCGATCACGCCGTGAAGTTCGGGCGACGCTTTTCCAGATAGGCGCTCATCCCCTCGAGGGGCTCGTCGGTCGCGTACGCGGTGGCGAACGCGTTGATCCCGTGGCGCACCGCGGTCGGGAGATCGCTCTCTCGCCAGCGCACGATCAGCTCCTTCTGGAGCCGGATCGCCTCGGGCCCGGCCGCGAGGATCGCCGCCGCCAGCGCCTCCGCGGCTGGACGCAGACGGTCATCCGGCACCACGCGGTTCACGAGGCCCCAGTCGAGCGCCGTCGCGGCGGTGATCGGCGCGCCCGTCAGCAACATCTCCGCGGCGCGACCGGGCCCGACCATCGGCGGCAGCAACGCCGCCTGGATGACCGAGGGCACGCCGACGCGCACCTCGGGCAGGCCGAACGAGGCGCTCGCCGCCGCCACCCGCAGATCACAGGCCAGCGCGAGCTCGAAGCCGGCGCCGAGGCACGGGCCGTTCACCGCTGCGATCACGGGAAACGGCGCCCGGTGCACCGCGGCGATGGCGTCGTGGAGCGCGGTGATCAGCTCTCTTGCCCGGCCGACGTCGAGATCGCGCAGGACGCGCACGTCCATGCCGGCCGTGAACGCGCGGCCGCTCCCGACGACCACCGCCAGGCGCGTCGAGCGGTCCGCCGCGAGCGCGTCGAATGATTCGCGCACAGCGCGGATCAGGGTCGGTTCGAAGAGGTTGAGCGGGGGGCGGTCCAGCGTGCACCAGACCGTGGCCCCCGCGCGATGGATCGTGAGCGGGGACGCCACTAGTACCGGCGCATCGCGGGATCAACCGTGCGGGCCCAGTAGTCCAGCCCGCCGCGAAGGTTCTTCACGCTCTTGAAGCCGCGCTGGCGGAGGTAGTCGGCGACCGCCGCGCTCCGGACACCTTGATGGCAATAGACGACGATCTCGTCGTCGGGATTCAACTCATCCGCCCTGAGCTCGATCTCCTCGATCGGGATGTGCACGGCATTCTCGAGCCGGCAGAGACGCGTCTCCCAGTCCTGGCGCACGTCGAGGAGGAGCGGTCGATCATTCCCGGCCAGGCGCGCCTTCAAGTCTTGCGGGGTGATCTCGTCCATACCTTGCTCCGCTAGCGGGGCGCCCGACGCCCGACCAGAAAGTCCACGAGCCAGCCGTTCACCGCCTCCACATGCTCGATCTGCGGGAAATGTCCGCACGCATCGACCCAGCGAACCGCCGCGTGGCGCAGCACCCCGGCGACCTCCGCGCAATGCGCCCGCGGCACGACGGGGTCCTGACGACCGTGGATCAGCAACACCGGCAGCTCGAGCGTGGTCAGCGCTCGGCGATAGTCCTCAGCGCTAGCCTCCAGATCGATCCGCACGTCGCGGAGCGTCGCCAGGTATGCGGCGCGCGCCGTGGCGTCCGTGCGAGTCGCGTATTCGTAGTCGACGAAGAAGTCGACCTCCCGGCGGTCGGGTGCGTGGAAGCAACGCGCGAGGGCAGCTTTGTAAAGCCTCGCGTGCCCCGCACAGGACAGCACCTCGCCGAGGCCACGGAGCGCGACGAGGCGGTAAATCCACGACGGACGATAGCCGCATCCCGGAACCACGGCGCCGACGAGCGCGAGCCGCTCGACCCGGGACGGGTGCGTCAGCGAGTACGTGATGCAGACCGCTCCGCCGAGCGAGTGCCCCACGAGCGACGCCCGTGCGAGCCCGAGCCCGTCCATGAAGCCCCGCAGCGCGCCGGCGAAGTTGGCGAGACGGTAGCGGGTGCGCGGCTTGGCCGAGGCGCCGAAGCCCGGAAGGTCGAGGGCAAAAACGGTCGCGCGGCTCGCGAGCGGGCCGATGTTGTGCCGCCAGGTCTCCGCGAACCCCCCCAGACCGTGGACGAGGATGACGGCGGGCCCGCGGCCTTCCACGACATAGTGGAGGCGGAGCCCGTCGACCTCACCGCCTCGAAGCTGCAGTTCCGGCATGGGGGTTCGATTCTACCAGAGGTTTTTCAGGTGAACAGGTCACGGGGGGAGGGATCGGCCTGTATCGGCTGGCCCAGGAGCCGCTTCAGCATGAGGGCGTTCTGGATGGGATAGTCGCGGTTGTTGTTGTTGAAGGAGATGAAGACCTCCTCGGCCTCCTCGCTCACTCCCTCGATCTCGGGCAGAAACTCCCGCAGCTCCGCCTCGCTGTAGAGATAGTCGTACTTCTCCCGCACCGTCGGCTCCTCCCCGCGGAGCTGGCGAAGCCAGCCGTGCGCGTTGCGGCCGTGCAGCCGGAAGACGGCCGTCGGCGCGGTCACCGTCGTCACCCGGGGCACGGTGTGGCCCGCCGCCGGCGCGTCCACGATCACGTGGGCCAAACGCGCGCCGCTCAGCGCGCGCAGGGTCTCGTCGGCGTGATCGGGCAGCCACGAGCGGTGGCGGAACTCGATCGCGATCGTCCACCCCGGCAGTCGCTCCGGCAGTGAGGCGAGATAGTCGAGGCGTCCGGGTTCGAAGTGGACCCACGGCGCGAACTGGAACAGGACATAGCCGAGTTTTCCGGCTTCCGCGATCGGCCGGAGGGCGGTTCGCACAAGACGGAAAGCGTGATCGAGCGCCTCGGGCGGAAAGCTCGACGCGTCGATCTCGCCGCGACGTGTGCGTCGGGGGCTCCGCGGCAGGAGGGCGGCAAGGTCCGCGGGCACGGTCTCTGCCCTGGGGTGATGGCCAGTCAAGAGCGAGTACGCCTTGACGTGGAAGACGAAGCCCGGCGGCGTGCGCTCGACCCAGCGCAGCGTGTTCCTGATGTTGGGGATCGCGTAGTACGAGCTGTTCACCTCCACGCCGTCGAACACGCTCGCGTAATAACGAAGCCGCGATTCGGTCGTCATCGACTTCCGGGGGTAAAAGGTCCCGGCCTCGATGAGCGCCGGATCCGCCCACGCGCAGATCCCGACGCGGACTTGCTTGCCCAACCTAGACGATCTTCTCGTAGATGCCCGGCGGGATCACGCGGTAGACGTGGATCGGCTGGGAGACGTTCTTGAACGTCCTCTCGCCGAGGCTCTCCAGAACGAAGTAGGCGCGGATGCGCTCGGCGGTGGTGGGGCCGACGACGATCTCGCCGCCCTGGGCCGAGCCCGCGAAGCGCGCCGCCACGTTGGTCGTGGGCCCGGTGGCCGTGAACGTCCACCGCTGCCCCGCCCCGGAACCGAGCTTGGTGGCGCCGACCAGCGCCTCGCCGCTGTTGATCCCCATGTGGAGCTGGATCGGTGGAAAGGTGCCGCCGTACTCTTCGTTCAGGGTGGCGGTCCGCTGATGGATGGCGAAGGCGGCGCGTGTCGCGTTCAGCGCGTGGTCGGTCGAGCTCCGGTCGGACTGGAAGATGACCATCAGGCCGTCGCCGGCCGTCTCGTTCACGTCGCCGTGCTGGTTCTGGATGATCTCGAGGAAGCTCGAGAAGTAGATCTGGACGAGCTGATTGAGCTTCCTCGCCTCGAGCTGCTCGGAGAGCTTCGTGTATCCGGCGATGTCGAGGAAGACGACCGAGACCTCGACGGTCTTCTTCTCGAGCTCGGTCGCGTTCGGATTCTGATCGAGGAGCTTCTTGACCGCGTCGGGAACGAATTTCGACAGCTCGCCCTTGAGCTGCTCGAGGAGCTCGAGCCGCTGCCGCGACTCCTGGAGGCTCAGGAGGGCGGCCTCCAGCTCCTTGTTCTTCGTCGCCAGCTCGGTGTAGGCCTTGGTGAGCCGTGATGTCATGTCGTTGAACGCGCCGCCCAGCTCGCCGATCTCGTCACGGGCCCCGGCCGACGCCCGCGCCTCGAAGTCTCCGTCGCCGACGCGCCGGGCGACGGCCGAGAGCGCGACGATCGGCCGGACGATGACGGAGCGCATCGCGATCGTCAGGACGGCCGCGGCGGCGAGGATCGTCAGCGCCGCGATGAGGAGCTGGCGGTTCCGGTGGCGTCTCACCTCGCTGAAGACGGGCTCCATCGAGGTCGCGACGCGTACCACCGCCCGCACCTTGTGGTCGGAGCCGTGGCAGCCCTGACATTTCTCCTTGTTGAGGATCGGGTGATGGAGCGTGAAGAGCGAGACGCCGTTCTCGACCTCGAGGGACTCTTGCGTCTTCAGGGTCTCCACCGCCCGGGTGAAGAGCGGACCGGCCATCGCGGTCCCGGGCGCCCGCTTCATCTTCGAGATGTTCTTCATCACCTCGTCCGAGAGCCCGGCGGCGCGCGCGACCTCGGTGGCGGTCGCGAGGTCGGTGAACGCCTCGACGCCGTTGCGGCGATAAATCATCAGCGCCTCGAGCGGCGCCGCGTCCTCCGCCAGCTGCGCTCGCAGCTCCCGCTGCTCCTGGAGGAGGCTGCGGATGACGTCCGGCCGCTCCTGCAGCATCGCCGCTTCGATGCTGGCCACCACCGTCTGAGTGAGTCGCCTCACCCCCTGCTTGTTCTGCTCGACGAGCGCCGCCGACTCGCGCTGGATCGTCACGATTGTCGAGACCCCGAACCCGACGATCAGGACGGCCACGATGAGCACGGTGATCTTGAGCGCCAGTCGGGGACGGAACATCCTGCTCAGTGTCCTCCTCGTAATGCGTGCCGGCATTATAGGCCCCGGTGTAGAATTCGCACGATGGCCGGACCGCGTGACAGCTTCGAAGAGTTCGAGGCGACCAGCCTCTATTGTCCGCGCTGCCGGCGCGCCACGCCGGCACGCAAGAAACTCCTGCTGATCCTCCCGTCCGGCAGCAAGTACGACTACGTCTGCGCCGAGTGCGGCACTGCCGTCGGCGCCAAGATGGACAACGATCCGACCGAATTTCATCGGACGATCCCGTCTCCGAACCGACGCCTTCCCGGTCGCCCCCGCTGAATCTGTCGTCGCCGTTCTCGATAACTCTGCGTCGTTTCAGCCCGTTCCCTTCGTGTCAGAGCAGGGGCCCTGCCGGTGGTGGATATCCGGATAGAAGCAACATCCTGTTGCGTGGTCCATCGGCGTATGCAATACTACCTTTACTTCTCTTTCACCTTTCCCTCAAGACACAGCGAGACGCAGGCCGCAGAGCGAAACAGTAAGGAGGGCTGTATGCGCAGACTGAACAAAGTGCTTGCGAGCGTGACGTTGGTTGGCGTGATCGCCCTCGGGGGCGTCGTGCTGACGCGTCAGGTCCTGGCGGTTGCCGGCGAGGCCAATGCGGAGCGGTTGAATCGCGCGATTCTCGCGTACATCGCGGAAAAGAATCCGGTCGCGCCCATCAAGGCCTTCCAGCGCTTCCCCGATGTGCTGTTTGCCGAGACCGAGCGCACGAAAATCGACCACTGCCTGGCGCTCGCGCAAGCAGAAGTGGAGTCGGAATTCCGGCACGACGCCGTCGGCGGCGCGGGCGAGGTTGGATTATTCCAGACCTTGCCCTCAACGGCGGCGCTGTTCGAATCGACCGTCGGCCCCTTCAAGCGCCCGGTCCTCAAAGGCCAGCGCGACCTCGGTGACCTGGCCATCCCCACGGTCAGCACGCAGTTCGCGATGGCCTATCTCCGAGACATCATGACCCGCAAGCCAAACATCAAGGACGCCCTCACCGAGTACAACGGCGGGCCCGCCGGGCGGCATCCGCACTACTACCGTATGGTGATGGGCACCTACGTCGAGATCCTGGAGCGTACAGAGCTGAAGTGCCGCTACCAGCCGGCGCCGAAACGACCGCCGGTCATGGCGCTTCTGGCGCGCGTCTAGTTGTCGGGCGGCGTCATAGCGCGTCGATCCAGCGCGCGAGCGTGAAGTCCTTCGGCGTGAGCCCGCCGTCGGAGTGGGTCCACACGGAGATCGTGACCTCGTTGTAGCGGATCGTCACGTCGGGATGGTGGTTCGCTCGCTCGGCGATCGCCGCCACCCAGTTGACGAAGACCATCGCCTCTCGGAAATCCCGGAAGCGATACAGGCGCTCGATCGCCGGGCCGGATCGCTTCCATCCGGGCGTCCGGGCCAGCTCGGCCGCGATCTCGGCGTCTTCGAGCAGGCTCACGGCTGCATGCAGCGCCGGATCGTCGGCGTCCAGTCCTCGAGCGACCGCGTCGTCCTGCCCATGACTTTCGCCTGGTCATCCCATCGCCGCAGCGCCAGCGCGTCGCGCAGCCACCGGTGCTCGGCGAATCGGGCGGTGTCGCTCGGCGACATGACGCCGCCCTGCAACCGGAGCGTGTGGCGAGAGACGGGCGAGAGGCGCTCGAAGTACTCCGGCTCGGTGGCGCAGAGATAGCGTTTCGCGTCGGCGTGCATGCGCACGCACCAGGCCACGCGCTCGGGCACCCAGGGCGCGAGCAGCTCGGCGCCGACCTCGTGATGTCCACGTGCGCTCGATCCGACGGGCGTCCGCTCCGTGGTGTCGGAGACGAGCGACTGATCGACCGCGTAGCGGCCCACGTCGTGCAGCAGGCACGCGAGCTGCAGCTCCTCGTCGGCGCCGCCTTCGCGGGCGAGCTCGGCGCACTGGAGCGCGTGCTCGAGCTCGGACACGACCTCGCCCCCGTATCGGGTCGCCGCCGAGCGCGCCAGCGCGTCGAGCAACCGGTCGGCCAGCGCGGTCATACCCGCGCAAACTTCTGCAGCGAGCGAATCTCGCGCGGCGGGCTCAGGGTCTTGCCGCGCGCCGTCCACGAGACCTCGGCCACGTACAGGTCACCGCGCGAGTCGACGACGCAGCCGTGCGGGGCGATGAATTCGCCCGGCTTCTCACCAAGGAAGGGGCCGCCGATGCGGCCCACCAGGTCGCCTTTGAGCGTCACGATGCTCACGCGGGCGCCGAGATTGGGCACCTGGGCGCTCACCGACAAGTCCGGGGGGAGCTCGCCGACGAAGAGCAGGCCGCCGTTTCCCCGATCGGCGAAGAGCCCGCACGGACGGAAGAGGTTGTTGAGCTGGGCGAGGTATTGCCCCTTGCCGTCGAAGACCTGGACGCGATGATTTTCACGGTCTGCGACGTACACGCGCCCCTCGGCGTCGGTCGCGATGTTGTGGGGAATGTTGAAGCACCCCGGATCGGTGCCGGGCTCGCCCCACGAGAAGAGCAGGCGCCCCTTCGGATCGTACTTGTGGACGCGCGAGTTCCCGTAGCCATCGGAGACGTAGACGTCGCCGGTACGCGGACAGAGCGCCACGTGCGTGGGCCGGTTGAAGGGCTTGCCCCCGTGGAGCGCCGAGGGCTTGTCGGGATCGCCGAGCGTCAGGAGCAGCTTGCCGTCGGGCGTGAACTGTCTGACGGTATGGTGCAGATCGTCGGTGAGCCAGAGCGTTCCATCGGGTCCGATCGTGATCCCGTGGGCTCGCCGGAACACCCCTTCTCCCCACGACCGGAGAAATTTTCCGTCGCGGTCGAACACGATGACCGGGTGCGGACCCCGATTGAAGACGTGGACGTTGTCCTGGGCATCGACGGCGACGCTCGTCGCCTCGACGAACGACCACCCCTCGGGCAGCCGTCCCCAGCCCTCGACCGGACGATAGTTGACAGGTATGGCCACCTTGCTCGGCGCCTATACTGCCACAATACGATGACCGCGCCTATCGGGCTCTCCGTCAAACGTCGGGAAGACCGGCGCCTGCTCACGGGCCGTGGCCACTACGTGGACGACGTGCGGCTGCCCCACCTCTGCCACGCAGCGATCGTGCGGAGCCCGCACGCCCACGCGCGCATCGTGGGGGTCGACGCGCGGCGAGCGACTGCCCTCCCGGGCGTCCTCGCGGTCCTCACGATCGCCGACCTGCCGGAGTGCGCGGCGGCGGTGCCGGCCCTCGTGACCTCGCCGAGATTCCGGCCGTACGTCCAGCCCGCCATCGCGGGGCCGAAGGTCCGCCACGCCGGCGAGGCGGTGGCCGTGGTGGTCGCGGACGACGTCTATCGCGCCGCCGACGCCGCCGAGGTGGTGGACGTTCGATACGCGGTGCTTCCGGCGGTCGCGACTGTCGAGGCCGCGCTCGCGAAGGGCGCGGCGCGGGTCTTCGACGAATGGCCCGACAACGTCGCGGGTCCGTCCGCCGGGGCCGGCGGCGACGTCACCCGGGGGTTCGCCCAGGCGCACGTGGTCGTCGAGGCTCGGCTGAGCGTGCCGCGCGTCGCCGCGATGCCCATCGAGCCCCGCGGCGTGGTGGCCCAGCCCGATGCGCCGGACGGCCGGCTGACGGTGTGGGCGTCGACACAGATGCCGTTCGCCGTTCGGTCGGCGGTCGCCGCGGCGCTCGATCTCGCCGAAGAGCAGGTGCGCGTGATCGCGCCGGACGTCGGGGGCGGCTTCGGAGCCAAGGGTCACGTCTACCCCGAAGACGTTCTGATTCCCGCGGTCGCGCGCCGGCTGGGCCGGGCGGTGAAGTGGATCGAGACCCGTCGCGAGCACTTTCTGGCGACGGCGCCCGACCGCGACCAGCACCATCAGCTGCGGCTCGGCGTGGCCTCTGACGGCGCGATCGCCGCGATCGAGACGACCTTCACCCGAGACGGTGGGGCCTATCCCGTCCTCGGCGACGTGATCACGCTGAACACGATCAACCACCTGCCCGGGCCCTATCGCGTCGCGCACCTCAAGGGATCTGCCGTCAACGTGGTGACCCACAAGACCTTCACCGGCGCTTACCGAGGTGCCGGACGCCCCGAAGTCGCCTACGTGCTCGACCGGCTCCTCGACCGCGCGGCGCGACGGCTGGGCATGGACCCCGCGGAGCTACGGCGTCGCAACCTCATCCGCTTCGATGAGATGCCCTACACCACCGGCCTCCGGTACCGTGACGGCATACCGATCGTCTACGATCCGGCCGACTACCCCGCCGCGTTCGACCGCTTGCTCGCCCGCTTCGGGTACGACAAATGGCGTGCCGCGCAGAAGGGGCGGCGCGCCTCGCCGAGGCCGATCGGTATTGGGTTGTCGGCCTATCTGGAGGGCACCGGCATCGGCCCGTTCGAGGGCGCCGACGTCAGGATCGACCCGAGCGGAATGGTCTATCTCCAGATCGGCGTGTCTTCGCAGGGCCAGTCGCACGAGACGACCCTTGCGCAGGTGTGCGCGGCCGAGCTCGGCGTGGACACGGAGCGGGTCGTCGTCGTGGGCGGCGACACCGCCGTCCTGGGTTACGGCAACGGCACGATCGCGAGTCGCGTCGCAGCGGTGGCGGGACCGGCCGTTGCGCGCACCTCGCGCGAGGTGGCGCGAAAGGCGCGGCTGGTCGCCGGTGAGCTGCTCGAGTGCGCGCCGACCGACGTCGTGTTCGCCGACGGCCGCGCGCACGTCGCCGGCATGGCCGGACGCAGTATCGAGCTCGGCGAGCTGGCGCGCGGATCGCTCCGGAGCCCGACGCTCTTGCTGGAGGGCGCGCCGGGGCTCCACGCCTGCGCCTTCTTCCGGCCGGAGACCGTCACGTGGGCGTTCGGCGCGCACGCCTGCGCTCTCGAGGTCGACGTCGAGACGGGCGCGGTGCGGCTCCTGCGATACGCGGCCGTGCACGACTGCGGCCGCCCTCTCAATCCGATGGTCGTCGAGGGCCAGCTCCACGGCGGGATCGTTCAGGGGATCGGCGCCGCGCTGGGCGAAGAGCTGATCTACGACGGCGGCGGACAGCTCTTGACGGGCTCCCTGATGGACTACGGGGTGCCGAAGGCCGATCAGGTGCCGCCTCTCGACGTCGTCGCGCTCGATTTCCCGTCCACTCGCAACGAGATGGGCATCAAGGGCGTCGGCGAGAGCGGGATCATCTCGCCGGTGCCGGCGATCGCCAACGCGGTCGAGGACGCGCTGGCCGACCGCGACGTCGCGATCGAGCGCGTGCCCCTCACGGCCGCCAGCGTTTGGGAAGCGCTGCGAAGCGCTCAGCGGCCGTCGGGATCCCGGTAGTGCCGGAGGAGGTAGACGAGCAGCGTTTCTTTGTCCTCGGGCGGAATCGGCGCGCCGTACTTGATCATGCGGTCGAGCGTGTCGGACCAGCCCCTGGGGCCAAAGCGCTGCTGCACCGCGACCTCGACGCTGTGACAGATCACGCAGCGCATGACCAGCTCCCAGCCCGGCGTCTGGGGGATCGGCGTGTTCTGAGCGGACGCGAGCGCGAGGCGAAGGCCCAACGCCATCCCGGCGGTCAACGCCAGGAGGGCCGCCGTCCGCAGGCTACGCCACATCAACCTTGACAGCGTGGATCACGTTCCAGCGGTAGCCGAGTCGGTTGAACGCGCGACTCGTCGGCTGGATGCGACCAAGGCTGTCGGACGCCCGCGCCATCACGGTGTGGGCGCCCGGCTTCGCGTCCCATTCCGCCTCCCACTTGCGCCAGGAGTAGCGGCCCCAGCGACCGGTGAACGTCCCCGGCGACCAGCTCTGGCCGCCGTCGGTCGAGACGTCGATACCGGTCAACTCGCCCTCGCCGCTCCACGCCCAGCCCCACACGGTTGTCCTCCCCGCCCGCAGCTTGGCGCCTTCCGCCGGGCTGACGATGACGGATTTCACCTCGAGCGACTGGAGCGAGTAGATTTCCTTCTCGTTGTCGGCCCGCGGCGCCGTGTAGTTCGACTTCATGTAGAAGCCGTCGAACTCGTCGGCGAGGACGATGATCCGCTCGAGCCACTTGACGGACGCCGAGCCGACGAACCCCGGGACGATCGCGCGCGCCGGGCCGCCGTGCAAGTGCGGAAGCGGTTTGCCGTTCATCTCGAGCGCGATCATCGTCTGCGGCTCGAGCGCCTTCCAGATCGGGACGCTGCGGATGAAATCCGGCGCCTGCGGCGTCGGCGGCTTGTCAAGGCCGTCGAACGCAACGTGCCGGCCGGTCGGCCGCGGCCTGGCCAGCGACAGCACGTCGGCGAGCCGCACGCCCTTCCACGCGGCGTTCCCGACGGCGCCGTTCTCCCACTGGATGCCCGAGGCCCGCGGCTTGTGGAAGGAGCGACCGTTGCCCGCGCATTCGAGGGTCACGTCCTGCGTGAACATGGAAAGCTTCTGCAGATCGTCCAGGCGGAGGACGAGGGGGTTGTCCACCTCGCCCTCGATTTTCACCGACCACTGCGCAGGGGCGATCGGTGCGGCGTCGTAGTTGTTACGGACGAAGAACGCCTCGTCCGGCGTGTGGTAGGCGGTCAGGTCTCCGAGCCGCGCCTCGAGGTTGATGGGACGCGGGCTCCGTACGATGAGCCGGTCCTTGCCCGGAACGGGCGCGGAGGGTTGCTGGGCGCGCGCGCCGGTCGCTCGAAGGAGCGCGATGGCAGCGCCGCTGGCGATCAAGAAACCCCGTCGTGTGGTGGTCATGGGTACCCCCTTGCGCGCGCCAATATTACACCCCGCATTTGCCGTTCCACCCTGCGGCGCGCGCGCCGCGTATAACTCAGCGCGATGGACGAACGCACATTCGCCCGCGCCGTGGAGGCGTACGCTCGCCGGCTGTACGCGGTGGCGTACCGGCTGCTCGGCAACCGGGCCGACGCGGAGGACGCCGTCCAGAGGGCCTTGCTGAAGGCCTTCGAGGCGCGGGAATCCTATGCGCCGCGGTGGGCGGTGTCCACGTGGCTCTATCGCGTGCTCACGAACGTCTGTATCGACGAGCTGCGCCGGCGCCGACGCACGCCGCCCGAGCCGCTCCCCCGCGGGCGACCGGGCTCAGCGGTGGAGCGCCTCGACCTGACGCGCGCGCTGGAGACCGTTCCGCGCGAGGCGCGCGTGCTGCTGGCGCTCCACTATGTGAACGGCCTCGGCTACCGGGAGCTCGCAACGATCAGAGGAATTTCCGTCAACACGGTCAAGAGCCAGCTCGCGCGGGGCAAGGCAATCCTGAAGCGAGCGCTGGAGGATTAGAGACATGGATCGTATCGACGTCATGCTCGAAGAGTTCTTCGCTCCCGAGGCGCCGCGCGATCTCGCGTCGCGGCTTCTTGGCGGTCTCCGTGCCAAGCGGGTCGAGCTCGAGGCGCTGGCCGACGGGTTCAGGATCGAGGCAACCGAGCGTGGTGTGGCGCGGCTTCGCCCGGGACGCGGCAACCACGGCGCGTCCGCCCGCGCTCGCGCCCACGCCGAGCGCGCACGGGAGGAGCTACGCGAGTACCTGGCCGGACGCCGGACGTTCTTCACGGTGGCGGTGGACCTCGCGGGCGTGGCCGACTTCCAGGCCCGCGTGCTCGCCGAGGCCGTGCGCATTCCGTTCGGCGAGGTCGACTCGTATGCGGCCCTCGCGCGACGCGTGGGACATCCGCGCGCCGCGCGCGCCGTCGGCAACGCGCTCGGCGCCAATCCGGTGCCGGTGATCGTGCCGTGCCACCGCATCATCCGCGGCGATGGGACCTGGGGTCACTACGCGTTCGGCGGCGAGATGAAGACCCGGCTGCTGCGGCTCGAGCGCTCGACGCCCGCGCTCATCGGTTGCACGAGCACGCGGATCGTCTGCCGCCGGGGCTGCGCCCACGAGCAGCGGGTGACCGAGGCGAACCGGGTCGTCTTCGCGTCGGTCGCCGACGCCGCGAGCGTAGGGTACCGGCCCTGCCGCGTCTGCCGTCCGTCATCCAGGGCGTGAGTGGCAGTGCGAGTCGCAGGCCGTCGCGGGGCTGGGGCCCCGCCGGCCGAGGCGAGCCCGTGTGATAGGATCGCGGTGATGCGACGTTCGCTGCTGCTCGCGCTGCTGGTCGTCCTCGGCGCCGCGGCGCCCGCCGCCGCCCAGTTTCCGATCTTCGACGCTCACATTCACTACAGCCGCCCCGACTGGGACGTCTACACGCCCGAGCGAGCGCTCTCGATTCTCGCCGCGGCGGGCGTGCGCCGGGCCATTGTCTCGAGCACGCCGGACGACGGCACGCTGAAGCTCTACGAGAAGGCGCCGAAGGGCGTCGTCCCATTCCTCCGGCCGTACCGGGCGCGCGATGACATGGGGAACTGGCCCAGCGACCCCGGCGTGCAGGCCTACGTCGAGGAGCGGCTCAAGCGCGGGATCTACCGGGGCATCGGCGAGTTCCACCTGGGCGCCGCCGACGTGGGCGCGCCGACGGTCAGGCGTATCGCCGAGCTGGCGGCGGAGCGCGACCTGTTTCTCCAGGCTCACGTGGACGACGTCACCATCGAGAAGCTGTTGACGCTCTATCCGAAGGTGCGCTTCCTCTGGGCGCACGCCGGCATGTCGGCCTCCGCTCCCACTGTGGGACGGCTCCTCGAGCGGTTCCCGAAACTCTGGGTCGAGCTGGCGCTCCGGACCGACGTCGCGCACGGCGGCACGCTCGATCCCGCGTGGCGGGCGGTCTTCGTGAAGTACCCCGACCGCTTCATGGTCGGCACCGACACCTGGGTGACATCGCGCTGGGAGATCGTTCGCGACTACCACCGTGACGTGCAGGTGTGGCTCGCTCAGCTGCCGCGCGATGTCGCCGAGGCGATCGCCTGGAAGAACGGCGAGCGATTGTTCTCCGTTGCGGCTGAAGAGGAAGCAGCAGGACAACGAAGCCGGCCCGCGCGGTAGCAGCGCTTCGGTCCCACCATCGCTTACGGCCCACGCCGAACGAGTCGGGCAAGCGAGCGAACTGGCCGACCGGCGAGGCCGGCACTGCCTAGCTAAGCTAGTGTCTCGATCCAGCTTAGGGGAGCACCTGAAGAGTGTGCTGCCAACCGTAGCGCCGCGGCCGAGGCAGGTCAAAAACTGTGCTTGACAACCGGTAGGTGCGAGCCGATTATCCC
>JAHFDK010000150.1 GCA_023249095.1 Candidatus Rokuibacteriota bacterium | reverse complement strand
GAGGTCAACACTGCACAAGAATTTACAATCGTTGCCGCCAGCGTTGACACTGCTACCGAGCGCATCGTGCGGTTCATCAATGAAGACTTCGATGTCCCCATCAACGTCGTCTTCTTCAGGCATTTTCAGGACAACGGATCTTCGTACATTGCCCGCAGCTGGCTGGTCGATCAGAGCGAACAAGCCAAGTCGTCCATTTCCGCGATCTCGCGGAAGAACAAGACACGTGAGCCTTGGAACGGGTCTGACTGGTACGTCTCATTTGGTGAAGAGCCAACGGGCCGGCAATGGGTCGACGGTATGAAGTACGGTTTCGTCTCGGGCGGTGGCGGCAAGAGATACTCACAGACGCTCAAGAATCTGCCGATTGGTGCCAGAGTCTTCGCCTACATTCCCAAGATTGGGTATGTAGGAGTTGGTACCGTCGCCGGCGAAGCCCAGCGATACGACCAAAGCGCGCTTCTCGTAAACGGGGCCGAGCGACAGCTGCGTGAACTCGACCTCTCCGGGAATTATCGCCATGAGGGCGATGAGAGCGACGACAATGCTGAATGGGTTGTTCCGGTTGAATGGATACGGGCCGTTCCGCAAGCGCAGGCCGTGCGGAAAACGGGCCTTTTCGCCAACCAGAACACGGCTACAAGGCTGCGAAACCAGTTCACGATCGAGCACGTGACCGCTGCTTTCGGGCTTGATAGCTGAGCATCGGCGGAGTGCCCATCGAGGGTTATGCGGACAAGAGCGGTCGCGAATAGCAGGCCTGACCATCACCTGAGGCGACGCTCTTGTCGAACCGGGCCGCGGTGGGAGAATCGTGAGGATGACGACGGCGCTTCCCGACCTTTGGACCGACTGGTGCTCGGTCATGGGCGTGCCTGCCGGAAGGATCGATGAGACCACAGTCTCTCGCTTCGTGCAGCAGGTACAGCCGTCCCAGGCTGTGCTCGCGGCGCTGCGCCGGCGGCTGGCTCCCAAAGATCCCGTCGCCCCAGCCTGGCCGCGCGGGCACCGGGACGACCCCGATTCCCTGCAGCGGCTGATCCAGCGCGGGACGGCGATCGTCCAGCACCCCGGCACGCACTGGGTCTTCCGGCTGCGGCTGCGCAGGTTGCTGTTCGCTGCGGTTCTGCTGGCACCGCTCTCCCACGGAGGCCTCGGGCTGGACAGGGCGGGGGCGCTTGGGCTGCGGCCGGAGAGGATGCGCGAGCTGCGCCAGTGGATTGGCATCGCCGAGGACCCGAGCGCCTGTCCGGCGTGCGCCACCTGGTCGTGGCTCGATGTGATCGGCACCAACGGCGGGTGGTCGCACGGTTCCGTCCGGGCTCTGGGGCACCGCCGCGACGAAGAAGGACTCGCGCACCGGCACCTGCGGCCGGACCCCAATCCGGACTGGCACCTCTGCATCGGCATGCTGCCAGCCGTGGACCGCTGGGGATGGATCGATGCCTACCGCTCCATGCATCCATCCTCACTGTCGGCAGTCATCAGTGCCGCGGCACTGCTGCTCGACGGTCCGGAGCCCGCACCTGGGCCGGGGCCTGCTGCGGCTGCGATGCAGGCCAGCCCCCGGCGGCAGATGTCACATGAGGAGGAAGAGCAGATCCTCAAGCGCGCCGACGAACTCACCGCGCGCGTCGAGGCGATCCTTCACGAGTTCGATACCGGCCGATAAAGTCGTGTGTATGGGATTCAACTGGGAGCAGGTCCTCGGGACCAAGGGTGCAGGCCTCTCCGACACCTACGACCAGAGCGCCTCGGACGCGCTGTACCAGGACCACCTGAGCGCGGCTCCGCCAGCAAGTCCGGAAGACCCGGGCGATGAGGTCGTCCGCCTGCCGTTCGACGAGAGCTGAGCCTCCAAAACTCCCACGCCGGGATGTCCGTTTTGGGACATAACCGCATGTCATTACGCATGCATACTTAGGTGTGCACTCCCCCGGGAGTCCGATCTAAAGTGTCTATGCGTAAACGAGGCTCAGGCCCAACCACCTCACCGCGGTCTCCGGTGAAATCGAGGGGTGGGCAGAATCGGCCGAGTGTTCCGCCGCTCGAATGTCGGAGGCTCAAAGTATGCTGAACGAGCATCACGAAGGTCTGCAGAAGGGGAGCAATGAAGCTGGCATCGTTCCGGGTTCGCCGGTACAAGAACGTGTTGGACTCGACCGAGGTATCGGTGGAGTCGGATGTGACGACCTTGGTCGGTATGAACGAGTCGGGTAAATCGACGATGCTGGACGCGCTCTACCGGTTGAATCCGGTCTACGGAGATACGTTCGTAGAGCGGGACGACTACCCCCGCTGGCGGTGGAAGCGCGACGGCAGGAAAGAAGACCTCTCCGTGGTGTCGCCCATCCAAGCAACCTTCCAGCTGGACGAAGATGACCTCGAAGCGCTCCGTGACGAATTAGGTGAGGGCGTCGTCACGGCGGAGACCGTGACTATCGGACGACGTTACAATGGCAGTCTCTGGGTAGGGGTGCCGGTCGACGAGGCCCAGTTCTTGAAGAACGTGCTCAAAGATCATGCAGACGCCGAGGCCCTCTTGGAGGCGCACGACACAGTCGCATCGCTCAAGGAGGCCCTCGCAGCCAAGCCTAAGCCTGCGCCAGCCGTCGTCGACGCGGCCGGGGAGACCGAAGAGGTCCCTGACGAGAACGCCGCTGCCGACGCCGAGGTGTTGGAGAGGATCACGTCCCTGATCGGCGATGCAGAGGACCTGGGGGCGATCGCGAGGAAGACTGTGCGATCGCGGATGCCGAAGTTCTTCCGCTTCGCGTCATACCAGAACCTCGAGGGGCGAGTGGACGTCGCCACTCTGCGCACTCTGGACAACGAGCAGCCCGGTGCGTCGCCGAAGCAGACGGCCCGCGCGCTGCTCCGGCTGGCCGACACCGACATCGACTCCGTGACTGACGCAGAGTTCGAGTCCCGCACCGCGGAACTAGAGGCCGTATCCAGCGACCTCTCCCGCGAGATGGCTGAGTACTGGAGCACGAACCCTGAGCTGCGGATCAAGGTGGAGATCGAACCAGAGACCGTTGCAGCCTCGAACGGCCAGACGAGCGTCGTGCGCTACCTCAACTTCCGCGTCGAGGATCGCAAGCACGATTTCACGAACAACTTCTCCCTCAGGTCGTCTGGCTACCAGTGGTTCTTCTCCTTCCTCGCGGCCTTCAGCGAGTTCGAGGAGCGCGACGACGTGGTAATCCTGCTCGACGAGCCCGCGCTCACGCTCCATGCCAAGGCCCAGCGTGACTTCCTGCGCTTCATCAACAAGCGCCTCGCACCCGTCGGGCAGGTCATCTACACGACTCATTCGCCGTTCATGGTCGAGGAGATCGAGCGCGTGCGCGTTGTGGAGGACCGCGGTGAGGACATCGGCTCCGTGACGTCCTCAGATGCCCTGGAGGTCGGCGAGGACAGTGCCTTCCCGCTGCAGGCCGCCCTCGGATACGACTTGTCGCAGAACCTCTTCATCGGGGAACGGAATCTGCTCGTGGAGGGCCCGTCGGACTTGGCATACCTCGACGTGATCAGCCGGCACCTCCGCGACCAGGGACGCGACGGGCTCGACGAGCTCTGGCGGATCCTCCCGGCCGGAGGCGCATCGAACGTCCCCGCCTTTGTGGCCCTCCTCGGGCAGAAGGTGTCCGTCACCGTGCTCCTCGACTCCGGCACGGAGGGTGGCGGGAAGGTCGAGGCCGCGATGAAGGCGAACAAGATCGCCAGCAAACGTGTGGTGTTCGTCGGATCCGTCCTGGAGCAAAAGCACAGCGACATCGAAGATCTGTTCACCATAGGTGACTACCTCGGGCTGTACAACGAGGCATTTGGCACTTCGCACAAGGTGGGAGACCTGCCTAAGCATCCCGATCGGCTGATCCTCAGGCTGGAGGCGTTGGACGGCAAGTTCGATCATTGGCGTCCGGCGGAGATCCTGCTCCGCAACCCGGCCAAGGTCGGGAAGCTCTCGCAGACCACGCTGGGCAACTTCGAGAACCTGGCTCGGCGGATCAACGAGTCGCACGCGTGAGCAGTAACCCGTCGTATTCGGGTTACGCAATTGGTTGCCGGGAGGCACCCGCGTCAGGTGCGCCTGGGACGCACCTACCTGCCTTCTGGACGTTAACTGGCGAATGATGGGGCATGGGTGTCGCAGCCCTGCCGTGCCGCGTTCCCGATATCGGTGGGCGAGATGATCGTCTTGCCGGAAAGTGAATCTAGCTTTTTGGCCTTGGTCTGCACCCCCAGATGTAAAGAGCTCCCCTTCCAGTTGCAAGGGGAGCTCTTGAGGATCACGGGTTGGTTCAGTGTCCGCCGCCGAGTTTGCCGCCGAGCCGTTCACGCATCAGGATGCTGGCGTCGTTGAGGCCGACGATCTTCACGTCTTTACCGTGGTGGTGGTACTTCTCGGTAATGGCGTCCAGGGCGGCGATGGTGGAGGCGTCCCAAAGGTGGGAGGCGTGCATGTCGATGATGACGTGCTCCGGATCATGTGCGTATTCGAACTGGGTGTAGAGGTCGTTGGAGGAAGCAAAGAACAGCTCGCCGTCCACGGTGTAGGTGGCGGTCTCGTGGCCCTCAATGTTCTTGACGGTCCGCTCCACGGTGACGAAGTGGGCCACGCGGCGGGCGAACATTACCATCGCCACCAGCACGCCGACGCCGACACCAATGGCCAGGTTGTGGGTGGCTACCGTGACGATGACCGTGGCAACCATAACCAGGGTTTCGCTCTTAGGCATCATCTTCAGGGTGCGGGGGTGGATGCTGTGCCAGTCGAACGTTGCCCAGGAAACGAAGATCATCACCGCGACGAGCGCCGCCATGGGGATCACGGAAACGACGCCGCCGAGGGCTACGACGAGGATAAGCAGGAAAACACCGGCCAGGAACGTCGAGATCCGGGTGCGGGCTCCGGAGGCCTTGACGTTGATCATGGTCTGGCCGATCATCGCGCAGCCGCCCATGCCGCCGGTGAAGCCGGTGACGATGTTCGCCACGCCCTGGCCCCAGGCCTCGCGGGTTTTGTGGGACCGGGTGTCGGTGACGTCATCGACGAGTTTGGCGGTCATCAGGGATTCCAACAGGCCCACGAAGGCCATGGCCAGCGCGAACGGGAAGATGACCTGCAGCGTCTCAAGGCTGAACGGCACATTGGGGATGAACAGGGACGGCAGCGATTCGGGCAGGTCGCCCTTGTCCCCGACCGTGGGGACGGCGACGGAAGCCAGGACGGTAATGAGGGTCAGGACCACGATCGCGACCAGCGGGGCGGGAACGACGTTGGTGAGTTTGGGCAGGCCGAACACGATCACCAGCGCCAGCGCCACCAGCGGGTAGACCAGCCAGGGGACGCCGATCAGTTCGGGGACCTGGGACATGAAGATCAGGATGGCCAGGGCGTTGACGAAGCCCACCATCACCGAGCGGGGAATGAAGCGCATCAGCTTCGCGACCCCGGAGAGTCCGAGGATGACCTGGAAGATCCCGGCAAGGATGACGGCGGCAATGAAGTAGTCCACGCCGTGGGACTTCACCAGCGGCGCGATGACCAGGGCGATGGCCCCGGTGGCGGCCGAAATCATGGCGGGACGGCCGCCGACGAATGCGATGGTCACGGCCATCGTGAACGAGGCAAAAAGGCCCAGACGGGGATCGACGCCGGCAATGATCGAGAACGCGATCGCTTCCGGAATCAAGGCCAGTGCGACGACGAGGCCCGCGAGGACCTCGGTCTTGAGCCGGCGCGGGGACTTCAGGGTTTCCCGAACAGACTGAAGCTGTTCGGGAGTGTAAGCGGGGGCATCCCCGGCGGTTTTGGTGGCCATTGCTGGCTCCGTTCATGGTCAAGAAGACGCGCGGGTGCGGCTTCGTTTTTGCAAATGACTGGGGGGCGCAGCGCCGCGCCGGCAAGAAGGGGACCTAGTCTTGAAGGTCTCACCCGACCATAGATAACCCTACTCTAACGTGATGGTAGAGTTTAAATCCGAACAGGACGGAGGCGCTGATGACGGTCAAGACCAGCAGCACCAAAACCATGCATATCGGCGAATTGGCAGAGCGGACTGGCCTTTCCCTGCGGACCATTCGGCACTATGACGACGTGGGGCTGCTGCCTGCTACTGCCCGGACGGACGGCGGGTTCAGGGTGTTCTCGGAGGACGACTTCGAGCGCCTCATGGTCATCAAGCAGATGAAGCCTTTGGGATTCTCGCTGGAAGAAATGGCTGAAATCCTTGCCCTCCTTGGAGCGCCGGACAGCGCGTCGCCGGACAAATCCGTGGCGCTGGCGGAATTCCTGGAGAGGGCTGTGCAACAGCGGGCCAAGATGGCGCGGAACCTGGCCCAGGCCGATGAGTTCATTCAAAGGCTCAGCGGCCCGTCCTGAGTAGTCGTCCCGGCAGTGGGCCTAGCCGCCTTACGGCGGTGTCTGGCGAAAAGTTGTGAGGTAGGTGTTGCAGCCCTGCCGCGCCCCACGCCTAAGCAAAGCAGCCGATCAGGTGGTAGTTTCGCGACCCATCCCGGACTTGAGAGTTGGTGCGGACTCTGGCGATCCTCCAGGCTGTGCCTATGCATCACGGGCGTGGGTTCACGACTCCAGGCCCGGCCGGGTCACGAGGTCGAGGCTATGCAAGATGTCCGTCTACGACGTCGCGCTTGCCGTTGGCCCCTCCATGATCTGTTGCAGCGGGTTGCCGTGGCAGGTCGGCGGCAACTTTGCTGCGGTCGGTGCCAGGCCCGTTGCGTCGGAGAGTTCATGCAGCAGATTGCGAAGACTCTCCGGAGCCCGAGCCGGCCGCGCTGGCAGGCCGGGGCAAGCTGGCCTGTCGGTAGTGCCGGTTCCTGGGCAGCAGGACCGCAGCGGCCAGCAGTGAGGCGATGAGGGACGCCGCCAGGATCCCTGTCGTCGCCTGATCACCATAGTTGTTGCCGTGGCCGAAGCTGAGCTCCGCGACCAGCAGGGAAACCGTGAAGCGATCCCGCCGAGGAGCGAAACCCCGAAAATATCGATCCATTTGATGGAGCGGTCCAGTCTTGCCCTGGTGGCCTTGGTCAGAAGCCAGACCGTTCCGAGGATCCCGACTGGTTTGCCCACGACCAAGGCGATGATAATCCCGACGGCCACCGGGTTAGCGAACAGGGAGCCGATCCCGTCCCGGCCGCCCACTTGTACACCGGCGGCAAAGAAGGCAAACACTGGCACGGCGATACCAGCTGAAACGGGCCGCAGCCCGTGCTCCAGGATCTCGGCCAACCCCCCACCCGGGTCCCGTCCGCTTTTGGAGTGAGCCAGCGGAACAGCGAAGCCCAGCATGACCCCTGCAACAGTGGCGTGAATTCCTGAATTGTGGACCAGCACCCAGGCGGCAGCGCCCAAAGGAAGCAGGATCAGCCAGGCCGCTCCTCGTGTGCCGAAGAACCGCCGGTACCTGTGTGCAAGAAGGGTGTAGGAACTCAAGGCGAGCAGCACAACCAGCAGCGGTTCCGGACGAATGTCGTGCGAATAGAAGACCGCGATGATGCCAATGGCGATCAGGTCATCCACCACGGCGAGTGTCAGGAGGAAAATCCGCAAGGCACCGGGCAGGTGCGAACCGATCAGGGCCAGGACAGCGACGGCGAACGCGATGTCCGTCGCCGTCGGGATCGCCCACCCCCTCAGCGTTTCGGGACTGGCCACGTTGACCACGGAGTAGATGATGGCGGGAACGGCGACCCCGCCGGCGGCAGCGGCAACCGGCACGACCGACTTGCCGGGCTCGCGCAGATCCCCGATCAGGAACTCCCGCTTAAGTTCCAGGCCAACGAGGAAAAAGAAGACGGCCAGCAGACCGTCCGACGCCCACTCGCCCAGGCTGAGCTCCAGATGCCACGGTTCGTATCCGACGCGGATATCCCTCAGCTGGAAGTAGCCGGCAGACAGCGGGGAGTTTGCCCAGACCAGCGCGATGATCGCAGCCACCACCAGCAGCGCGCCGCCGACAGTCTCTTTGCGCAGGATGGAACCGAGGCGCAGCAACTCAGAAGAACTCCCCGCTCCGAACAGGAATGAACGGGGGCGGGGGTCCGGTGACTTCTGGTCCATACGGTGAATCCTCGAGTTGTCCCGACAAACAATGTCCCGCGGCGACGTCCAGGTCAGCGCAGCCGCGTGAATGTCACGTCAGTTCCTCCATGAGCCGGGCCAGGATGTCATTCATGGCCAGCAGCCCGACGAGCTGATTGCCTTCGACTACGATGAGCCGGCTGAGGTGATAGCGGCTCATCAGGGCCGCCGCCTGACGCACCGACAGCTGCTCGTTGACGGTGATCGCAGGGATCGTGGCAGCATCATAAACGTTCAGGAGGTCCACATCGCCCTCCTGCGCAACGACTGTGTCCAGGAGTTCCCTGTAGCTCAACATGCCGTAGGCGTCGTGCGCGTGCTGCCGTTCCACCACCAGGCTCTTCACCTGGCGCTCCTTCATCATCGACAGTGCCTCCCGCAATGTGCTGTACGGGGAGATCGTGACGACCTCGGGGACCATGACATCTTTGACGGTGAGCATCTCTTTCCTCCTTGTAAAGTGCTGGACCGGGTTAGGAGCCCTCGCGGCGCAGATGCTCCTCGAACCTGACCACCTGCCGCATATCGATCCCGGTCAGGTGCTCGATCGGGATCGCGAAGGCCAGGCCGCGGGATTCCGTACCTTGAACCAATATCGAGTGCAGTTCCTTCAGGATCGGCGCTGTCAGGTGTGTCCCCACGATCATCAGCAGCACGGACTGCGTCCCTTCGAAGGTGAGCCCGAAAAACGTCTTCCTGGCCTCGCCCCCGATGCCCTTGCCCGGCAAAATTGTCACACCCGTGGCACCGGACTTCTGGGCGTGTTCAATCACCTTGTCTTCAAGCTCGTCCGGGGCGATCACGATGACTGCTGTGAATTTCACGGCGCTTCCTTCCGAAGCCGGGGAAATCTCTCCATCACCATGGCATACGCCATGACGGAGATGACAGGGAAGATGGAGGCGTAGGCGATCAGGCCAAAGCCGTCGATCAACACGTTCCGGCCCTCCACGGCGGCCGCAAGGCCGATCCCGAGGGCGGTTACCAGCGGCACCGTGACCTCCGACGTCGTCACCCCGCCCAGGTCGAAGGCCAGTGCGATGATGTACTTCGGGGCGAGGAACATCATCACGATAGCGACCGCATAGGCGGCCATGATGAAGTAGTGGAACGGTCCTCCCACCAGAATGCGGTAGACACCGAAGCCGATCCCGAGCGCTACACCAACGGCGACAATGACCCTGACGGCGAACGCGCTGATCTTGCCCGGAGACGCGTCCTGCGCCTGTTCTCCGATAGCCACCAGGGCGGGTTCTGCCATGGTGACCGCAAAGCCAATGAGCAGCGCGAAGAGCAGGATCAGGGCCGGGACTCCCTGCTCGATCAGCTGCTCCGCCATCAGGGTCCCGAGCGGGAACAAACCGAGCTTGAGTCCCACCACGAACGCATACAGTCCCACCAGAACCATGATGAAGCCGGTGACGACCCGCACCGGGTGGGGCAGCCTCCGCCGCAGGGCGACCCATTGGAAGAACAAAACAACGGCCACAATAGGCAGGACCTCCCGGACCATCGAGGCGAGGCCAAGGATCATGCCGACCACCCAATCCGTTGGGCCGTCCCCTGCGTCGGTCACCGGCGGAGACGGCCCGGAATCGCCGAAGCTGTAGACCCAGATGCCGTAGAGCTGAACCCCGATCATCGGCACCATTACGCAAAGCGCGACCAGGCCAAAGCCGTCGGCGAGCAGGCTGCGTCCCCTGATGGAGTTGGCCAGGCCGAGACCAATCGCCGCGATCAGCGGGACACTGACGATGTTGGTGGTGACCCCGCCCGAATCGTAGGCAAGACCAATGATCTCCGGCGGGGCAATATAGGTGAGTCCCAGCGCCATCGCGTAGCCGGCGATCAGCAGTTTGTACACCGCCCAACCCCGCAGGACACGCAGGACGCCCAGGATCAAGACCAGTCCCACCGACACGGCGATGACGAAGCGCAGCACCAGTGCATTGATCCGGCCACCGCTGACCAATTGGGCCTGCTCCGCGACAGCGATCACCGCCGGCTCAGCAACGGAGGCAGCAAAGCCAATGGCAAACCCAAAAGGCAGCAACAACCCCAGGGCCCCGCTCCGGACGAACTGGTTAGCCAGGTTCTTGCCCACCGGGAAGATACTCAGATCCAGGCCATGCAGGAACAGGGCAATGCCCACAGCCACAATCAGGAGTCCCGCCACCAGCCCCAGTGGGTCATCGGGCATCGAGCGGAAGACCAGCAGTTGGAACAGAACAACGACGAGAACGATGGGCAGAAGGTTCCTGAGCGCCTTAAGGAATTCGCGGGCGAATCTGCTGAGGTGCTCCATCGGGTCCTCTCCCGGAATGATCCTGCGAGTACCTGGCTTGTCAGTTCGCCGGTCCGGCCGAGTCGCGTCCATCAACCGAGCCTCCGGCGTGAATCGACGACTTGGGCGGGTCCACAATCGTCATCGCCCGCTCCCTGCCGTCATCGCCCGCTCTCTGCGAGCTGGGCGACCCGGCGTTCGAGTTCGGCTATGCGATCGGTGATCGGCTGGCTGTGCAGGAGCTCGGCGACCTGATCGGCCTCGTCCTCCTCGAGCACGATCCTTGCCACCACCCGGTCGGGGTCCGCCGGGTCGTAAACGAAGATTTCGCGTCCGCCGGGACGCGTGACGAGGATGCGGAATTGCTGGCCGTCGCGGGTCAGGCAGTCGTGCAGCACCCCGGAGCCGGGCATTGTGGAGTGGGTGGTCTCCAATTTGGCCCTCCGTTCCGCCGGTTCTTGGGGTACATTCAGTCTCCCCTCGCGGGTGTGGGGGTGCCATTGGGCCTGACACCCATTTCCGGTGCGCCTCGCGCCCGGGACTGCGACGCCCGTGGGTGCCAGCCCTCATGGACAAAGGACGCAAGCCGGGTCAGGCTAGTCGCATGCGGACTCCGCTCGAAACCAGGGCTGCCGGCGCGACATCCGGCCTGCCTCCGAAGGGACCGGCACAGTTGCTGTTCTGGCGGCTGTTCATCATCAATGGGTTGCTCTTTGCGATCGGCACGCTAGTGTTGGCGCTCTCGCCGGCGACGGTGTCCTCGCCCGTCCTGCTCACCGAGGTACCGGTCCTCCTCATTGGACTGGCTCTCATCCTCGCTGCCAACGCTGCCCTGGTTCGGGCCAGCCTCGCGCCACTCGACGAATTGACGACCGTGATGCGCCGGGTGGGCCTGCTGCGACGCGGTGGCGATCGGGCGACCGAGGCCGGCAATGGTGACCTCAAGGACCTCATCCGCACCTTCAATGAGATGCTCGACCGGCTGGAGGCGGAGAACAGTGCGAGCAGCGCCCTCGCGCTGGCCGCGCAGGAGGGAGAACGTCAGCGGATCTCCCGGGAACTGCACGACCAGATCGGCCAGAGCCTAACTGTCGCTCTCCTCAGTCTCAAGCGGGTTGTAGACCGATCTCCGGACGATCTCCGCGAGGAGAGCCTCGTCGCCCAGGAAGCGGTCCGCGCGAGCCTGGAGGAGGTCCGACAGGTGGCGCAGCGCCTGCGCCCGGGCGTGCTCGCGGACCTCGGCCTACGGAGCGCACTGAGTGCACTGGGCTCGGAGTTCTCCCGCTCAAGCGGGATCCCGGTGGTCTGGGAGCTCGACGACGAGTTCCCCGAACTCAGCGGGGAGGTCGAGCTCGTGCTCTACCGCATCGCTCAGGAGGCACTCACCAATGTCGCCCGGCACGCGCACGCGACACGAGTCCATTTCGCGCTCACCTCGACGACGAAAGGGCTGACCCTCCGGATTCTCGACGACGGGCAGGGCGGGGACCTCCGCGAGGGCGCAGGCATCCGCGGGATGCGCGAGCGCGCCCTGCTCATCGGTGCCGAGCTGACGATCACCGCACGACCGAACGGGGGGACCGACGTTCGCCTGGTCGTTGCCCGGGCAAGGGCAGAGAGCTAAGCCGATGGCCGAACCCACGCGCATCCTGCTCGCCGACGACCACGCCCTGGTCCGCCGAGGCCTTCGCATGATCCTCGACGCAGAACCCGACCTCACCGTCGTGGCCGAGGCCGCCGACGGCACAGAAGCAGTCGCCGCAGCGGCCGCAGGCGGGGTAGACCTCGCGATTCTCGACATCGCAATGCCCCAAATGACCGGAATCCAGGCGGCACGGCAGATATCACGCAGCGCCCCCGACGTACGGATCCTCATCCTCTCGATGTACGACAACGAACAGTACTTTTTCGAGGCGCTGCGCGCCGGTGCCTCTGGCTATGTGCTCAAGTCGGTCGCCGACCGCGACCTCATCGAGGCATGCCGCGCAGCGATGCGCGGGGAGTCCTTCCTTTACCCTGGCGCTGTCACGGCGCTCATCCGCGACTATCTGGAGCGCGACCGGCGTGGTGACCGGATGCCGGACAGCATCCTCACGCCCCGCGAGGAGCAGATCACGAAGCTCATCGCAGAAGGGAACTCCACCAAGGAGATCGCCGACATCCTCAGTATCAGCGTGAAGACCGTGGACCGGCATCGGGCGAACGTCCTGCAAAAACTAGGGTTGCGCGACCGGCTGGACCTCACAAGGTTCGCCATCCGCACCGGGCTCATCGAGCCGTAAGCGGTCTCCGGTTCGAACGCGCAACATCGCGAACCTAGGCAGGCCTGTTCGTGCTGGCCGGGGGTGCTGCAGGGGCAGTCGAACGTAGCCCGCAGCAGTTGAGGACGCACAAGGAAAAGCGGCCGGCCCAGAAGGAGAAACTGTCCAGCTCACCAATCCGGAGGGGCGACATTTACCCCGCCCCGTCGGGGAAGCTCGTAGCAGGTTGAGCTCGGCCAGGTCGGGGAGATGCTGCGAGGGTGCGGAGCACGGCAGCTCGCAGGCGCTTCCTGCCGTTGATGTCAAGGACGTGCTGCCGGGCGACGATCCGACGGCACTGGCAGCAGGATGCCGAAATGGAGTGTCCCGGTTCCGAAGGTGTGAGCAGGTTAGTTGGAATGACGGCTGGTCAGACACAGTTCCGACAGTGCTGTTGTCTCTGGATACGCTCCTGTAATGGGAACGGAACTTACGTATGACCTCTGGGCTACGGCAGCTGCGCGGGCCGCTGCAATGACAGCGGCGGGGCAGGAGCCAAGACGCCATCATCTCGTCCCCCGGTTCTACCTTGAGCGCTGGGCTGTCGATGGGCGAGTAAGAGTCGTTGACCTTCTGCGCGGGCGGAACGCTTACGAACTCTCTCCGGCCCAGGCCGCGTTGGAGACTGACTTCTATCGACTCGATGAGCCAGACGATGATTCGTCTCCGGTCTATTGGGAAGCATGGCTTTCCGAGGTGGAGAGGAAGGCCTCGGCCTCGATCGTACTCATGGATGCCGCCGGCCCGGGGGCCATGGACGACGAAGCGCATCAATGGCTGTGTCTCTTTCTGGCTGTGCAGATGACGCGCAGCCGTTCTGCGCGTCTGCGCCGGCGTGCAATGTTTGCCGAGCAGATGGCCCGGGTCTTGGAGGTCGGCGGACCTGGACATCTCGCGCGCGAATTGTCGGCCACTGACCGGTCGTTCCCTTCCAAGGACCTCGACGCACTTGTTGCAGATGTCGAACGTTTCCGCGCCGATCCGTCGCAACTGCCAATCCCTCGGAAAGAAGACTTGGAGTCTTCAGCAAAAACGGCGACACATATCGCCGGCATCCTCATGACACGCCATGTGACCCTTTATGGGACTCGAAGGGCGTTAATTACTTGTGATGAGCCTGTCGTCGAGCTACACGAGTACATGGCCAAGCCAGCCATATGGGGTGGAGTGTGGGGCGCTCCGATTTTGGCCTTCGGGACTGCTGAAGGTTTAGTTGACAGCTGGGGTTGATATTTTCTTACGCGGCTGAGGCCGCGTTTTTTATTGTCTCAAACTCGATGGGTGTCAGCCGTCCGAGGGCGCGTTGACGGCGTT
>JAHFDK010000425.1 GCA_023249095.1 Candidatus Rokuibacteriota bacterium | reverse complement strand
CAACTTCTTCGACGAATTCCAGGTGTACGCCGGCGCAGGGTACGCCGTGATCTACACGAACCCGCGCGGCAGCCAGGGCTACGGCGAGGCCTTCGCCCAGGCGGTGGTCGGCGACTGGGGCGGCGGCGACTACGCGGACGTCATGGCCGCGCTCGACGAGGCGCTCCGGCGTCACGCGTTCATCGACCCGGAACGGCTCGGGGTCCTGGGCGGGAGCTACGGCGGATTCCTCACGAGCTGGGCCGTGGGGCACACGGACCGCTTCAAGGCCGCGTGCTCGGAGCGCGCGGTGAACTGCCAGTACACGATGTTCGGCACGAGCGACATCGGACACAGCTTCAACGTGGTGGAGCTCGGAGGCGCACTTCCGTGGGAGGACATGGCGCGCTACATCGAGCGCTCGCCCCTCACGTACGCCAAGAACATCGTGACCCCGCTCCTGATCATTCACTCCGAGGACGACCTGCGCTGCCCCATCGAGCAGGCCGAGCAGCTCTTCGTCGCCCTGAAGAAGCTCCGGCGCGAGGTACGCTTCGTGCGCTTCCCCGGCGAGAACCACGAGATGTCGCGCTCCGGCAAGCCGCGCCATCGTCTCGAGCGGTTCCGCCACATCCTCGAATGGTTCGCGGGACACCTCGGGAGGGCTCAGTCATGAGGATCATCGAAAAGATCGCCCACGGCAACGCCGAGCGCGTGCTAAGGATGTGATGATCTCCAGGAGGGGTACCCATGGGTAAGCTCGATGGCAAGGTCGCGCTGGTGACCGGCTCGGGTCGGAACATCGGCCGGACGACGGTCTTGAAGCTGGCCGCGGAAGGCGCTCACGTCGTGGTCAACGCACGGACGAACCAGGCGGAGGCCGACGCCGTGGCGCGGGAGGCCCAGGCGCGGGGGGTCAAGGCGCTTTCCATCGTGGCCGACGTCGGCAAGAAGGACCAGGTCGAAGCGATGGCGGCCAAGGTCCTCTCCGAGTTCGGCCGGGTCGATATTCTCATCAACAACGCCGCGATCCGCCCTCACAAGCCCTTCACGGAGCTGACAGCTCAGGACTGGGAGGCGGTGCGGAGCGTCGTCCTCGACGGGGCTGTCTACCTCACGCGGGCGGTCATCGACTCGATGGTCAAGAACCGGTACGGGCGGATCGTGTTCTTCACCGGTGAAGGGGCCTTCATGGGCGGATCCGGGCGCGCCCACGTCTCGGCGGCGAAGATGGGCCTGGTGGGGCTGGCGCGCGGCCTTGCCTCCGAGTTTGCTGCGCACAATATCCGGGTCAACGTGGTCTCGCCCGGCAGCATCGACACCGCGCGGGCCAATCCCGAGTGGTACCAGGGACGAACGCCGACCGCCGTCGGCATTCCACTGGGACGTCAGGGGACGGTGGACGAGATCGCCGCCACCTGCCTGTTCCTGGTCACCGACGACGGGGGTTTCATCACCGGCCAGACCATTCACGCGAACGGTGGCGTGGCGTACTACTGAGCAGCGGTCCAGATCCAGGAGAGGACGGATCGATGATCCAGGTTCGACGTCTCGGGAAGCAGATCGGCGCGGAGATTCTTGGAGTTGACGTCAAGACGCTCGACGACGCGGGCTTCGCCGCGATCTATCGAGCGTGGCTCGACTACAACGTCGTCGTGGTGCCGGGCCAGGAGCTCCAGATCGAAGACTTCCTGCGCTACAGCCGTCGCTTCGGGCTCGTCCTGCCGCACCCGTCGAAGTCGACGCGCCACCCGGACCATCCCGAGATCACCCAGCTGGGGGTCAACAAGTTCGGGGCTGACGGCATGCTCGACATGGCGATCTATCGGCGGGGCGCCGAGGGATGGCACACCGACGGCGCGTACGATGAAGAACCGTTCAAGGCGACGCAGCTCTATGCCTTGGCAGTCCCGAGCAGGGGTGGCGACACGCTGTTCGCCAGCATGTACGCGGCGTACGACGCCTTGCCGCAACGGCTCAAGCAGCGCCTCGACGGACGCGTTGGGGCCTTCACCTACGGCGGCCGCCGCAAGGCGACCGCCCTGCTCAACGAGGAAGACCGGGACTGGACGCCCGTCTTTCATCCGATCATCCGGGCCCATCCCGAGACCGGCCGCCAGGGGCTCTACTTCGATCCCGGAAAGATCTTGAGGATCGAGGGACTCGAAGCGCACGAGAGCGACGCGCTGATCGAGGAGCTGACCGGCTGCATGATCCAGCCAGACGGCGAGTACCGCCACAGGTGGCGCAAGGGCGACATCGTCATCTGGGACAACCGCTGCTCGTACCACCGGGCGGCCGGCGACTACCCGCCAGAGGAAGACCGCATCCATTGGCGCGTCTCGATCAAGGAGCGCACCGGCACCAACGGAGAACCACGATGACCGTCGTGGCGCGCATGCTCACGCTGGAGGCCGACGGCATTCCTGGCTACGCGGCCTACCCCGAGGGCGCCGGCCGGCGACCCGGGATCATGATGGTGCACCACGCGCACGGCGTCACGGCCGACTACAAGATCGACGCGTACCGACTCGCCACGCTCGGCTTCAACGTCCTCGCGCCGAGCCTGTTCAACATGTTCGGGATTCCGGGAACGACGCACATCGGCCAAGGCGCCGATCTGCAGGCCAAGCACTCCGACGCGGAGTTCCTCGGCAAGATGGACGAGGCCTGGCTCTACCTCACCGGGCGCATGAGCTCGGACCCAGGCCGCACCGGGGCCATCGGGCACTGCATGGGCGGACGACTCCTCATCCCCTTCGCGGCCGACCATCCGCAGCTGCGCGCGCTCGTCCTCTACTATCCGTCCGTCCGCGACGAGCCGGAATCGTCGCACCGGCCCCGACACGCGTTCAAGCTCGCCAGGTCGCTCAAGTGTGCCTCGCTCGTGTTCTGCGGCGGCAAGGACTACATCGCGACGCCCGCGATCCAGGGCCCGCTGTGGCAGAGCTTCATCGCCAACGGCCAGCCCGTCGAGTGGCACTTCTTCTCCGACGCCAACCACGGCTTCCGCCACCCCGACAACGACGGCTTCCAGCCGCACTACGCCGATCTCGCCTGGCCGCTCGTGACCGACTTCCTGCAACGCCGGGTGTGAGCGGCGTCGCCCGATCACCGCGGTCACTGCGGTGATCGCGGGGCGCGGCTACGACTTGATCCCGAGCAGCTTCGCGGCCGTCGCGCCGAGTATCGCGACGCGCTCGTCGTCCGTCAGGCCCGGCGTGCCGAGGATGTGGTCCACCGAGGTCTTCGTCCACGGGAACGGATAGTCGGTGCCCATGACGATCTGGCCCGACCCGGTCTCGGCCACCAGGTGGCGCAGCGCTTCGGGAGTGAAGACGAGCGAGTCGAAGTAGAGCTGCCGGAGATATTCCGTCGGCTTCTTCTTGAGCGGCTTCGTGCACCGGTCGGGGAACGTCACGCAGCCCGCATCGGAGCGGCCCGCGTACGAGGGCAGATATCCGCCGCCGTGCGCCGCGCAGATCTTCAGCCCGGGGAACTGGTCGAGCGTGCCCTCGAAGATCAGGTGCGAGAGCGCGATCGTGGTCTCGAGCGGGTTACCGATGACGTTGCCCAGCCCGCCGCTACCCTTCAGCCGGTTCTGCAGGTCGACCGGCGCACCCGCCGCCTGGGGATGCATGAACACCAGGACGCCGAGCTGCTCGGCCCTGGCCCAGAAGGGGTGGAACTTCGGATCGGCCAGCTCTTCGCCGTTGACGCTGCCGCCCACGCCGGCGCCGCGGAGCCCGTACTTCTTCACCCCTTCTTCGAGCTGCTCGGCGGCGAGGTCGGGGTGCTGCAACGCCACCGAGGCGAACGCCACGAAGCGGTCGGGGTTCGCCGCGCAGGCTTCGGCGAGCTTCTCGTTCTGAACACGGATCAACTGGCGGGCGACGTCCCGGTCGGCCTTGTACCAGTACGGATTGATGCTGAGCGCCTCGACGTCGATGCCCTGCTCGTCCATCGCGCGGATCCGATCCGAGGCCTTCGACATGAGCAGGGTTTCCGGCGCCACCTTCAAGTTCATCAGGGCCATCGCCTCGGGGACGCTGCAATGCGCGTGCACGTCGACGGTCTTCACGCGCCGGCCGTTCACCACCACTTCGCGGCGGCGCGTCTGGGCCTGGGCCGACGCGGTGTCCGCCAGGCCGCAGCCTACGAACGCGATGCCGGCCATAGCGCCGGCGGATTCCTCGATGAATTCTCTGCGAGTGTTCACGGGGTCTTCTCCAGCGGC
>JAHFDK010000424.1 GCA_023249095.1 Candidatus Rokuibacteriota bacterium | reverse complement strand
TTGCACCGTCCCGGTCGGCACGCCCTTGCCCCCCGAAGCAGTTCGCGCGACGGTCGCGGTGAACGTGACCGTCTCTCCGACCTGCGTCGGATCCGCGTCGTCGATCACCGTCGTGGTGGTCGCTGCTCCGCCGGCGGCGTGTACCGCGGCGCGGCCTCAAAGGGCTCCCGGAGCGCCTCGGGCGCCCACGGGTGGGCCTCATCGTCACCACCTTGACCGGGACGAACCGCGCCGTCGTCCGCTTCTACAACCAACGCGGGACGGCAGAGCAGTGGATCAAGGAGGGCAAAGCCGCCACCCACTGGACGGCCATGTGCTGGCTGAGGAACAGCCAGGTTTACAGCCAAACAGGCTAACAACGAATTTAACAGGGAAACCATAGTAAACACATGTACCTGGGACGAGGAGTGGATGTGGAATGGGCGCGACCCAAAGAAAGAGATCACGTTCGAGGGCGCGCGGTTCGGGTCCGTCGAGCACTGGGCCGAGGGCATCATGACCCGCGCGGTCATGCTCGACGTCCCCCCGGCACCGCGGCGTCCCCTGCGTGACGCATGACCGGCCGGTGCACGGCTGGGAACTCGACGACATCCTCACCAAGCGCGGCATCCGGCTCGAGCCCGGCGACGCGGTCTGCGTCTACTCCGGGCGCGAAGCGTGGCAGGCTCAGGACCCCGAGCGACCCTACGGCCGCCCCTTCAACCCCATGCAGCAGCAGCGCCCGGGGCTCCACGTGTCTTGCCTGCCGTTCCTCCGCGACCACGACGTGAGCGTGCTGGTGTGGGACATGCTCGATCACCTGCCGATCGGCTACGACATCCCGTGGGCGGTCCACGCGGCGCTCTTCGCGTACGGCGTAGCGCTGCTCGACAACGCGCTCCTCGAGCCGCTCGCGCGCGCCTGCGCGGAGGAGCAGCGCGACGAGTTCATGCTGCTCGTCGCCCCATTGCGGGTGGTCGGGGGCACCGGGTCGCCGGCGAATCCACTCGCCGTTTTCTAGTTGAAGATCAGGGGGAGCGACGCCGCTCCCCCCGATACCCCGAGTACACCCCTGACCTGAGCATCCGGTTCGAGGGCCACGTCGCAGCGTAAGCACACGCCCGCACTATCGCACACACGACGCCCCGGTGCCCTTGGGCGGGGCGCTGGTGCGCATAGCGGCCTTCGGCTAGACTCCCCGCAGGGTTTCCAACCGAGGTGCCCATGCGGCTGATCGGGCTCGCGGTCATTTTCGCTGTCAGCCTCATTCTTGCGCCGCTCGCCGCCCGGGCGCAGCAGGCGAAGGTCCCGAGGATCGGCTTTTTGAGCAGCGCGTCGGCCGAGCCGTTCGCGCCGTTCGTCGGGGCCTTCCGCGACGGCCTGAACGACGCGGGCTACACGGAAGGACGCAACGTGACGATCGAATTCGCCTGGGCGGAGGGACGATATGACCGACTGCCGGCTCTTGCCGAGGCGCTGGTTGCCCAGAAGGTAGCGGTGATCGTCGCGGCCGGCGGCGCCGTTGCCGCGCTGGCCGCCAAGGCAGCGACCTCGGCCATACCGATCGTCATCGCCATCGGCGATGATCCGGTCAAATTCGGCCTCGTCTCCAGCCTCGGCCAACCGAAAGGCAACATCACCGGGGTGACTCTGTTCATCGACGTGCTGACCCCGAAGCGGCTTGAACTGCTGACTGATCTGGTCCCCAGAGCGCCGCTAACGATGCTGGTCAATCCGCAGAATCCGAACGCCAAGACCGAGGCGCGCGATGCCAGCGAGGCGGCCGGCAAAACCCGGCGAGGACTGCGCATCCTGGAGGCCAGCAACGACGACCAAATCGCGGCGGCCTTTGCGACGATCGCCGCGCAGCCGGGCGCCGCGCTGATAATCGCCACCGATCCGTTCTTTTATGCGCGGCACGGTCGGATCGTCGAATTGGCGGCTCGTCACTCGGTGCCCACCATCCACTTTCACCGCGAGTTCGCGCTCGCCGGCGGCCTGATCAGTTACGGTGCGACCATTACGACCGAATTTCGCACGGCCGGACTCTATACCGGTCGGCTCCTTTCCGGCGAGAAGCCGAGCAATCTGCCGATCGTGCAGCCGTCGAAGTTCGAGTTGGTGATCAATATGAAGACGGCGAAGGCGTTCGGCCTCACGATCCCCCAGACGATCCTCCTGCGAGCGGATGAGGTGATCCAGTAGCGCGTGCTGGCCCCGCGCCCCGGTGCTCGTCCAGGCCGGGGCGTTATTTTTCGCCGGCGCCTACCTCTCGGTCGATGGCGCCGGCATCCGCTCGAACGGCCGGTGCACGTCTCTGGTCCCGATGTTCGAATTCCGGTCTGGATCCTCCACCGACAAAGTCATCGGGTTCCAGCCAACGACACCGTGAACGACTCCGACGCTCGCCTCTGGCATCCCTGGCTCCGCATCAACCGCCTCAGGCGCGGCCGCCCGGAGGCCGTCGCCTGGATGCCGAGGTTAGACGACGAGCTGCCAGCCGCTGGACTCGGCGTTTCGGTGACACGGGCCGAGCGGTCCGCGACGCAACGAACGCGGAGTCATCGCCGCGGTGAATGAACAGCCGCCCTTCGAGGCGGTCGCCTCGAAGCGCACCCCAGCCGCGACCGCAGCCGGGATCGTTGTGATCAAGCGGGAGGCCGACAAGAGCTCGAGGGCCGTCGAGTTCGTGTCCGGCTCGGAGAGCGCCGCGGGCTCGGCGAGGCCCTTCGCCACGTGTGGGCGATGATGGACGGAAAGCCCGACGGCGGCGTTCGCCAGCTCTGGTGGACTGACGCGAAGCCTGATTTCCTGTACCTCGTCGTCTCAGTGACGGGAATTGCGCGTCCCGAGCTCCTGCGCCAAGCTCAGGCGATGCTGAGGGTCGCGCTCGCCCATCACCGCAAGGCGAGCGGCATGGCGATCGTCGATCGTGACGGCGACGGATTCGAGGTCCTGCTCATCGAATCGGCCGAGCCCGAGTCCGACCCAAAAATCGTCGAGGCCGGGCGGCATGTCTTCGGCGGCCTGAAGATCACGAGTAGGCCGATGTCGTCGGTCCTTCCTGCCGTCACGGTCGATCCCGCGCGCTCTGATTAAGCCCGCGGCGAGCCCGACGCTAGCCCCGTCCCTTCAGATTCCGGCTCCGGGCGGGCACCCTTGGTCCGGGCGGCGCCTGGCTCTCCATCGTCCCGGGCGCGTTCACCAGGGTCTGCGGATCGCGCTCGGGCGTGAGATGGCGAACGTCGTCCTCGTCGGGGAGGAACGCCCACTCCTCCCGGACGAGCTCGCGCGCCTGGTCCGGCGCGAGTCCCGCGCGGATCGCCTGGTCGTAGGCCGAGACGGTCAGCTCCTCGGCGGTGTGGACTTCCTCGTCCAGCGTGGCCGCCTGGTCGAGCTCGCGAAACATAATCCGACCTTTCCTGACACCGCGCCTGCGGTAAAGGGAATGCACCAGGCGGCACAGATACTAGGTATACAGCTTCGAGTTGTGGAGATTCGTGATCCGGCGGAGCTCGAGAAGGGCTTTGCCGCCATGCAGCGTGATCATGTCAAGGGGCTCATGGTTCTGGGGGACCCCATGTTCAACGCGCACCGAGGGGGGGGGCCGGCTTCCTCACTTCTGATCTTGGCCGGAAGAAGCGCTCCGGATGTCAATCCTCGGGCGCGGGAAAATGATACGAACTGACACGGAGTTATACGGCACTTGCCCCGTACTTGCCGTGTCGGAAACCCTCTGAGAAGTCTCTGACGTCTCTCTGATGTCTCTCTGATCGGTTCCTGCGCCTAAGATCCCGCTGTTCATGAGAGTGGCTGGGGGCACGTAAGACACACCCTGTCGGGCGTCATTTGCCGATTCCTGAGCGAAGCGCGTCGAGGGAGATGGCCTAGACTTAGACTAGACTAGTTTCCGCCCCAGGCCTGGCGCCACCGCGCGCAAAACCGGGAACATCCGCCACCCAGGCGGCGGAGCGGCCGGATTCCGGGACATGTGGGTGGCGCAAAGCTAGCAAAACAAACAGCATTGCCGTTGTTGTTGTTGCCGAACGGGCAACGGATCGGGCAACGGAACGGGAACGGAAGGCTCAACGGCACGGGCGGGCAACGGAACGGGCTAGGGATCCTTGGCACCCGCATCGCCGTGCAGCCGAGCAAGGCCTCGTCGAGGGACGGGGCGCATGACCCGCGCGCCGACTGGCGATCGCGCGAGAAGAAGAACTCGCGGCAGGGACCACCCGACAAAACCGC
>JAHFDK010000020.1:39773-45447 GCA_023249095.1 Candidatus Rokuibacteriota bacterium | reverse complement strand
CGCGCCGCTCACCGCCGGGCTGCTGGCGGACGCGTTCGGCTTCGCGTCGGTCTTCGTGGTGGCGGCGGTCGCGGCGACTGTCGCGCTCGGGCTCCTGCTCACGCGCGTGCGCGACCCGCGGAGGGTGGCATCGCCGCGTCCAGCATGAGCGGTCACTTCGGCCGCTTGACGCGCTCGATTGACGGATCGTCCACGAACGGCTGGTCGCCCGGCAGCGCCAGTGCGATCGTATCGCCCGGCTCGACCAGCAGGTCGATCTCGGCCATCCGCTTCGTGAACGTCGCGAGAATGACGCCCTGCTCGGTCTCGATCTTCACCAGCACGCGGTTCGGCTCGCGCTGCTTCTTCGTGACCTGCCCCTCGACGATGCGGGACCGGATGCGAAGGTCCTTCGGAAGATATGGGTCGACCACCGGAGGCCCGTAGACCGTCCCGGCCGCGCCGAGCGCCGCGCCGACGAGGAGCGCCACGATCAGAATGATCCAGCCTCTCATTTGGGCGCGACGACGACGAGTTGCTCGAGCACCGAAAACCGAGGAACCACGGGTGCTATTGTAGCCCACGGTGATCACGCGCCTCTTCGGGGCCACCGGCGTGGCGGTGCCCGTCATCGGGCAGGGCACCTGGCACATGGGTGAGAACCGCCGAACGGAGCGAGCGGAGATCGCCGCGCTCCGTCTCGGCCTGGAGCTCGGGCTGACCCACATCGACACGGCCGAGATGTACGGCGACGGCGGCGCCGAGCGCGTCGTGGCCCAGGCGATCAAGGGACACCCGCGCGATGCGCTCTTCATCGTCACCAAGGTGTTGCCCTCGAACGCGTCGTACGCGGGGACGATCAAGGCGTGCGAGCAGTCGCTCGAGCGACTCGGCATCGGTCACGTGGACGTCTACCTGGTGCACTGGTGGAGCGGCCGGCATCCGATCGCCGACACGATGCGCGCCATGGAGGCCCTGGCGAAGCGCGGGCTCACGCGATTTGTCGGCGTGTCGAACTTCGACGTGGCGCAGATGAGGCAGGCCCAGGCCGCGCTGGGGAGTGCGCGGCTCGCCTGCAACCAGGTGCTGTACCACCTGCGTGACCGCGCGATCGAGCGCGATCTCCTGCCGCACTGCGAGCGGGAGAAGGTGGCGATCGTCGGCTACACGCCGCTCGCCCGTGGCGGCTTCATGCGCGATGAGGTCGTCGAGGTCGCGAAGGCGCGCGGCCGCACGCCGCGGCAGGTGGCGCTGAATTTTTTGACCCGGCGGGCCTCGCTCTTCACGATTCCCAAGGCGAGCCAGCCCGAGCACGTCCGGGAGAACGCCGGGGCTCTCGACTTCACGCTGGCGCCGGAAGAGCTCAGAGCGATCGACCGGGCGTTCTAGCCCGGCGAGGGGGTGCGCGACGGCCTAGGTCAGTGGCACGTAGTCGTACTCGCCGATGCCCTGGAGCACCAGGAAGACTGCCGAGGCGTCGCCGCCGTTCGTGACGAGGTGCGGACGGCGCGCGCGGACGGTGTAGGTCTCGCCGGGCTCCAGTCGGATCTCCTCCTTCGGGTCACGCAGGAAGACGCGCAGGCGGCCCTGGAGGACGTAGAAGGTGTCCTGGACGTGGTTGTGGTAGTGCCAGGGCACCTGCTGGCGCGGGCCGATCTGGAGCTCCTGGATCCTGAAGCCCGGCCGCTCGGCGTGGCGTGCGCGCCGTTCGACTTCGTAGAGATGGCTCGAGTCCTTCACCGCTTCCATGGGCCGGTCCTCCTTCCCCCCGGGCCGATGGTACCATCGCGACACCGTCACTCCGGGGGGATCGCCATGAGCGAGGACGTGCTGGAAGTCGTCGAGGATGGGGTTGCCGTGCTCACGCTGAACCGTCCTGACCGGCTCAATGCCATGTCGGGTCCGATGCTGGACGCGATGCTCGCGGCGCTGCCCCGGCTGGCCGAGGATCCGGAGGTGGGCGTGGTGGTGCTCACCGGGGCGGGCCGCGCCTTCTGCGCCGGCGGCGACGTGAAGGCGATGGCCGAGGGACGCGAGTTCAGTGGGACCACGCTCGAGGAGAAGGCGCAGGCGCTTCGTTCTCGCATGGAGGTGTCGCGGTGGCTCCATGAGATGCCGAAGGTGACGATTGCGATGGTCCACGGGGCGGCGGCGGGCGCCGGGCTCTCCCTGGCACTCGCGTGCGACCTCCGCGTCGCCGGCGACTCCGCGCGGTTCGCGACGGCGTTCGCGCGCGTCGGCTACTCCGGGGACTTCGGCGGCAGCTGGTACCTCACGCAGCTCGTCGGCAGCGCCAAGGCGCGCGAGCTCTACTACACGGCCGACATCGTGGACGCCCAGCAGGCGCTGGCCCTCGGCATCGTCAACCGGGTCGTGCCCGACGCGCGGCTCGAGGAGGAGACGATGGCGCTGGCCGCGCGGCTCAGCCGGGGGCCGCGAATCGCGTACCGATACATGAAGCGGAACTTCAACGCCGCCGAGAGCGGGACCCTCCAGGACTCCCTCGACCTCGAGGCCTGGCACCACACCCGCTGCGGGATGACCGAGGACCACCGGGAAGCCGCCAAGGCCTTCGTCGAGAAGCGGGAGCCCGTCTTCAAGGGACGTTGATGACGTTCACGAACGAGCTGTGGCGGTCGATCGAGCCGATCTACGCGGCGATCCTGCGCCATCCGTTCGTGCGCGGGCTCACCGACGGCTCGCTCACCCGCGAGAGCTTCAAGTTCTACGCGGTGCAGGACGCCCTCTACCTGCGCGAGTTCGCCCGGGCACTGTCGCTCGCCGGCGCGCGGGCGCCCGAGGACGACTGGATCATCATGTTCAACGAGCACGCCGCCGGGGCACTCAAGGTGGAGCGCGCGCTGCACGAGAGCTTCTTTCGCGACTTCGGGCTCACGCCCGCCGACGTTGCGGCGACGCCCCTGGCGCCGACGAACCTCGCCTACACGAGCTACCTCCTCGCGGTCGCCTACGGGTCGCCCTTCCACGAGGCGATCGCGGCGCTGCTGCCGTGCTACTGGATCTACTGGGAGGTCGGCAAGGAGCTCGAGCGCGCCGGCTCTGCCGACCCTCTCTACAAGCGGTGGATCGGCACCTACGCCTCCGAGGAGTTCGGGACCGTCGTCCGGGCGGTGCTTGCGGCGACCAACCGGGTCGCGGAGCGGCTGACAACGCCGGACTTGAACACGATGCGGGCTCACTTCCTCGCGACGAGCCGCTACGAGTGGATGTTCTGGGACATGGGATTGCGGCGCGAGGCGTGGCCGAGCTGGTGACCCGGTGAGCGCTCCGGATGACTTCCAGAGGGCGACGGAGATCTGGCAGGAAGCCTACCGTCACCAGATGCAGGGGGAGCTCGAGCGCGCGATCGAGCTCTACCAGCGCTCGATCGAGGTGTGTCCGACGGCCGAGGCCCACACCTATCTCGGGTGGACTTACAGCTTCCAGGGGCGCCTGGACGAGGCCACGCAGGAATGCCTGCGGGCGATCGACGTGGACCCCGACTTCGGCAATCCCTACAACGATATCGGGTGCTACCTCATGCAGCAGGGCAAGCTCGACGAGGCCGTGTCCTGGCTCGAGCGCGCCAAGCAGGCCAAACGATACGAGCCGCGCCAGTTTCCGTACATGAACCTCGGCCGGATCCATGTGAGACAGGGGCGGTGGTGGGACGCGCTGCGCGAGTTCGAGGAGGCGGTACGGCTGGCACCTGGGGACGCCGAACTCCGGCGAGCCCTGCACTCGCTGCGCGCGCGGCTAAACTGACGATGCCGTCAGCTCGCTGACTCCCCGTGTCGTAAAGGGGACACCCCGGACGCACCGTTCCCCCTATTTTCCTGCAAAAACACCCGACTCCGCGCCTGGCGACCCGGTTGCAAGCCATGCAAGCCGAGCCCGGCCGCTAGAGGTCCGGGCATTAAACGAGGAGGTGGCTATGCGACAGGCGGTGAAGCTGGGGGTTGTCCTGCCGGCGGTGATGCTTTTGGCCAGCGGATGCGTCGCCACCAGGGGGTGGGTGACCGAGCATGTCGGTAAGAAGGAAGCGGAGATCGACCAGAAGGTTACCGGGGTCGACAGGAGGCTGACCGAGGAGAACCAGCGGGTTGACCAGAAGGTCGCTGGGGTGGACGGGCGGCTGACGACCGCTGAGGGCACGCTGACCCAGACGGGCGAGGTGGCTCGCGGCGCGCGTGAGCGGGCGGACGGCGCCTACACCAAGGCGGACGAGACGAACAGCCGGCTGACGCGGCTCTGGTCGAACCGGAACGTTCGAAAAGAGGCCGAGACCTATCAGATCCTGTTCGGCTTCGACAAGTGGGACCTCAGCGACGCCGGCCAGACCACGCTGGCGACGCTGGTCAAGGAACTGCGTGAGAACCAGAAGCTCACGGTCGACCTCCAGGGCTACGCTGACCCGGTGGGGACCTATGGCTATAACGTGGGGCTGAGCCAGCGTCGGGTCGAGTCGGTTCGCCGGTTCCTGGTCGAAAAGGGAATCGAGCTGCCGCGGATCCATCTGGTAGGTCTGGGCCCGATCGCTGAGAAGGGAACAGCCAACAAGGACAAGCGCCGGGTGACCGTGAAGCTGATGGTCGCTCAGGAAGACTAAGACTAAGCACTGTCCCCGCGTGCTCGGGCAGCCGAGCGCGCGGGGGCTTATTACCCCAGGCGCCGGACAAACGTCGCGATCGCGCGGCCGATCTCGTCGGGCGCGTCCTCCTGCACGAAGTGCGTGCCCCTGACGGTGACCTCCTGTTGGTTCGGCCAGGCGCGGCAGAACTCCCGCTGTGCGCCGACGAGAATCGATCCGGGATCTGCGTTGACGAAGAGCTTTGGCATCGGGCTGTTGGCCAGCCAGTCGCCGTAGGCCCTGACAATCTGGACCACGTCCGAGGGCTCGCCGTCCACCGGGATCTCGCGCGGCCAGGTGAGAGTCGGTCGCCGTGACTCGCCGGGCTCACGGTACGGCGCCCGGTAGCGCTCCATCTCTTCCGGCGTGAGGCCGCGCACGACGCTCGACGGGAGGATCCGCTCGACGAACACGTTCTTCTGGAGGACCATCTCTTCGCCCGCCGCTCCACGCATCGCCTGGAAGACCTTGCGCGCCACCTCCGGCCACTCCTGCCACGTGACCGGTCGGACGATCGCCTCCATGTAGGCCACACCCCTCACGCGCTCGGGGTGGCGGCGCGCCCAGTGGAAGCCGAGGGCCGAGCCCCAGTCGTGAACGACGAGCACCACGTTCCGGAGGAGCCCCAGAGCGTCGAACCATGCGTCGAGGTAGCGCGCATGGTCGACGAAGCGGTAGGCGCCGCCCGGCGACCTCCCCGAGTCGCCCATACCGACCAGATCGGGAGCAAGACAGCGTCCGAGCCCGTCGACGTGCGGGATGACGTTGCGCCAGAGGTAGGACGACGTGGGATTGCCGTGCAGGAAGACGGTCGGCTCGCCCGAGCCCGAGTCGACGTAGGCGATCTCCGTGTCGAGGACCCTGACGCGCTTGCGGGGATGCGAATCCGCGACCGAGAGCGGTGCCATGGCGACGATTGTAACCGACCCGAGATCGCCGTGGTGACGCAGGTTTAGGGGGCGTCGAGGGAACCGTGGTCGGCCGGGTGCGATGCGACATAATCATAGTAGGGCGAGCCGCAGAACGTCGCGGGGCTGGGGCCCCGCCGTGCGAGGCGAGCATAAA
>JAHFDK010000020.1:0-39673 GCA_023249095.1 Candidatus Rokuibacteriota bacterium | reverse complement strand
GTAGGGCGAGCCGCAGAACGTCGCGGGGCTGGGGCCCCGCCGTGCGAGGCGAGCATAAAAAGGATGACTATGATCGGGTCGCGATTCAGCCCAGAGATCCGGCGCGCGCTCAGGATCGACATCTCGGCAACGCTCCTGTTCACCGTCTTCGCGGGTCTGACCAGCCCCTTCATCGGCCTTATCTTACGAGCCGAGCTCGGCGCCACGCCGCTGCAGCTCGCCGTGATGTCCTCGGCAGGCGGCGCGTGCTTGCTGCTCTCGCTCCTGTGGGCGCGGGCGTTCCACGGACGCCCTCCGCTCCCGTACCTCGTGTGGCCCGGCTTCGTCGCCCGGGGCGTGTTCCTGCTGGTCCCGTTCGTCAGCTCGGCGTGGTCGTTCGTCGGCCTCGTGATCGCCCGGGACTTCTTCGGCGCCGCCGCCGCGCCGGCGCAGGCGGCCGTCGTCGAGCGCGTCTATCCGCGAGCCCAACGCGGTCGCGCCCTGGGCCTGGTCCGGATGGCCGGCGCGGTCCTGGGCATCGGGCTGGCCCTCGCCGCCGGCCAGCTTTTCGAGCGCGTGGGCTACCGCTGGATCTTCGTCGCCGCTGCGCTGTTGGGAATGGCCGCGAGCCTGCGTCAGCGACGGCTCGCTGTCCCGGAGCCCGTGCCCTTCGGCGGGGACCCGCCGACCGGGCTCCGCGGTGCGTGGTTGGCGGTGCGTGACGATCACGCCTTCCGGCGCCTCCTGGTGTCGTCGTTCCTCTTCGGCTCCGGCTGCTGGATTCAGACGCCGGCGCATCCCCTCTTGCTCGTCGACGTGCTGCACGTGAGCGCGTCGCAGGTGGGCGTGTTCGCGGCGGTCGCCGCGATGGGGACGCTCGCCGGCAGCGCTTACTGGGGGTGGCTCGTCGACCGGCGCTCGAGTCTCGAGGCCCTGCGCGTGATGTACCTCGTCGGCGCCGCCACGCCCCTGATTTACTACATCGCCTGGAGCCCGTGGGTACTGGTGGCGAGCTCGGTCACCGACTCGCTCCTGGCGGTCGGGCTCGAGCTCGTGTGGATGATGGCGGTCATCGACGTCGCGGGGCCTCAGCGGACGGCCCAGTACGTCGCGATCGGCGCAACCCTGGCCGGCGTCCGCGGCGTCGCGGGCCCGCTCGTCGGAGGGCTGCTGATCCACGCCTTCGGCGTCCACGCCGTGTATCTCGTCGCGGCGATCCTGACGCTCTCGGGGGCGTGGCTCGTCGGTCGGGAGCTGCGCATTCCCATCCCCGCACCCGCCCTCACGCGATGAGCCGGACGACGCCGGGAGCCAGCGCTCGGCAGATTTCGGCGCGGCTCGAGGGGCGGCGTATACTTCCACCCATGAAGGGGACGCTGATGACCGCCGCCGTGATGCTGCTGCTCGCCAGCTCGCCGGCGTGGGCCGGCCCCACGGACCAGCTTCGCGAGTACACCGACCAGGTGATCAAGGTCCTCGACGATCCGGCCCTCGCGCGGCAGGATCGCCGCGCCGCGGTTCGGAAGCTCGCGCACGAGGCGTTCGACGTCACGGAGACGGCCAAGCGCGTGCTCGCCCGCCACTGGCAGGCCCGCACGCCCGCGGAGCGCGAGGAGTTCACGCAGCTCTTCGCCGATCTCCTCGAGCGGACCTACATCGCGCGGATGGACGAGTACGGCGGGGAGCGGATCCGGTACGTCGGCGAGTCGCTGGACGGCGAGCTGGCCACGGTCCGGGCCCGCATCATGACGCGGGCGGGCACCGAGGTGCCGGTCGAGTCGCGGATGGTCCGGCGGGGCGAGCGATGGCTGATCTACGACGTCCTCATCGAGAACGTGAGCCTCATCGCCAACTACCGCTCGCAGTTCGACCGAATCGTCCGAGCGAACTCGTACGAAGAGCTGATTCGGCGGCTCAAGCACAAGCGGGACGAGTTCCTCAACGAGTCGACGCCGCGCGCCCCGCGTTCCTCGGGATAGCCGCGATCACCTGCCCCCGGTAGCAACGGGCATCGTAGTTTGATAGATTTGGAAATGTGAAGACGCTACCGCTCGCTCGGCTGCAGGCTCGCGAGGAGCACGTCGAGGCGTTCAAGGCGCTCGCCCACCTGACGCGGTTGCAGATCTTCTTCTTCCTGGTCCGGCAGGGCCGCGACGTACCCGCCGGCGAGATCCAGGCCGAGCTGGAGATCCCGGGGCCGACGCTCTCGCACCATCTCGACCTTCTCCGCCGGGCCGGGCTGGTCCAGAGCCGCAAGGAGGAACGCTTCGTCTACTACTCGGCCCGCCCCGACACGGCCTCGGAGCTGGTCCGCCTGCTGACCGCCTGCTGCTGATGCACCGCGCGGGGACCACGGCCGCGACGATCCCGGTGGAGGTCGCCTCCTGGGTCACGAAGTTCGTCGGCGGCGACGGCTCGGGCCGGCGCGTCATGGACGAGCCTCTGACCCCTGGCGCGACGGTCAGGAGTGTGCTCGAGAGCCTCTCGGCGAGGTTCCCGGAGCTCCAGCGGGCCCTCTGGCACGGCAAGGAGCTGGGCGAGCACATCGAGGTGCTCGTCAACGATGCGGTGCTCGGCGTCGAGCACACCCTCGACTCCCCCCTCCGGCCAGGAGACCAGATCACGCTCCTCGCCCAGTTCATGGGCGGGGAATGACCTGCCGCGCCCCGAACGGCCGCGTCGGAAACGGGCGCGTCGGATGACACGGGCCTGTCGGATGAACCGGGCGTGTCGAAGCCACGTGCGAACCGGATGCGTCCGATGAAACAGGCCTCTCGGATAGAACGGGCGTGTCGGAGCCACATGCATCTATCTCAGGCCACCCTCGGCTGAAGCCGTTCTCGAGCTCCTATAAATGGCCACCTACCAGATCATCGCCTGGAAGGACGTTCCGGCGATGGTCGAGGCGTGTGACGAGACGGAGACTGTCACCCGCCCGCTGAGTGACCGGTTCCAGCAGCTCATCGACTCCGTTGCGATGCAGCTCGGCCTTCAAGATCCGGACGCGTATCTCGGCCTGTGGGCCCGCGGCGCCGCGCAGGAGCGGCCCGGACGCGCGGCCGAGGTTGCCGACGCAATCGTGGCGGAGCTCGAGGCGCGATTCCCGGAGTTCATCTCCCACGCATTCCGGCGTCCGTGAAAGGCGACAGCTGGCTCTTCGCCGTCTGCGCCGCGCGGACCTGCATGACCTCCGTGTTCATGACCTACGCAGCGGCGCTGCCGGTGCTCCGGACCGAGTGGGGAATGTCGGCGACCGCTGCCGGGTCGATCTCGACGGGCTTTCAAGCCGGCTACGCCGTCTCGCTGGTCGCGTTCTCGTCGCTGGCCGATCGCGTCGGCGCGCGCCGGGTGTTTCTCGGGTCGGCGTGGCTCAGCGCGGTCTCGGCGCTCGCGTTCGCCTTCTGGGCGCGCTCGTATACGACGGGGCTCCTGCTCTACACGCTCATGGCGCTCACCCAGGGAGGCACCTACACGACGGCGATCATGCTCATCGCCGACCGCTACCCGCCGGAGCGCCGCGGGGCCGCGGTCGGCTGGCTGATCGCCAGCTCGTCGGCAGGCTACGCGCTGTCGCTGCTGCTCTCGGGCTGGGCGCTCGCGTGGGGCGGATACGCGACCTCGTTTTTCGCGAGCGCGTGCGGTCCGGTCGTCGGCGTCGTCGTCCTCTGGTTCGCGCTGCGCAGAACCTCGAACGTCGTTCACCCGCCCCGCGCCGGCGTCCGGTTCGGCACGGCCGTCGTGAAGAACCGTCCGGCGATGCGGCTGATTCTCGGCTACACGTTCCATTCCTGGGAGCTGCTCGGAATGTGGGCCTGGACGCCCGCGTTCGTCGCGGCCGCCTTCGCCGTTTCGGGCGCCGGATCGATCCGCGCCGTGGAGCTGGCCTCCTACGTCTCGGCCTCCTTCCACGTTATGGGGCTCATCGCGTCTTCCTCGATGGGCCGGCTCTCCGACAACCTCGGACGGCGCCTCGTCCTGTTCAGCCTCGCGGCCGCGAGCGCCGCGTGCTCGCTCGCGTTCGGCTGGCTGATCGGCGGGCCGCTCGCCCTCGTCGTCATCGTCGGGGCACTCTACGGCTTCACCGCCCTCGGCGATTCACCCGTACTCTCCACGGCGCTCACCGAGGCCGTGAGCGCCCCCTACCTCGGCGCCGCGCTCGCGCTTCGATCGTTTCTCGGCTTCGGCGCCGGCGCCGTCGCGCCGATCGTGTTCGGCCGGGTCCTGGACCTGACCAACGTGCCCGGCCCGACGCCGACGATCTGGGGGTGGGCGTTCGTCACGCTCGGGGCCGGCGGCCTGGCGGCCGCCTACTGCGCCTGGGGGCTCGCCCCGGACCGTGTCAGGGCCCTGCGCGCGAAGCCATCGCCGATGTAATGAGCGAGAACGCGAGCCGCGATATGCCGACCCCGATTCCGATCAAGTTCACTCGAGGACACCGCGCTGGAGGTGGCCGAAGATTTGACACCGTTGTGACGACTCGCGCGTCGGGAGAGTCCACACTGCCGGACATGAAGACGTATGGAAAGGCATTTCTTCTCGTCGTCCTCCTGGCGGCGGCAGGATTCGTGGCCGGTCCAGTCGCCGGCCAGGCGCTGCGCCTCGGCGCGGCGGCGCCGGACGTGGCGGGGGAACGCTGGATCAACAGCGAGCCCTTGACCACGCCGAGCCTGCGCAGCCGGGTGGTGCTGGTGGAGTTCTGGACCTTCGGCTGAATCAACTGCCGCAACGTGATCCCGCAGTTGCGGGGCTGGTACGAGCGGTACGAGAAGGACGGCTTCACGATCGTCGGCGTGCACAGCCCGGAGTTCTCCTGGGAGAAGCCGTACGAGAAGGTCGTGGAGGCCACGAAGAAGCTCGGGGTCCGTTACCCGGTCGTGCAGGACAACGACTTCACGATCTGGAAGCGATGGGGCGTGCGGGCCTGGCCGACGGCGCTCCTGATGGATCGAAAGGGGATCGTCCGCTACCGGCACATCGGCGAGGGCGACTACGACGAGACCGAGGCCATGATCCGGCGGCTTCTCGCGGAGCGGGAGTAGGCGCCGAGGTGTGGTCGCCGTCCGCACGGTTCTCGACGCTCGCGCTCCTGGCGATCGTGGCGCCCGCCACCATCGTCGCGGCCCTCGGCTACGTCTCGATCCGCCAGTGGGAGGCCTCGTCCGAGCTGCTGTACCGCGAGCAGGCACGCGACATGGCGGCGATGGCGGCGGAGAAGGTCGAGATGATGCTCCGCCACGCGGAGGACGCCTTCCTGGACCGGCTGCAGGCCATCCTCGCGGCGCCGGCGCCGCCGGCGCGCGCGGTCGACAAGCTGCTCGTCCACTCGCCACTGGTCCGCCGGCTCTATCTGGTCAGCCGGCGCGGCGAGTTGCTCTACCCGGGGACGTGGCAGGACGGCGACGCGGCCGTCGTCGGACCGCTCATTGCCGAGGCGGCGAAGGGCAAGTTCGAGAGGGGCGGCAAGCGCGAGGTGGTCGCGGGTCACCAGATCTGCCTCGCGATGATCATGAAGCGCGGCGGTGAGCCGGTGCTGGCAGCCTTCATCCGCGACAGCGACGCCCTGCGCCGCGAGATCCTCGAGGGCACGCTCGGTGCGCTCGAGTCGTCGACCATCATCGCCGTCCTCGACCACGAGGGACGCACGGTCTACAGTCGCGCGCCGATCGGCGATGCCCAGCGGGTGCTCTCGGTGAGCTTTCGCGAGACGCTCCCGGACTGGCGGCTGGCGATCTACCAGGCCTCGGGCTCAGCGCCCCGCCTGGCGGTCCGCCGCCAGGTCATGCTTCTGACTGGCGCCTTCGGGGTGCTCCTGGTCGTCATCGTCGCGGGGATCGTCACGACCTGGCGGCTGATGCGTCGGGAGACCGAGATGGCCCGGCTCAAATCAGACTTCGTCGCCAACGTGTCCCATGATCTGAAGACCCCGCTGTCCGTCATCCGGATGTTCGGGGAAACCCTCGAAATGGGCCGCGTGACCGACGAAGGTCGACGACGAGAGTACTACGGGGTCATCACTCGTGAGAGCGAGCGGCTGTCTCGGCTGATCGACAACGTGCTGGACTTCTCACGGATCGAGAGCGGGCGCCAGACGTACGAGATGACACCGACGTCGGTCGAGCCGCTGATCCGCGGCACCCTCGAGGCGTTTGCGTACCCGCTGGCTCAGCAAGGGTTCAAGGTCGAGGTGAGCGTGACCCCGGACCTCCCGGAGGTCGTGATGGACGCCGAGGCCGTTGGACAGGCCCTCGCGAATCTGATCGACAACGCAATCAAATACTCGGGCGACGAGCGGGCGCTGACCCTGGACGCCCGGGTCGTGGAGGGGTGCCTCGCCATCGCGGTGACTGACCGCGGCCTGGGGGTCGCGCCGGGCGAGCACGCGAAGATCTTCGAGAAGTTTTACCGCGTAGGGCAGAGCGATACGCAGGGGCGCCGGGGCAGCGGTGTCGGGCTCGCGCTGGTCCGCCACATCGCCGAGGCTCACGGCGGCGACGTCACCGTGGCGAGCACGCCGGGTGAAGGCAGTCGCTTCACGCTGCGCCTGCCGGTGGTACCGGAACGCAATGCCTAAGATCCTGATCGTCGATGACGAACCGGCGATCGTGCGCGGTCTGGAGGACAACCTCCGCTTCGAGGGCTATCAAACCGCGTCGGCCACCAACGGCGAGGACGCGCTCGCGCTCGCCCTGAGCGGCGCGCCCGATCTCATCCTGCTCGACGTCATGATGCCGCGGACGAGCGGGTGGGACGTCTGCCGCGCCCTGCGGGACAAGGGCATCGACGTTCCCGTCATCATGCTCACCGCGCGGGGGGAGGAAGTCGACCGGGTTCGCGGGCTCGAGCTGGGGGCGGACGACTACGTGACCAAGCCCTTCTCGCTGCGCGAGCTTCTCGCGCGAGTCCGGGCGGTGCTGCGCCGGCCGGGAGCGCGGGAACGGTTCGAGGAGTTCGCATTCGGCGACGTCCGGGTTCGACCGCGTATTCGGCAGGTGTTCAAGGCGGGCCGGGAAGTTCGCCTTACGCGGAAGGAGTTCGATCTGCTCGTCTTTCTGGTCGCCCATCGGGGCGAAGTGATCACGCGCGAGCGACTGCTGGACGAGGTGTGGGGATACGAGCGATTCCCCACCACCCGCACCGTCGACACCCACATCCTCCGGCTCCGGCGGAAGTTCGAAGCCGACGCCGACCGGCCCGCCTGGATCCTCACCCTCCACGGCCACGGTTACAAGTTCGCGGCGGTGTGAGATCCTCGTGGGCAGTGCGCGCCGCACACGGCCCCGGGGCTGGGGCCCCGGCGTGCGAGGCGCGCCGATAGACGAAGGAGACGCCATGCTGATTCGACGCGCGCCGCGGTTCACCGCGAGCGAGATCACCGATCCGAAGCTCTACCTGAGCCGGCGCGAGCTGATTTCAGGAACCGTGGCCGCCCTCGTCTTGAGGCCAGGCCAGAGCGACGGCGCGACTCCTCAGGGGCAGCCTCTCAGCGCGACCCGGAACGCCGCCTTCAGCCTGAGCGAGCCAGCCACGAAGTTCGAGCACGCGACGACGTACAACAACTTCTACGAGTTCGGCGTCAACAAGGACGACCCCTCGCGCCTCGGCGGGACGCTGCGACCGCGGCCCTGGACGGTCCAGGTCGACGGGTTCGTGCACAAGCCGAAGACCTTCGACATCGACGAGCTGATCCGTCTGTTTCCGCTGGAGGAACGCGTGTACTCGCTTCGCTGCGTCGAGGCGTGGTCGATGGTGATCCCGTGGATCGGGTTCCCGCTCGCCTCGCTCCTCAAACGCGTCGAGCCGACCGGGCAGGGGAAGTTCGTCGAGTTCACGACGCTGCTCGACCCCAGCCAGTTTCCGGCCCAGAAGCCGGGATTCTTCGGGTATTCGTCGCTGGACTGGCCGTACGTCGAGGGGCTCCGGCTGGACGAGGCGACGCACCCGCTCACGCTCCTCACCGTCGGCATGTACGGCAAGGTGCTGCCGAACCAGAACGGCGCGCCCGTGCGCGTCGTGGTGCCGTGGAAGTACGGCTTCAAGAGCGCCAAGTCCATCGTCCGCATCCGTCTGGTGAGCGAGCAGCCGAAGACCTCTTGGGAGAAGGCGGCGGCGCAAGAGTACGGCTTCTACTCGAACGTCAATCCCGCCGTCAGCCATCCGCGCTGGAGCCAGGCGGACGAACGGCGCATCGGCGAGTTTCGCCGTCGGCCCACTCTCCCGTTCAACGGGTACGCCGATCAGGTCGCATCGCTCTACACCGGGCTGGACCTGAAGAAGTTCTACTAGGTCGTCGGTGTCGCGCCCAACGCGCATCGCGCTCAAGGTGGCGGTGTGGGGTGGGTGTCTCGCTCCACTGGCGCTTTTGGGTCACCGCGCGTGGACCGACGACCTGGGCGCCAACCCCGTCAGCTTCGTCACCAACACGCTGGGCGACTGGACGCTCCGGATACTTCTCGCCTCGCTGGCGATGACGCCGCTCCGTATCGTGTTCGGTCTCGCGTGGCCGATCACGCTCCGGCGGCTGCTCGGGCTGTTCGCCTTCGCCTATGCCTGCTTGCACTTTTCGGTGTGGATCGTGCTGGACTTCTTCTTCGACTGGCCGCGCATGTGGGCCGACATCGTCAAGCGCCCGTACATCACCGTGGGCATGCTCGCGCTGCTCTCGCTGATCCCGCTGGCCGCCACGTCGACGACCGAAATGATCCGGCGGCTCGGCGCGCGCGCGTGGACGCGCTTGCACCGGCTCGTCTACGTGACCGGGGTGTGCGCGGTCCTGCACTATCTGTGGCTCGCGAAGGTCGGGGTGACGGATCCCTACTGGTACGCGGGGGCGCTCGCCGTCCTGCTCGGCGTCCGGGGGTGGGACCGGGGACGGCGCCTCGTCCGCCGCCGCCGGCGCGCCGCCGTCCCCGCGACGTCGGCCCCGGCCGGCTCCTAGGTCAAGAGCCTTTTCATGGCGGGCGCCGCGCCGTAGTATCGGTGGGAACCCATGGGCTCCGCCGCCACGGTCTCCGTCAACGGCCGCAGCTATCACGCGCCCGACCGTCCGGTCGTCGTCGTCTGCATCGACGGGTCCGAACCCGAGTACTTCGAACGCGGGCTCGCGGCGGGCGCGACGCCCGCCCTCGCGCGCTTCCAGCGGGAGGGTGTGTACCGGCTCGCGCGGTCCGTCGTCCCGAGCTTCACGAACCCGAACAATCTTTCCATTGTCACCGGCGCGCCGCCGGCGGTCCACGGCATCTCCGGCAACTACTTCTACGACCCTGCCACCGGCCAGGAAGTGATGATGAACGATCCGAAGTTCCTGCGCTGCGAGACCATCCTGGCGGCGCTCTCACACGCCGGAGCCCGGGTGGCGGTCGTCACCGCCAAGGACAAGCTCCGCCGGCTCCTCGGCCACGGGATGCAGGGGATCTGCTTCTCCTCCGAAAAGGCGGACCAGACGACGAAGGACGAGCACGGCATCGAGCGCGCCACCGACCTCGTCGCCATGCCGGTCCCGTCGGTCTACAGCGCGGAGCTATCCGAGTACGTCCTGGCGGCCGGGCTCGAGCTTCTCACGCGACAGCATCCCGACGCGATGTACCTGTCGCTGACCGACTACGTCCAGCACAAGCACGCTCCCGGCACCTCGGCCGCGACCGCCTTCTACGCGATGCTGGATCGTTACTTCGACGCGTTCGACCGCGCCGGCGCGGTGCTGGGGATCACGGCCGACCACGGCATGAACGCCAAGGCCCATCCCGACGGCACGCCGCAGGTCGTCTATCTCCGTCCGCTCCTCGAGGCCCTGGTCGGGCCTGGACGCGCGCGCGTGATTTTGCCGATCACGGACCCGTACGTCGTGCATCACGGCGCGCTCGGGTCCTTCGCCACAATCTATCTCGACGACGCGGCCCAGGGCCGGGCGGTCGCGTCGTGCCTCGGCGCGACGCCCGGGATCGCCGAGGTCTACGACAACGCGACGGGCTGCGCCCGGTTCGAGCTGCCGCGAGACCGCGTGGGCGATCTGATCGTGATCGGCGACACGCACACGGTCCTCGGGAAATCCCCAGCGGAGCACGACCTCTCCCTGCTCGAGGAGCCGCTCCGATCGCACGGCGGCGTGTCGGAGCAGACGGTGCCCTTCGTCATCAACCGGCCGCTCGCCGACGCCCACGCGCGGCGCCTCGCGCGCGCCGATGATCTGAGGAACTTCGATCTCTTCGATTACGTCCTGAACGGGGTGAATTAGCGTGCGGCGGCCGGATCGTCGAGTCGGGCTCGTGCTTCTCCTGCTGGCCGGATGCGCCACCGTCGGCGGGCTTCGCCACGGGTCGGCGCCGGCGCCGACGCGCGACGTGCTCCCGAACGGTGTCGTCTTGATCGTGCAGGAGCACCGGGCGAGCGACGTGGTGGCGCTCCAGCTCTGGATGCGGATGGGCGGGCGGGACGAGGCCGCCGCCGAGCTCGGCCTCGCTCACTACATCGAGCACATGCTGTTCAAGGGGACGCCGACGCGGCCCCCGGGCTCGATCGACATGCTGGTCGAGGGCTTCGGCGGGGCGAGCAACGCGTTCACCTCGTACGACACGACCCACTACGACTTCGTGGTGCCCGCCGCTCACGTGCGCGGGGGCATCGAGCTGCTCGCCGACCTGGCGGTGAACGCGAGCTTTCCGCCCGGCGAGATCGAGAACGAGAAGAAGGTCGTCTTCGAGGAGATGAACCTCATCGAGGACGACCCCGAGAAATTTCTGCTCCGGCGCCTCTACGAGTTGAGCTACTCGCCGCACCCCTACGGCCGGCCCCTGCTGGGTCGCCGCGAGTTCATCCAGAAACTGACACGTGATCAGCTCGCCGAGTTCTATCGGAAGCACTTCGTCCCGAAGAACATGGTGCTGGTCGTGGTGGGCGCCGTGGAGCCGGCCCGGGTGCGGCTTCTGGCCGACGCGACCTTCGGCCGCATCGCGGCCGCGCCGCCGGCGCCTCGCGCGGCGTCGGCGGTGCCCGCGCTCGACCGGACGCGGCGGGCCGACGTCGCGCGGGCCGAGAAACAGGCGTATCTGGCTCTGGCGTGGCGCACCGCGCCGACGGGCAACGAGGACCTCTACGCGGTGGATCTGCTCACGTACATTCTCGGCGATTCACCGAGCTCGCGTCTGAACCAGACCGTCCGCGAGCAGCTGCGACTCGTCGCGAACATCGAGGCCGGCTACGGCGCGTTCGAGCAGGGCGGGCTCGTCACCGTGACGGCGCGACTCGAGCCGGCCGACCTCGAACGAGCCGAGGCGGCGATCCTGGACGTGATCCGGAAGGTGCGCGCCGAGGGCGTGACGGAGGCCGAGCGGCAGCGCGCCCTGATCACCGCGGAGTCGAGCTACGCGTTCGATATCGAGACCGCCGAAGGGCTGGCGAAGACCTACGGACAGGCGGAGACGACCTGGACCCTCGACAACGAGCTCGCGTACCTCTCGCGGCTCCGTGGGATCACCGGCGCCCAGATCCAGGCGGTCGCGCGGAAGTACTTCGGCGACGATAACTACGCGCGCGTGCGGTTCGTCCCCGAGGGCACGCCGCGATGATCCGGTGGGCACTCGTTGTCCTGGCCGTCGGAATCTTCGGGGTACCCGCCGAGGCGGCGGCGCAGGCGACGCGCGAGCGCCTCGACAACGGGCTCACCGTCCTGGTGCGGGAGAACCCGGTGGCCCCGGTCGTCGCGGTGTCGCTCCTCGTCTCGATGGGCACGCGGTGGGAAGAGCCGTCGAACGCCGGGATCTCGAACTTCGTGCACGCCGTCATGGTCAGAGGGACCGCGAAGCGCAGCGGGGCCCAGCTGGCCGAAGCGATCGCCGCTCTCGGCGGCAAGATCAGCGCGACGGGGGAAATGGACTACTCCGAGATCCGCGCCTCGGCGCTGTCGCGCTTCTGGCGCGAGCTGCTCGAATTCACGGCCGAGCTCGCGCTCGAGCCGAAGCTCTCTCCCACAGAGGTCGATGGCGAGCGCGCCTGGCTGGTGGGACGGATCCAGAAACGCCGCGACAACGCGCCGGCGCGCGCGTTCGACGAGTTCTTCGCCGCCCTGTACGGGGCCCACCCGTACGCGCTCCAGGTGCTCGGCACCCCGGAATCGCTCGGCCGGGTCGACCACTCGGCGATCGTGGCGTGGTACCGGCGTTTCTACCGGCCCGAGCGGATGACGCTCGCGGTCAGCGGCCAGCTGGCGCCCGCCGAGGTGTTCGCGGAAGCCCGGCGCCTGTTCGGCCGCCTGGAGCGCGGCGGCCCTGTCATCGCGCCCTCGCGGCCTGCGCCGGTGAACCCGGGGACGCGCCGGGCCTTCGAGCAACCCGCGCAGCAGGCGCAGATCCTGGTCGGTGGGATCGCGCCGTCGCTGGACCATCCCGACCACGCGGCCGTCAAGGTCCTGTCGACGATCCTCGGGGGCGGGATGGCCGGTCGCCTCTTCGTCGAGTTGCGCGACAAGCGGGGTCTCGCCTACACGGCCGCGGCCTACTACGATCCCGTGCGCGAGCCGGGAGCGCTGATCCTGTACCTGGGGACTGCGCCCCAGAACGCGATGAAGGCGGAAGAGGCGCTCCTCCAGGAGGTCGAGCGTGTTCGCACCGACCCGGTCGGCGCCGACGAGCTCTCGCGAGCCAAGGGCTACCTCCTCGGTCGCTACGCGATGGACCGCAGGACGAACGAGCGTCTGGCGTGGTATCTCGCCTTCTACGAGGTTGAGGGTGTCGGCCAGGACTATGCTGAGCGGTATCGCGGGGGTGTAGAGGCGGTGACATCAGGCGACGTGCTTCGCGTCGCCCGGCAGTATCTCGGGACGCTCACGACGGTGGTGCTGCGCCCGCGCTGAACCCTATTCGCTTCGCTGCGCGCGCGCTTCCTCGGCGGCCTTGATCTCGTCCGCGAACATGGCGGAGTTCAGCGGGCAGGGTGGCTTGTTCTCGTCGACGTACTGGCAGTCGGTCTGGTTACACTGCACGAAGTAGCCTTGGGGGCGCCCGAACCCGCCCGGCCGACGGAGCCGGATCTGGACAGTTTCGGACACGACGCCACACCAGAACTCGCGGGCTCGGCTTCGGCTCACGTCATCTCCTCACTCCGGGCACGATCAACGTCGCGCTCGGTCCGCACCGCGCTCGACCAACATACGCCAGGCGACACGTCGATACAATACGCGAAAATTCCGCCGACGCGAATTCTGTCGAACGCGTGCCGGGATTCCGCTATATAGATAGTACGAGATTCGCGAGCGTACCCACGCCGTCCACCAGTAAGCGCATTCGAGGGGAGGGCCCTCCGTTCGTCGGCTCCTGATCGGCGTACGACGCGGCACCGCCGCTGGGCTAGTGGTCGTGATCGCGGCCTTGGCGCTCGGCGGGTGCGGCACCTTTTCGAGCGCGCTCAGGGCGGACTCAGCGCCGATGGCTGCGTCCCCGCTTCCCGTGGCGGCGGGCGCGCACTCCGAGGCGGATCCCGAGCCCGCCACGCTCCTCGCGGTGCGCGAGTACGGCGACGCGGCCACAGAGATGGTCGCCGTCCCGGCGCTCGGCGTGGGCGACAGGGGTGACGACGGCGCGAACAAGCCGATGATCGCCCAGACCCCGCCCGCGGGCCCGGAGAAGGTCGAGACCGAAAGCGAGAGCGACGAGGACTACGACCCCTGGGAGAAGTTCAACGAGGCGATGTTCGAGGTCAACCGAAACCTCGATCGGTTCGTCTTGAAGCCGGTGGCGCAAGTCTACCGCGTGATCGTGCCCGAGCCGTTCGAGATCCTGATCAACAACGGCTTCGACAACATCGCCGTCGTCCCGCGGGCGGTGAACAGCCTGCTCCAGGGGAAGTGGGGCGGGGCGGGTCGAGAGGTCGGGCGCTTTCTGATCAACAGCACGGCCGGCATCGGCGGCCTCTTCGATGCGGCGAAGTACTGGGGGATCGAGAAGAGCCGGGAGGATTTCGGGCAGACACTCGGAGTCTGGGGCCTGAGCCCCGGCCCGTATCTCGTCTTGCCCTTGATGGCGCCGATGACGGTGCGCGACGGGATCGGTCGGGGGGTCGACGCGCTGATGAATCCCCTCTCCTACTTTGTGCCGTTCATCTGGACCGGGCTCGCCATGAAGGTCGGGGAGCTGATCAACGATCGCGCGCTGAACCTCGATCTGTTCCAGGGCCTGGAGGAGAGCGTCGTCGATCTCTACAGTGCCGTCCGCAACGGTTACCTCCGGCGCCGGGAGCAGATGATCAAGGAGTAGCGTGAGGGGGCGTGGCATTCTCCTCGGGTTCGCCGTCGCGCTGGCCGCGTCGGGCGGTCTCGTCGGGATCGTGTTCACGTTCGGAGCCCGGCTCGCCCCGGCAGCCGCCAACACTCGCGACGTCAAATCGGGCGAGGCTCTCTACCTCCGGTACTGCGCCGTCTGCCACGGCGACGCCGGGCGTGGCGATGGGTCGTCGGCCACCGGATTCGCCACCAAGCCAGCCGACCTGACGGACGGCCGCCTCATGAACGCGCTGCCCGACGAGTTCCTGGTCAACATCATCCTGCGCGGAGGACCGGCCGAAGGGTTGTCACCCGGGATGCCGCCGTTCGCCGACTTTCTGAGCGAGAGCCAGACTCGCCAGCTGATCCGGTACCTGCGCGCGATCGCGGCGCCACCGTTTCGCCCGGGGATGGCGAAACCGCTCGTGACGTTTCCGGATGCTCCGCGCCAACCGATTCTCTTCAGCCACGTGGTCCACGCGGGGTCGTTCCAGATTTCCTGCCAGTACTGTCACGCCGACGCGCGCCGCTCCGAGTACGCCGGGCTGCCATCGGTCGAACGCTGCATGGGATGCCACAGGATCATCGGCGCTCAGGACAACCCCGAGATCGCCACGCTCCACGACTACGCACGACGCGGTCAGCCGATCCCGTGGGTCCGAGTGTTCAAAGTCCCGGAGTTCACCGTATTTCCCCACAAGCCCCACGTGCGCTTCGAACTCGCCTGCCAGACCTGTCACGGGCCCATCGAGCGGATGCGCGTCGTTGGCGCCGACACCGGGCCGAGGCTGGTGGACGACCTCGTGCGTCTTCTGGGCTTCCGGCCCCCGGCGCGAGCCCTCACGATGGGCTGGTGCGTCGACTGTCACCGCGAGCAGAACGCGACCCGCGGCGCTCACGCGCCCCTCGATTGCGTCAGCTGCCACCACTGACGCCACCGCCCTGGGCGGATTCCCGACGAGCAGCCGCCCGCGCTCCGCTCATGTCGGTTGCGCCGGGGCTATCCGGAAATGCGAGCGTCGAAGAGCCGTCGCGAGCCCAGCCCCGTCTGTAGGGGTACAGGCCAGGGAACCTACGCTGGATGGGAGCCGCAGCGGTGGTAAGAAATTGGGCGAACCGGCCTGAAATATCAGCTATTTTAGGCAATATGGACAATATCTTGGTCGTCGACGACGAACGGAACATCCGTACGCTCTGTTCGCGGGTGCTAGCCGGGGACCAGATAGAAGTCCACGGGGTCGGCACAGGTAAGGAGGGACTTCAGACCGCCGACGAGGTGAGCCCGGACCTGGTCCTCCTCGACCTCCGCCTCCCGGATATGGATGGCATCGAGGTGCTCCGAGCCCTCAAGGCTCGGCACGCCGAGACCGCGGTCATCATCATCACCGGCTTCGGCCAGATCCAGAGTGCGGTGGAGGCGATGAAGGCTGGCGCCACCGACTATCTCGAGAAGCCATTCGAGCACCTCGACAAGCTCAAGCTCGCGGTCGCGCGGGCGCTGGAGGAAGTCCGAGCCCGCCGGGAGATCCACCGCCTTCACCGGCTTCAGGAGAAGGAGTATCGCGTCGACCAGCTCATCGGGGACTCCGAGGGCACGCGCCGCCTGCGCGAACTCATCAGCAAGCTGGCGCGCAGTGAAGCGGCGACGATCCTGATTCACGGCGACAGCGGTACCGGCAAAGAGCTGGTCGCCCGGGGTCTCCACTACGAGAGTGCGCGGCGGGACTTTCCCTTCATGGAGGTCAACTGCGCGGCGATTACCGAGACCTTGTTCGAGAGCGAGTTGTTCGGCCACGAGAAGGGCGCATTCACCGACGCCAAGGCCGCCAAGAAGGGGCTGATGGAGCTGGCCGACCGCGGCACGCTGTTCCTCGACGAGGTCAGCGAGATGTCGCTTAACAGCCAGGCGAAGTTTCTCCGGGTCCTGCAGGAGCGCGTGCTCAGGCGCGTGGGCGGGACGCGCGACATCAAGGTGGACCTCCGCATCATCGCCGCGACCAATCGCCCGCTCGAGGCGCGCGTCAAGGACGGGCAGTTCCGCGAAGATCTCTTCTACCGGCTCAACGTGATTCCGATCCACATCGCGCCGCTGCGCGAACGCCGGGATGACATCATGCCGCTCGCTCGCCACTTTGTCCTGGACGCGAACACGCGCTTCCACAAATCCATCAAGGGGTTCACGCCCGACGCCGAGCGGCTGATGGTGAGCTACCAGTGGCCGGGTAACGTGCGGGAAGTCCGGAACCTGATCGAGCGCCTCGTCATCCTGGGAAGCTCGGACGCCATCGAACCGCAGCATCTCCCTGTGCAGTTCGCCGCCCAGGCTCGCCAACCTGTCGTGACGGAGTCGTCGGGCGACGAGCCTCGGACGCTCGCCCAGGTCGAACGCGCGTATATCGGTCAGATCATGCAGCGCGTGGAGTCCAACAAGAGCAAGGCGGCAAAAATCCTGGGTATTTCTCGACAGACTCTCCGCAAGAAATTGATGGAAGAGTGACCGGCTCGCTCAATCCATCGCCACTGGTCAGTTCGTCGCCATCCCGAGCCTTGAGTTCTGGAATATCCCAACTAGCTGAAATTCAATTCTTTCCGGAAAGCTTGTCGCGAGGTCCCGGCCAACCTTGGAAACTAATCAGCCAACCCAATCCGCAACCGGAAATCTCGAATTTCCATATTTCCCGGATACTTGTGCCCTTCCATCCCCTTGGTCCCAGGTTTGCTCTATGAGCACGCGAGGTTTGGACCCAAAGGGCCAGGGGAGAGGACGATGAGACCGACGTTCAGGAAGCTGGAAGTCAAAGACATCGGCAACTTGGAAAGACTGGTCGCCGAGAACGTAGAAGGCATCGAGCCCGGCCTGAAGATCGTGGACTCGCGATTGCTGCTCGGCCAGGCCGCGATCGACCTTGTCGGGCTCGACGCCAAGGGTTCGCTGGCGCTGATCGCGCTCGACTTCACCGCCGATGAGGGGCTGCTCCTCAGAGTCATGGATGCCTACTCCTGGTGTCTGGAGTACTCCGACACTCTTCGTCGCCTCTATCCGATGGCGCAGGTCTCGGCTTCCAGGCCCCCGCGGATCCTCTTCATCGCAGAGCGGCTGACCGATTCGTTCCTGCGAAGGATCAAGCAGCTCAGCTTCCTCGAGATCGATTGCCTCGAGTTCCGTCATCTCGAGGTGAACGGCGCGTCGGTCGTCTATTTCGATCACGTCGAACGGCTTCGGAAGTCGCCTGTCGAGGGTTCCGCGCCCATGTCGGTCGCCCCGGCCGTGGTACCCGCGGTCGAGGCCCGCGTCGAGCCGGCCAAGCCCACGGTGGCCGAGCCCACGGTGGCGCAGGCGGCCGTGGTGGCGCCGATGCGTCTCGAGCCGCCGGTCGCTCAGATCCCGAGCGCTCAAGCTCCCGTCGCTCCGCCGGCCGCAGCCGTCGTATCCGCGCCGGGGGTGCCCGAATATCAGAGCGTGACGCTCGTCACCGAACCCGCGGCTACGGTGTCGCCGTCGCCCGACGCGGCCGTCTCTGAGCCAGCCGTCGTCGAGCCCGTTCCGGCCTCGGCGGCGCTGCAACTGCAGTCGGTCGAGGCAACCGCGTCCCTGGCCGCCGTCGACTCGGGAGCCAACGGACACGAGACCGAATGGGTCGCTGCCTTCGATCGGCCTGGTGTCGAGCCACACGTCGACGAGGGCGTTGCCACGGCAATCCCGGAGGCTGCGAAGCCGGCGAGCGCTGCGGTCGAGGCGGTTCTAGTCGCTGCTCCGGCCGAAGCCGCCACGCCCGCCGAGCCCGCGCCGATCACTGCGGCGCCGGCGCCAACCCTGCCGGTGTGGGCGAAGCCCCAGGTACAGCCGAGCGGAAATCGGCCCTACTTCTTCGCCCAGGCCACGAAGGGCGCATCGCCGGTCGAGGCCCCGGCCGCCACGGTGGCGGCGCCGGCCGAGCAGCCCGCGGCGTCCGCGCAGCCCGGCGCGAGCAAGACGGCCGTCGACGACCGCCCGGAGCTCGAGTCGCTGAGCTTCCCGAGAGACGGTCTGTCCCGCCAGTGGCTCGAGTTCCTGAGCCAGCTCAGTGCGACCAAGTAGAGAAATCATGGTGACCGCCAAAATCGAAGGCCAGGCGCAGGTGACGGGCGGGGCTCAAATTGAGCGGCTGCGCGTTCTCCTGGTGGACGACAATGCCTCCGTCCTGCGGTTCCTGGCCTCGGCGTTTTCCTCGAACCACTGCCAGGTGACGACGGCATCGACCGCGGAGCAGGCGCTCGAGCAGCTGGGCGACGATCCCTTCGACCTCGTGGTGTCCGACATCAAGATGCCGGGCCTGAGCGGGCTCGATCTGCTCCGTGCGGTCAAAGGCAAGCTGCCGGGCACGCCGGTGGTGCTGATCACTGGAGTGCCCTCCGTCAATTCGGCCGTCTTCGGCCTCCGCCACGGCGCGTACGACTACCTGCCCAAGCCCTTTTCGGTGACCGAGGTGAAAGACCTCATCCACCGGCTCCGGCGGGACCGCGCGGCCGGTAACGGCAATGTCACCTATCCCGCGGGACTGACAGAGGAGCTGGCGAGGAGACAGGCCGGCGTCCAAGCGATCTCGCGGATCGGCGAGGTCGCTCTGCAGGGGCTCGAGCCGAGCGTCTTCGTCGAGAAGGTGCTCGAGTACACGATGCAGAGTTTGCGGTGCGACGGCGCGCTCATGCTGTTGCGGGACCAGGGAGGGAATTTCAACGCGAGCCGGAAGGGCGAGCCCTCGCTGGTCGGGCAGATTCTGGCGCTCCTGCACGCGTCGTTCGGCGACGTCGTCAAGAGCGGCGGCCGCGAGACGTTCGTGCTGACGAAGCGAGATCACAGCTTCGAGGGCCTCGCTGCGCTGGTCCCGGGCGTGGACGACGCGATGGGCATCCTCTGCATCGGACGGAGCGCCGACAACGGCGCCTTCCTGCCGGACGAGAAGGCGCTCCTGCTCGGCTATGCCCAGACCACGGCCGTCGCGCTCCAGAAGATCCTCCTGCGCGAGAATCTCGAACGGAATCTGATCGACACGATCTCGTCGTTCGTCATCGCACTCGAGTCGAAGGACCCGTACCTCAAGGGCCACTCCGCTCGGGTGTCGCTGTACTCCGGAGAGCTCGCGACGGTCATGGGCGTTCCGCCGGCCGAGGTCACCCTGATGATCCGGGCTGGCATGCTGCACGATCTCGGCAAACTGGCCATCATGGACCACATCCTCCGCAAGCCGCGGCAGCTGACCGAGGAGGAGTTCGAGCTGATCCGTACACACCCGGTGGTCGGCGACAAGATTCTGAAGCCGCTGCGATTCCTCGCGTGCGAGGCCAAAGCGGTGCGCCACCACCACGAGCGGTACGACGGCAAAGGCTACCCGGACGGCCTCAAGGGAGACGACATTCCGCTCATCGCCCGTGTCGTGACGGTGGCGGACGCGTTCGACGCGATGACCTCCGACCGCCCGTACCGGAGCAAGCGGTCTCTGCCGACGGCGATGGAGGAAATCGTGCGCGGCAACGGCACGCAGTTCGACCCCGTCGTCGCCGACGCCTTCTCGACGATCCCGCTGGCGCGCCTGGAGCAGATCAGCCGGCATCTCGATCTGCGGTTCGTAGCCGACGCGGACGCTGCGGCCCCGCCGCTGGTGGCGGTCCGTTGACGGAATCGGCACGGCCGAAGATCCTCGTCGTCGACGACGCAGGCCCGGTCGTCATCCTGTGCGTCAACGTGCTGCAAGCCTTGGGGTATTCGATCAGGGCCGCGAATCGCGGCGAGACGGCCATCGAGCTCTGCCGCAAGGAGCTGTTCGATCTCCTCGTCGTCGACTACAAGATGCCGGGTATGAACGGGTTCGAGGTGCTCGGTCAAGCCCGCCAGATCCGTCCCGGCATGGCGTGCATACTCATGACCGCCCACGGCACGCCCGACATCATCAACGAGGCCACGCGACTGGGATTCGACTACATCTTGTTGAAGCCGTTCACGCCGTCGGAGCTGCGCGGGGCGGTCGACAAGGTCCTCGCGAGCAAAGCCTAGGGGCGCGCGAGGATGCAGCGCAGTGCGCCCACGACGGTGACGGCGGGAGTCGCCATGAAGTGGAAGGTCGATCCGATCCATGGGTGGCTCGATCGGATGCTCTCGGTCGGCTACGGCGTGGTCTATGACTACGTCTACCCGCGCTTCAGCTACTACCAGCGACTCCAGAGGGAGGTCCGCGATCTGGTCGAAGCCGCGGTTCCTGCGCGCGTCGAGCGACGGGACGTCCGGGTGCTCGACCTGGGGTGCGGGCCGGGCAACTTCACGTGCGCGCTGGCCGAGGCGGGGTTCACGGTCACGGGGCTCGACTCGTACGCCGCGCTGGTCGGGGCGGCGAAGGAAAAGCGCCGGGCACGGCACCTGGCCAACCTGGCCTTTCGGCAGGGGGAGCTCACTCGGGGCAATACGTTCCGCGACGGCGCCTTCGACCAGGTGATCAGTATCCACTCCCTCTACGTGCACCCGGCGCCGGACCGGCTGCTTCGAGAAGCGCACCGAGTGCTCAAGCCCGGCGGGCACGCGGTGTTCGTGAATCACACGCGCCAGATCGGGCAGTGGTCGACGCTACGGGAGATCGGGCGGCGTGACGGACTGAGTGCGGTGCTCCACTGTCTTCTGTGGGTGCTGCCCAACTCGATCTTCGAGGCGACCCGAGAGCGGATCGGGCCGCACTACTGGGACGAGGCCACGTTTTCGGCCCAGGTGCGACGGGCCGGGTTCGCGGTGCTGGACATGCGGAGGACGTTCCTCGGCGACGCCAGCCTCTTGGTGTGGGCGAGGAAGGCCGAGACTTAGGTGAGCCGTGACGACATCGTGCCGTACCCACCTCGGCCTCTCGCGGGCGTCAGGCCGGCCGCGCCCGCGGAACGGGCGGGAGATCGTATGCCTTTTCGGGAAGCGCTCGAGCACATGATCGCCGTCACGTACGGCGTCTCCTACGACGCGGTGGTGACACGCTTCCCGCCCTATGAAGCCATGCTCGAGGAGATCGTCGCGTTCGTCGCCCGCTCGGTCCCCGACGAGACCGCCGCGCGCGTGACCCGGGTGCTCGACGTCGCGTGCGGGATCGGGAACGTCAGCCTCCGACTCGCCAAGGAGGGCTACTCGGTCGTCGGGATCGACGGCGTAAGGCACCTGGTCGAGATCGCGCGCGAGAAGAACAAGCCGCGCGGAGCCAACTTGACGTTCCAACACCTGGACATCGGGCGCGCCGTGGTGCCGAGCGGGGGGAACTTCGACGTCTTGGTGAGTATGCACACGCTGTACTGGCATCCCGATCCGGTCGCGCTGCTCGAGGGTTGCCGGCGCGCGCTGAAGCCGGACGGACACGCGATCTTCCTGACCTACGATCGCCCGGCGCGCGTGATGCGGACGTTCCGCGCAGTGCGGGATGCGGAAGGACTGGGGGCAGCCGTCCGGGCCCTGCGATGGCTTTTGCCGACGGTCGCCTTCGAGTTCTTCCGGGAGAGCGAGCATCGCTATCTCGGCGCGGCCGAGTTCCACGAGACGCTACGCCGCGCCGGGTTCGAGGTCATCGAGTCCCGCCAGACGTTCCTATCGGGCCTGAGCCACCTGGCGTGGTGCCGGACGGCGTGAGCTCCGCCGTCCGCGGCGAGCGTGAAGGATGGCGGCGAAGGGCCGGGGCCGTCCCGGATCATGTGGCGCAGGAGCGTTCGATGAAAGCACACGTGAGTTCGATCGTGCTGCTCGTGGTGTTCTCCGTGCTCGGGCTGATGCTCCGGGCGAGCGAGGCCGGCGTCCATGCCTCCCCCGGCAAGGACGTGGTGCTCTATGAGTTGAACGAGGAGGCGCAGTTCACCGTCGACCACAAAGGGCGCCCGCACCGGGTGGCCGCGTCTGGGCTCAAAGGAAAGGCCAGGCGCGGGACGCCGCTGTGCACCGAGAAGCTGATGGCCCACGCGGAGTTGGTTTTTGCCCAGCTTGGAATCACGGTGAAGGACGCGAGTCGGTGTACCGCGTTGCCTTCGGGACGAGCGACCTTCACCTGGACACTTCGCCTTTATTGCGCGGCACGATTAGCGGCCAGCTGTACGTCGTCGTCAACAGCGACAGGACCAACCTCACCGATGTCGCCGAGCTGGTGGTCATGACCGGCAAGTTCCGCGGCACGATCGAGGTGACGGATCCCGTGATCATCACGATCACGAACGGCACGTTCAAGCCGACCGGGTTGATCGGAGTCGACGACGAGAACGATTGGTGCCCGGGTTTCAGAATCTGCGAGGCACCCTTCCGGGGGAAGTTCATGCAGCCGTTCGAGGTCGATCATGGCGCGGTCTACAAGGAGGACAGTGGCGACCTCGTGTGGGTGCTCGTGAACGAGCGTGCGCTGGGGGACCCCACCGTGCGCCTTGAGATCACGTTCGTCGACGACTAACGCAGGGGGGGGAATGATCGCCGTGGACGAGGCGTCGTCCGTGTCGTCGAGCCCGGGCGAGGGAAACGCGCGCCGACGGGGCGTGGTCTCGCAGGGGCTACGCGTCTACCTGCGGACATTCTCGCCGGAGGATCTCGAGTATCTCTCCGAGTGGGCGGAAGATCCGTTCATCGAGCGCATGGTCGGGAGCGAGTTCCTGAACTCCTACAAGCACGTGTACGACAAGGACCCCTCGTTCTACGAGGCGTGCCTGATGGATTCCACGCAGATCGTCCTCGTGATCGAGGCCAGCGTGGAGTGGGCCAGGCCCCTCGGCGTGGCGCGGTTGTTCAACATCCACCTCCTCGAGGGCTACGCCTTCCTCGAGGTCATGCTGACCGACCCGAAGGCGATCCGCCGTGGATTTGGTGTGGAGGCGGGTAAGCTCATCTCCTACTATGGGGTGGACGTGCTGGGACTCCGGCGCATCGAGGCGAAGGTGTACGAGTACAATCGTCTGAGCGCCAACTCGCTGCGGCGCAACGGCTTCCGGCAGGAGGGTATTCTTCGGCAGGCGGGATACCAGGATGGTCAGTGCTGGGACATGCTCGTCTTCGGCATTCTCAAGCACGAGATCGAGCAGCAGCGCAAGAAGGACAAAGCCTATTCCCCTCTCGAGGGTGCCGAGGGGGACACGCGTGACGCCTCATAACTTTCTCCCGCTCCTCGCGCTGGTCCTGAACGTCTCCCTCGCCGGGATCACGCTCTTCCGCAACCCCGGGAGCCGGCTGAACCGTCTGTTCACGTATTTCGTGGGCGGCATGGCCGTCTGGAACTTTGGCGTCTTCATGCTCCGGAGGTCACCGGACGAGGCGACCGCGGTCTTCTGGGAGATCGTCATCCACACCGGGGTCATCGCGCTCCCGGCCTTCTACTACCACTTCGTCCTGATCTTCCTCGAGAGCACGACGCGCCACCGGACCTCCCTGCTCGTCGTGTACGCGCTCGCGCTCTTCTTCAGCATCATCAACCTGAGCGGCTCGTCACTCTTCATGAGCGGCGTGAACTCGACGTACTGGGGATGGGCGCCGGCGACCGGCCTGCTGTACACGCCCTTCTTCGTCTACTTCAACTGCTTCCTCATCTACGGGCTCTTGCACCTTGTCCGGACCTACAACGACGTCGACTCCAGCTTCCGACGGAATCGCGCGACCCTGATCTTGTTAGGAACCCTGGTGAGCCTGATCGGCGGCCTCATCGACTTCGCCCGGTTCATCCTCGCCCGCTTCGTGCCGGCGGCGGACCTCGTGTACCCGATGGGCATCCCCGCGAACATGGTGTTCGCGCTCATGCTCGGGACGTCGATCGTGCGCTACCGCCTCTTCGATGTGAACGTGGTAGTGAAGAAGGGCGCGATCTACCTTCTGCTGTGGGGCGTGCTCACCTCGGTGCTGGTCGCGGCCGAGCAGTACGCTGACTGGGACCAGTTGAACCCGCTGTGGGTCATCCTGCCGCTGGGGTTCGTGATGACCATGCTCGTGAGCCCGCTCGGACAGCGGCTGGAGGAGCGGATCGAGCGCGTCATGTTCAGCCGGCGGCGCGGGTGCTACGAGACGCTCCTGGACCTCAGCAAGCGGATGGGCTCGATCCTCGATTTCGGACGGCTGATGGAAACGCTCGTCCACGGGCTCGTCCGCGGGGTGCCGCTCACCCACTGCGTCCTGATGATCTACGACGCTCAGCGCAGCGCGTTCGTCGTCTACCGCGAGGACGCCACCGTCGGCGAGGGCGTCGGGGCCGTGGCGATCCGGGTCGACAGCCGGATCGTGCAGTGGCTGAACCAGACGGGCCGGGTGCTGGTGAAGGAAGAGGTCAAGCTGAATCCCGAGATCGCGGCGTACTTCGAGACGGCCGAGGGTGAGCTCGACGCGATCAAGGCGACGCTGATCGTGCCCTTGAAGATCGAGGGCAAGCTCACCGGGATCCTGCTCGTGGGCGAGAAGCTCTCCGGCGACATCTTCGACGATCAGGAGCTGGAGGTGCTCGCCGTCCTCGCCAATCAGGTCGCCATCTCGCTGGAGAACGCGCGGCTCTACGAGGAGCTCTCCGAATCCAACGCGCAGCTCCTGCAGGCCAGCCGGCTCAAATCCCAGTTTTTGGCCAGCATGTCGCACGAGCTCCGGACGCCGCTCAACTCCATCATCGGCTTTTCGAAGGTGCTGCTGAACCGCTTCGACGGCGAGCTGACGGAGCGACAGGAGACGTACATCCGCTCGGTACACAACAGTGGCGCCCACCTCCTCCAGCTCATCAATGGCATCCTCGACTTCTCCCGTATCGAGGCCGGGAAGCTCGAGATGATCTCAGAAGAGCTTGACCTGCACGAGCTGATCGACGAGTGTATCGAGTCGTCGATGCCGCTCGCGCGCGGCCAGCAGATGAAGCTCGAGAAGAACGTGCCGCTCGAGCTGCCGCCGTTGTCGGGCGATCGCACGAAGGTCAAGCAGATCCTGCTCAACCTGCTGTCCAACGCGATCAAGTTTACCGCCCAGGGGCGGATCCTCGTCAGCGTCGTGGCCGAGCCGGACGCGATCCGGGTGAGCGTCGCCGACACGGGGATCGGCATCCGCGAGGACGACCTCGCGCAATTGTTCGAGCCGTTCCAGCAGCTCGACAACCCCGTCGCCCGCAGCGCCGGCGGCACCGGGCTCGGACTCGCGATCAGCAAGAAGTTCGTCGAGCTGCACGGCGGTCGCATCTGGGCGGAGAGCCGCGAGAACCAGGGGTCCACGTTCCATTTCACGCTCCCCTTGACCTGAGGAGAAGATGCCGGCACGTCCACTCGACCAGAAAACGAAGATCCTCTACATCGAGGACAACCGCGAGAATCGGCTGCTGGTCCGCGCCGTTCTGGAGGCGGCCGGGTACACCCTCGTCGACGCCGAGGACGGCCTGGCCGGGATCGAAGCGGCGATCCGCGAGGAGCCGGCCCTCATCCTGCTCGACATCAACCTTCCGGGAGTCGACGGCTACGAGATCGTCGCGATCCTGAAATCGTTTCCGAACCTGGCCTCCACGCCGGTGGTCGCCCTGACCGCCTACGCGATGCAGGGCGACCGGCAGCGCACGCTCGTGGCCGGCTGCGACGGCTACATCCAGAAGCCCATCGACGTCGACGCCTTCCCTCACCAGGTCGCCGAGTTTCTCGGCGGCAAGCGGGAGCGGGTCGAAAGCCGCGACGAAGGCGTCTACCTGCGCGAGCTGAACCAGCGGCTTGTCTATCGCCTGCTCAACCAGGTCGAGGAGCTCAAACGGCTGAACCAGCACTTCGTGCGCCGCGCCTCGCAGCTCGAGGACCTGCACCGCTCCATGCAGGACATCACCTCCGAGCTGGGCGTCGACGGGATGCTCGAGAAGCTCCTGGGCGGGCTCTCGCAGGCCATCGGCACCACCAGCCTGAGCGTCGAGCTCAGCGAGCCGCCGGGCGTCCACGTCGCCGTGCGTCGAAATCCCGCCGAGCAGCCGCGGAGCGTCCTGGCGGGCTCCGGCGTCGGGCCGGCCGAGGACTGGACCGAGGTGGAGTGGAAGCTGCCCCTCACCGTCCGGGGGCGTCCGCTCGGCGTCATGATCGCGCGGCACGTGCTACCGCCGGGGGCGAAGGCCGACGAGGAGCAACTGCTCAAGATCGTCGCCGACCAGGTGGCGATCGCCGCCGAGAACGCGCGCCTCTACGAAGGGGTGATGCGCCGCGCGGCCGAGCAGGAAAGCCTCGTCGAATCCGGGCGCCTGCTCGCCGGCACGCTCCAGGTCTCCGAGGTGCTGCATCGGCTCAGCGAGCTCGTGCGGCGCCGGTTCGGCGCCGACGTGGCGCGGATCCTCATCAGCGAGGACGTGCCCGGCGTCTTCCATCTGCGCGCCCAGGCCGGGCCGACCCGGACGGTGAAGGACACGGCGCAGCACGGCGAGGACGACGATGAGGGGCTCATCGGGTGGATCGCCAAGCACCGCACGCCGCTGGCCTACAGCGACGTCCTGACCGAGTCCGGCGTCAAGCACCGGGGCTGGCTCGCGAGCGAAGGATTCGTGTCGTTTCTCGGGCTGCCGCTCTTCCTCGAGAGCGAGCTCGTCGGGGTCTTGACCATCCTCTACCGGGAGCGTCACGCGTTCACGCCCGAGGAGCTGGCCTTGGGCGAGGCACTCGCGACCTCGGCGTCGGTGGCGATCCGGAACGCGCGCCTGTACGAGCAGACGCAGGAACGCCTGCGTCACACGGAGACCCTCCTTGCCGTGAGCCAGGACGCCAGCTCGACGCTCGAGCTGACCGAGATCTTGAGGAGGACGACGCGGGCGATGGTGCGCGCGCTCGGCGCCGACACCGGGGGGGCCTGGCTCCTGAGCGAGGACGGGAGCCGTTTCGTGCCGATCGTCGGCTATCACGTGCCCAAGGAGTTGCTGGGGGCGCTCGAGAGCGCGACCCTGAAATCGCTGGATCCCCGGGTGAGCGACTGGCGGCGGGTCGAGGGACCGGTGTACGCCAGTCACAGCCAGGAGGATCCGCGCTTCACTCATCCAATCGCCAGGCTCCTGCGGCACAAGTCGGTTCTCATCCAGCCGATGCGCTGGAAGGGCGTGAGCATCGGGGGCTTTGCGATCGCCTGGCTCAAGGAGCACCATCGCTTCACCTCCGACGAGCTGCGGCTGGCGGAGGGCATCGCGCTGCAGGCCGCGGTGGCGAGCGAGAACTCGCGGTTGTACGAGGGCGTGAAGCACCAGATGGCCGAGCTCAAGCGGACGCAGGCGCAGCTGATCCAATCCACCAAGCTCGCCGCGATCGGCGAGCTGGCGGCCAACATCGCCCACGAGATCAACAATCCGCTGACGAGCGTGCTCGGCTTCGCCTCATACCTCGCGGAGCAGATTCCCCCCGGTGAGCCGATGCGCGAGGAGCTCGACCTCATCCAGGAGGAGGCGGGCCGTGCCCGCGACATTGTGAGAGACCTCCTGCACTTCAGCCGGCAGCGCGAATTCATCCCGCAGATCACGGACCTCAACGTGGTCCTCGAGCAGACGCTCGGCATGCTACGCCGCCAGGGCGCGTTGGACGCGATCAGACTCGCGGAGGACTACGCCCCGGGGCTGGCGCCCGTGGAGGTCGACGTGCCGAGGGTCAAGCAGGTGTTCCTGAACCTCATCAACAACGCGGTCTACGTCATGAGGGACAGCGGCGGTTCTCTCACCATCCGGTCGTCGGCCAGCGCGGACATGGTGCAGGTCGAGGTGATCGATACGGGCATCGGGATCGCACCAGAGCACCTCGACCGTATTTTCGAGCCCTTCTTCACAACCAAGCCCGACGTGAGCGGTACCGGGCTCGGGTTGTCGGTGAGTCTCGGGATCGTGCAGAGCCACGGCGGGACGATCGAGGTCAAGAGCGAGCTCGGCAAGGGCTCCACCTTCACCGTCAAGCTTCCGGCCAGGCCGGGGGCCACGATTACGGAGCAGGATCCCGACGCCTAGTCCGGCGCCCGACCGCGTTCGCTTCAGTTCCCCGGCGTTAAGTTTCTCGCCAGCGCGTCGTCTATCGGCGCATCTTGGCATAAATATTCAGAAATAATGATGTTTCTGCGATACAAACGCATTTCCGGACCAAAAACGACAATAAATCAACCAGTTAGGGTTCATTTTCCTTGAAACTCGAAGGCTCTAGACCAATCGAATTAAATACTTACCCGACCGAATCGCTTGGTACCTCCCTTGCAGTTCATCCTTTCCGATAGCGGTTACCCTTCTAGGGACGAGGAGAGACTGCGATGACGAGCATCCGTTCGAAGGGCGCGATCAGATGGCGCGCAATGCTGATAGGCACAGTCGCGATGACTGTCCTCGCGATGGTCAGCGGACCGGGTAGGACGTCTGCCGCCGACGCGACACTCTACGAACTGACCGAGAACATGTCGATCCGACTCGACGACGGGGTAAAACATCGTCGCGCAATTTCGTCGTTGACCGGATGGGCCGCGGTCGGCACGCCGCTGTGCCCCAGTGCCCTCGTCGCCGCCTTCAACCCGGGTGCTTCGATGTGCGTCGTCAACGCGACCGGCTCGGACAACATCGACACGCAGAGCGGCAAGGGTGATTTCAACGGAACCTTCACCGTCGTCGTACAGGGCGACAACGCCACGGACGCCCCTGAACTTGTCGTTCTGAAGGGACGCTTCAGCGGGAAAATGGACTTCTCACCTGCGCTCGTGATGGGGGTTCCCTACGGGACTGTCAGCGGCGTCCTGAGGGCCACCAGAGGTGGCCGCTTTCCCTTCACGGGTGTCTTTCGGCTGCCGTTCCCGGGGAACTACGCTGGACCTGAAACGGGCGGCGCAACGCTGCGCCAGCTCTTCTGCCCGCTGACCCCCAGCGCCAACCCGTACGCGCCGTACTTCGGCGGCTATGACCTCGCGTACGTCGGCACATCGAATGGAGCGGCGAACGGGCAGTGCATCGACATCACGCCGAACGAGCTTTCGCTCAGCACACCGCTCGTGCGCTTTGAGATTACATTCAGCGCCGCTTCATTCCGTTCTGAGTCGGAAGGGGAACAGGAGGAGGACAACTAGTCCGCGACGACTCCTCGTCCTTCGCGAGGGCCTGAGCCGGAACACAGGCTCGGGCCCTTCGTGTGCCCGGACGCCCGGCGTCAGTCGGCCTTGAAGTACTTCGCGGCGGGGTGATGGAACACGAGCGCGGACACCGACGCCTCCGGATCCATCATGAAGCCCTCCGTCAGGCTCAGACCGACGGTCTCGGGCTCCAGCAACCTGAACAGGGTAGCTTGATCGGCGAGGTTGGGACAGGCCGGATATCCGAACGACACACGGATCCCCTGGTAGTGCGCTTTCAGCTTCTCGCTGATTGTCAGGTCTGGCGGATCCGGAAATCCCCACAGGGTCCGGAGCCGGGAATGAAGCATCTCGGCGAACGCTTCCGCGCACTCGATCGCCAGCGCCTGGAGCGCGTGGGAGCGAACGTACTCGCCCCGGTCCTTCCACGCTGAGGCGAGCTCTCTGACCCCCGCGCCGCAGGTCACTGCGAACAGCGCCAGGTAGTCGTCCGCGTCGTCCCTCACGTAATCGGCGAGGCAGAGCCGCCCGCCGTCCTTCTGCCGCGGGAACTCGAACCTCGCCGCCTCGCGGCCGGACCCGTCGAAGAGCGTCACCGTGTCACCGGCGGCCCGGGCGCGGTACCAGCGGTAGACGCCGTGGGCCTTGAGGAGACCGTGGCCGACGGCGTCACGCTTCAGTGCCTCGACGATCTCGTGGACCTCGAGCACCTTCGGGTCACCGGCCTCGAGCAGGCGCTCGACGAGCCCCCGGACCCCGAGATGCTTGCCGTAGAGCATCTGGAGGTTCAGGTACGGGTAGAGGTGGATGAGAGGCACGTCGCGCAGGACGTGTCGCTCGAGGTCCGGTGGCGCGAGCACGGCGACGCGCTCGAGCCGCCGCGGCGCGGGCGCCGCCGGCACCGGCGCGGGCTCGAGGGCGCCCGCCGCGCTCGCGGCCAGCCCTGCCTGCTCGCGGCGGATACGCGCCACGAGCGCCTCGCGGGTCGGGGCCGAGAACAGCTGGTTGGCGAGGTCGAGCCCCTCCATCGCGTCCTTCGCGTAGAGCGTGAGCCCGCCGTACTCGGCCGCGATCCGGGTCGCCGCGAACTTCTTGGTGAGCGCGGCGCCCCCGACGAACAGCGGGATCTCGATCGCCGCGACGCGAAGGTCCTGTGCCGTCACCACCATCTGTTGCGCGGACTTCACGAGGAGGCCGGACAGGCCGAACGCGTCGGGCTTGTGGGTGTGATAGGCCGCGATCAGCTCCTCGGGCGGGACCTTGATGCCCAGGTTGATCACGCGATACCCGTTGTTCGAGAGGATGATCTCGACGAGATTCTTGCCGATGTCGTGGACGTCGCCCTTGACGGTGGCGAGCACGATCGTGCCGCGCGTGGCCGACTCGGCCTTCTCCATGAATGGCTCGAGGTGGGCGACGGCGGCCTTCATGGCCTCCGCCGACTGGAGAACCTCGGCCACGATGAGCTGGTTGTCGTTGAACAGCCGCCCGACCTCATCCATGCCCCGCATGAGCGGGCCGTTAATGATCTGGAGCGGCGGCGTCTCCTGGAGCTTCGCGTTCAGGTCGTCGATGAGGCCGTCGCGGCTGCCCTCGACGATGTAGCGCGCGAGCCGCTCGTCGAGCGAGAGCGTGCTGGCGGGCGGCGGCGCCTTCTTCTTCTCCCGGAAGTAGGCGGCGAAAGCGGCGACCGGGTCGGCGCCCCGCCAGTAGATGAGGTCCTCGGCGAGCCGTCGCTCTTCCTCCGGAATCGAGGGATAGCGCTCGAGACGCTCGGTGTTCACGATCGCGTAGTCGAGACCCGCTTTGGTGCAGTGGTAGAGGAAGACCGAGTTAAGGACCTCGCGCCCGGCCGCCGGCAGGCCGAACGAGACGTTCGAGATGCCGAGGATCGTCTTGCATTCCGGAAACCGGGCCTTGATCGCCCGGATGCCCTCGATCGTCTCGACCGCTGAGCCGATGTAGTTCGCGTCACCGGTGCCCACCGGGAAGACGAGCGCGTCGAAGATGAGGTCGCGCGCCGGGAGGCCGTACTTGCGGGTGAGGAGGTCGTGGCTGCGCTCGGCGACCGCGAGCTTGCGCTGGCGCGTCACCGCCATGCCCTGCTGCTTGTTCTCGTCGATGCAGCCGACGACGACGGCGCCGCCGTAGGCGCGGAGCAGCGGCACGACCTTCTCGAACCGCTCCTCGCCGTCCTCGAGGTTGATCGAGTTGACGATCGACTTGCCCTGACAGTGGCGGAGCGCCATCTCGATCACCCCGGCGTCCGTCGAGTCGATCATGAGCGGCACCTTCACCTTGCGGGTGAGCTGCGTCATGAACCGGTCCATGTCGCTGGCCTCGTCACGGTCGGGGTTGGCGAGACAGACGTCGAGGACCTGGGCGCTGCTCTTCACCTGGGCGCGGCCGACCTCGGCCGCCTCCTCGAACTGGTCGGCGACGATCAGCTCCTTGAACCGCCGCGAGCCGATCACGTTCGTGCGCTCCCCCACGAACAAGGGGCGGTTGTCGTCGGCCGGGTAGAACACCTCGATCCCGCTGACGGCCTGCGGCTCCCGCGCCGCCGGGACACGGGGTGGGCGGCCGCTCACCAGCGCCTGCAGCGCTCGGATGTGCGCCGGCGTCGTTCCGCAGCAGCCGCCGACGAAGTTGACCCAGCCCTCGTCCACGAAGCGCTTCATCTTGAAGGCGAGACTCGCCGGAGTCTCCGCGTACTGGCCGCGCTCGTCAGGAAGGCCCGCGTTCGGGTACACGCTCACGAAGCGGGTGGACATTGCCGCCAGCGAGCGCAAGTGATCGGTCATGAACTCGGGGCCGGTGGCGCAGTTGAGGCCGATCGAAAAGAGGTCGAGGTGCTCGAGCGCCACGGACAGGGCCTCGACGCCCTGTCCCGCGAGCATCGTGCCCATCGGCTCGATCGTGCCGCTGACCATGAGCGGCAGCTCGACGCCGGCTTCGCGCATGGCCGCGCGGACGCCGAGCGCCGCCGCCTTGACGTTGAGCGTGTCCTGGGCCGTCTCGAGCAGGAGCGCGTCCACGCCGCCGGCGATGAGCGCCGCCGCCTGAACCCCGTACGCCTCGCGGACCTGGTCGAAGGTCACGTTGCGCGTGACGCTGATGGAACGCGTCGACGGCCCCATCGCGCCGACGACGAAGCGCGCCCCGGCGACCTCGCGCGCGAGGCGTCCGGCGGCGAGCGTGATCTCGTACGCGCGCTCGGCGAGACCGTACTCGGCGAGCACGTACGGCGCGCACCCGAAGGTGTTGGTCGAGACGAGATCGGCGCCGGCCTCGAAGTAAGCGGCGTGGATCGACCGGATCAGGTCGGGGCGGGTGAGGTTCAGGTGCTCGTTGCACCCTTCGTAGCGGGCGCCGCCGAAATCCTCGGCTTCCAGGTTCGCGGCCTGGATCATGGTGCCCATGGCCCCGTCCAGGACGAGGATGCGCTGGGTCACCGCCTCGCGGAGTCGAGACATAGAGTTATAGTAGCGCACATGGTCACCCCAGCCCTCTCGCTCGACGGCGTCCGTGTCATCGACCTCTCCCGCGTCCTCGCCGGGCCCTTCTGCGGCATGCTCCTCGCCGATATGGGCGCCGACGTCATCAAGGTGGAGGACACCGGCGCCGGTGACGAGTCGCGCACCTGGCCACCCCACAAGGGGGGCGAGTCGGCCGCATACCTCGTCATCAATCGCAACAAGCGTGACCTCACGCTCGATCTCAAGGCCCCGGACGGGGCCGCGGTGCTGCGAAACCTCGTGAAGCGCGCCGATGTGCTCATCGAGAATTTCCGGACGGGTACGATGGAAGGCTTCGGCCTCGGCTACGACGTCCTGTCCGCGCTCAACCCGGGCTTGATCTATTGCTCGATCTCGGCGTTCGGACGGACCGGCCCGCGGAAGGACGGCGCCGGCTACGAGGCGCTCATGCAGGCCTTCAGCGGCATCATGTCCATCACCGGGGAGCCCGACGGCCCACCCGTCCGCGCCGGCGTCTCGTTCCTCGATCTCACGACCGGAATCTTCTCCGCGTTCGGCATCGCCAACGCGCTTCTCCATCGGGCGACGACCGGCCTCGGCCAGCGGGTGGACGCCTCGCTCCTGGAAACCGCCGTGACGCTGCTGAACTACCACGCCGAGGGTTTCCTGCTCACCGGCGCCGTGCCCAAAGCTCTCGGCTCTTCGCATCCGTCCCTGTCGCCGTACCGCACCTTCCGCTGCCGGGACGGCCAGTGGGTCTTCATCGCCGGCGCCAACGACCGGTTCTGGCAACGGCTGGTCGTGGCGCTCGACCTCGGCGCCCTGCGGAACGACGAGCGCTTCGCGAAGAACCTCGGACGCGTGCGGCATCGCGTCGAGCTGGAGGCGGCCGTGGCGGACGCGATCGCGAAATACGATCGCGAGCCGTTGCTGAAGCTCCTCGAGGACGCCGGAGTGCCGGCGACGCCCGTCAATACCGTCGACCAGGTGATGAACGATCCGCAGACGGCGGCTCGCCAAATGATCGAGCGGGTGCTGCACCCCACGCTCGGCGAGATCCCCGTCATCGGCACGCCGGTGAAGTACTCGCGGATGCGCCCGGGCGTCCGCACGCCCGCGCCCCTTCAGAGCGAACACACCGACGAGGTGCTCGCGGAGTGGGGCTACTCCGCCGACGAGATCGACGCACTCCGGGCGAAGAAAGTCATCTTGTAGAGGCAGCCACGCGACACCCCCGACTCGGGCTGATCGTCCTGGCCGGCTGCCTCCTCGCGACGCCCGCCGCTGCCCAGCTCTATCGCTGGACCGACGCCGACGGGACCGTGTACTACACGGCCGATCTCTCCGCGATCCCCAGCACGTTTCGCGACGGCGCGACGCTCCTGAGCGCCCCCCAAGCTCGTCCGGCGCCGGCGCTCGACACGAACGCGCCGGTGTCGCTCCGGGTCACTCCGGGGGCGCCGATCACCGTCGAGGCCCGCCTCAACGGCATCCCGCTCACGTTGATCGTGGACACCGGGGCCGATCGCACGGTGATCTCGCCCGCGGCCGTCGAGCGCGCAGGGTTCGCGGGGCAAGCCGGACGGTCGATCCAGGTCGTGGGGGTCACGGGGACGGCGACGGCGACGCTCGTGACTCTGCCGCTCCTCGATGTCGCCGGGGCGAGGATCGGGCCGCTCCCGGTGATTGTCTACACGCTGCCGGCGACGCTTCTTGGTGGGGAGGGGGCGGCGGCGCCGATCGACGGCCTCCTCGGCCGCGACGTGCTGGACGCGTTCACCCTGAGCGTCGACACCGCCTCCGGCCGCGCCACGCTCACGCTGCGATAGCCGTGCGCGGCGTCCCGGTGCTCGCGGACCGGCTGCGTTGTCCCGTCCGCGGTTACCGGGGCTTCTTGACGCTGGGGCGCAGGCCGCTCAAGCGCGCGATCACGTCGAAGACGACCGCGAAGTCGTAGTCGGCGAGGTCGAGCCCCCGGGCCGCGGTGAGGAGCTCGTCGGTGAGCGCGACGGTTGGAAGCGGAACGCCGAGCGCGCGTCCGGTGTCGAGCGCCAGGCCCAGGTCCTTCTGGATCATGTCCACGTTGAACAAGGCCTCCGCCGGCATGCCCAGGACGAACGGTCCGCGGTACTTGAGCATCGGCGAGGCGATGACCGACTTGAGCAGCACCTCGACGGCGCGCTCGCGCTCGATGCCGGACTTCTCGGCGAGTGCCACCGCCTCGCTGAACGCGAGCATCTGAACGGCGAGATTCAGGTTGGTCGCGATCTTCATCGTCACCGCGAGCCCCAGCTCGCCCACGTGAGTGATCGTCGGCCCGATCGCCGTGAGATGCTCGCGTACTTTTTCGAGCCCCGCCGGATCGCCGCCGACCATGAACGAGAGCTGGCCTGCCTCCAACGTGACGGGACTGCCGGAGACGGGCGCGTCGATCAGCGTGGCCCCCCGCGCGGCGACCGCCCGGCCGAGCTCTCGCGTGACGTCAGGCCCGACCGTGCTCATCTCGGCCCAGACCGCGCCGCGTCGGAGCCCTGCGATCACGCCGTCGGGGCCGAGGGCGATCGCGCGGAGCGCGGCGCTGTCGGTCACCATGCTGAAGACGGCGTCCGAGGCCTCGGCGACGGCGCGCGGCGAGTTCTCGAGCGTGAGGCCAGCGGCGACCAGCACCCGTGCCTTCTCGGGTGTCCGGTTGTAGCCGACGACGCGACGGCCCGCGTCGAGCAGCCGCTTCGCCATGCGGCCTCCCATCGTGCCGAGCCCGACGAAGCCGAGCGTCGCCATCAGCCGCTTCCCTCGTCGGCGACGGCGATCGCGCTGATCTCGAGCTTGCAGCGCGGATGGGTGGCGAGGCGGGACACCTCGACCGTGGTCGTCGTCGGCAGGTGACCGCCGAGGTACGCGGCCCAGACGCGGTTGAGATCGTCCTGCTCGGCGACGTCGGTCAGGAAGCGCGTCGCCGAGACCAGGTCGGCGAGCGTGCAGCCGACCGCCGCGAGCGTCTTCTTGAGGTTCTCCATCGCGAGGACCGCCTGCTCACGCATCGTCGAAGGCAGGTCGAACTCTTCCTCGCGATGCGGGTGGCTGTGATAGACAGCCGCCGCGGTGACGCCCGAGAGGAACACGAGTCTCCCCCGACTCACGACGATGCCCGGCGCGTAGGGCATCACCACGTCGGTGCGCCGGTCGGCGTGGTGAACGATCGAGATTTCTTTCGCCATCGAGACCCTCCGTAAGTCGCTCGGGCATCCTACCACGGCGCGGTGACCACTCCGGTCGGGTACACTGGGGCCGATGCCGGTGATCCTCGTCCTCGAGGACGACACGGCGACGCGGGACGCTCTCACGGAAACTCTGCGTCGCCTCTTCCCTCGCTCGCGCGTCATCGCGTCGCGAACCGACGCGGAGCCCGCGGCCGTCGAGCGCGAAGGCGCCACCGTGGTCCTGGCCACCCTGCCGGTCGCGGAGCGCCTCTGCCGTGAGACGGCGTGCCTCGCAGCGCGGACAGTCGCGTTGACGCACGCGATGGGCCCGGATACCCTCATGAGGGCTGAAGCCCTCGGCGTCTGTGCGTCGCTGCGCGCTCCGGCCAGTGCCGAGCACCTCCGGACCGTGCTCGGACCCCTGCTCGATGGGTAGTGCGAGCCGAAGCGGTGCCTCCGATGAGGGGAGCCCTTCAGGACTGAGCGGACTCGGACCGATCGACACGATCGCTTCACGCTGGGTCGAGACCGATGCCGATCTCGCCGAGATCTCACAGCGCCTTCGAGCGTCGGGCGAGATCGCGCTCGACACGGAAGGCGACAGCCTGCACCACTACCCGGAGCGTCTGTCGCTCATCCAGCTGGCCGTGTCGTCCCGCGACGTCTGGCTCGTCGATCCCCTGGCGCTCGGCGATCTCACGCCGCTCGCCCCCGTGTTCACCACGCCGTCCGTCGTGACGGTGCTCCACGCCGGAGACAACGACCTCGTCCAGCTCAAGCGCCGCGGATTCGGTTTCGCGTCGCTCTTCGACACCTCCATCGCCGCCCGCTTCCTCGGCGCCACGGCCCTCGGCCTCGACGTCCTGCTGCAGAACTACCTCGACGTGGAGCTACCACCCTCGAAGCAGCGCGACGACTGGTCGCGGCGCCCTCTCTCCGAGGCCCAGCGCCGCTACGCCGAGGCCGACGTGCTTCATCTCTTCGCGCTCAAGCGCCGGCTCACCGAGGAGCTGGTGCGGATGGGCCGATTCTCCTGGGTCGAGGAGGAATGCGCCGCCCTCGCGGCCCAGCCCGTCGTCCAGCGGGTTCAGGACCCCAACGCCTTCGCCGGCCTCAAGGGCGCCCGCGACCTGCCCCCGCGCAACCTCGGAATCCTCCGGGAGCTGTACGAGCTCCGGGAGCAGCTCGCGCGCGAGACCGATCGCCCGCCGTTCAAGATCCTCGGCGAGGAGACGCTCGTGCGGCTGGCCCAGGCGCCACCCGGCGACGTCACGCAGCTCGCGCTGGTCCCGGGTTGCACGCCCAAGGTGATCGCGCGATGGGGCGAGGCGATCCTGTCCGCCGTGTCCCGTGCCCAGGCCTTGCCGGAGGATTCGTTGCCGACGCTCGAGCGCCACCCACGGCTCAGGCTTCCGGCGATCGTCGCCCGCCGAATCGAGTCGCTCCGGCAGTGGCGGAAGGAGGCGGCGCCACGATTCGGGCTCGAGCCGGGACTGCTCCTGCCCAACCGGCTGATCACGATTGTCGCCGTCGCGGGGCCGCGCGAGCCTGATGCGCTTGCCTCGCTGGACGGCGTGCGCCGCTGGCGGGCCGAGACCTTCGGCGCCGAGATCATTGCCGCGCTGGCCTCGTCGTGAGAAGGTGGACCTCACCATGAGCGATTGGCGTGTCCATCTCGTCGACGACGATGCAGGCCTCACGGCGATCCTTCGCGAGGCCAGGACCGTGGCGGTGCTCGGTGCCAAGGCTGACCCTTCCGAGGCGGCGCACTACGTTCCGGCCTACCTCGTCGCTCGCGGCTACCGCGTCCAGCCCGTGAATCCGAAGTTCGCCGGCCGCCGTCTCCATGACGCGCCGACGGTGGCCGGATTGAAAGATCTCTCGGAGCCGGCTGACGTGGTCGAGATCTTCCGTCGTCCCGAATACCTTTCGGGCCACGCCGACGAGATCCTGACGTTGCCGTGGCGGCCGAAGGCGGTCTGGTTCCAGCTGGGGATCCGGAACGACGCGGCGGCCGAGAAGCTCGCGCGGGCTGGCATCCGGGTGGTCCAGGATCGCTGCATGATGCCGGAGCACCGTCGCCTCATGAAGGCGAGCGTCTCCCACCAGGGGGGAGTCGAGAGGGAGGCGTAAGCCCCCCTCGCCCGACAAATGGCAGGCGAATACGCGTTCGTCATAAAGGATCTTCGGAAAGTCGTCCCGCCCAAGCGGGAGATCCTCCACGGCATCTGGCTCTCGTTCTTCCACGGGGCCAAGATCGGTGTGCTCGGCGCCAACGGCGCGGGCAAGTCCACGTTGCTCCGGATCATGGCCGGCGTCGACAAGGACTTCCTCGGCGACGCGTTCCCGGCCGCCGGGCTACGCATCGGATACCTTCCGCAGGAGCCCCAGCTCGACCCCGCGAAGGACGTCCGCGCCAACGTCGAGGAGGGCGTCGCCGAGGTCCGCGCCCTGCTGACGCGCTTCGAGGAGGTCAGTGCCCGCCTGGGTGAGCCGGTCGAGGCCGACGAGATGGAGAAGCTGCTCGATGAGCAGGCGCGGTTGCAAGATCGGATCGACGCCGTGAATGCCTGGGATCTCGACCGCACCGTCGAGCTCGCGATGGACGCGCTCCGCGTGCCGCCCGGCGACATGGAGGTCGCCAAGATCTCCGGCGGCGAGCGCCGGCGCGTGGCGCTCTGCCGACTCCTCCTCTCGCGCCCGGACATGCTGTTACTCGACGAGCCGACCAATCACCTCGACGCCGAGTCGGTCGCGTGGCTCGAGCGCTACTTGAAGGAATACCCGGGGACGGTCGTCGCGATCACCCATGACCGCTACTTTCTCGACAACGTCGCCGGCTGGATCCTCGAGCTCGATCGCGGACACGGCATTCCATGGGAGGGCAACTATTCGTCCTGGCTCGAGCAAAAGGGCCAGCGCCTCGAGCAGGAAGAGAAGGCGGATCTCTCGCGCCAGCGCACGCTCGCCCGCGAGCTCGAGTGGGTCCAGATGGCGCCGCGCGCCCGCCAGGCCAAGAGCAAGGCGCGTCTTCAGGCCTACGATGCGATGCTCAACGAGTCGTTCGAGAAGCGCGCGACGGCGCTCGAGATCGCCATCCCGCCCGGGCCGCGACTCGGCGACATCGTCGTCGAGGCCGACGACGTCCGGAAGGCGTACGGAGACCGGGGGTTGATCGACGGCCTCTCGTTCAAGCTGCCCCGCGGCGGCATGGTCGGTGTCATCGGCCCCAACGGCGCGGGGAAGACGACGCTCTTCCGAATGATCGTCGGGCAGGAGAAGCCGGATTCCGGCACGCTCCGCATCGGCGAGACGGTGAAGCTCGCCTATGTCGACCAGAGCCGCGATGCGCTCGAGGGCCAACGCACCGTCTGGGAGGAGATCTCGGGCGGCGCCGACACGCTCATGCTCGGAGGCCGGACCGTGCAGTCGCGCAGCTACGTCGCCTCGTTCAACTTTCGGGGCAGCGACCAGCAGAAGCGCGTTGCGGACCTCTCGGGCGGCGAGCGAAACCGCCTGCACCTGGCGACGATGCTCAAGAGCGGCGCCAACCTGCTGCTCCTCGACGAACCGACCAACGACCTCGACGTGGACACGCTGCGCGCACTGGAAGACGGCCTGCTCGAATTCGCGGGCTGCGCGCTGGTGATCAGCCACGACCGCTGGTTCCTCGACCGGATCGCGACCCACATACTGGCGTTTGAGGACGAAGGCCGGGTCGTCTGGTTCCAGGGCAACTATGCCG
>JAHFDK010000423.1 GCA_023249095.1 Candidatus Rokuibacteriota bacterium | reverse complement strand
GTCGCGACCGCGTAGACGCGCTCGCCGCCCTCCTCGTGGGCGCCCGACACGCGGAAGATGTTGGGCCACTGCGGCCAGGGGTTGTCCGCGGCGCGCTCGTCGGGCGGCCGCGGCAAGAGCTCGAACTGGTGGACGGCGAGCGCACCCTGGCGGTGCACGGTGCCGAGGCAGTCGGCGCCCGTGTCACCCCCCCCGATGATGACGACGCGCTTGCCCTGGGCCGTGATGAATGTCTCGTCGGCGATCACGTCGCCCTCGCAGCGCTTGTTCTGGAGCGTCAGGTACTCCATCGCGAAGTGGACGCCCCGGAGCTCACGCCCGGGCACCGGGAGATCGCGCGGCCAGCAGGCACCGCCCGCCAGGACGATCGCGTCGTAGTCGCGGCGCAGCGTCGCGACGGGCACGCTGACGCCGACGTGCGCGTTCGTGCGGAAGACGACGCCGTCCCTCGCCATGATCTGGAGCCGCCGGTCGACAAACCGCTTCTCCATCTTGAACTCGGGGATTCCGTAGCGCAGCAGTCCGCCGATCCGGTCGTCCCGCTCGAAGACGGTCACCGTATGGCCGGCGCGATTCAGCTGCTCGGCGGCGGCGAGACCCGACGGTCCGGAGCCCACCACGGCGACCCGCTGGCCCGTGCGGACGGCCGGCGGCTGGACGCCGACCCAGCCCTCGTCGAAGGCGCGCTCGATGATCGCCAGCTCGACGCCCTTGATCGTCACCGGATCGTCGTTGATGCCCAGCACGCAGGCCCCTTCGCACGGCGCCGGGCAGAGCCGTCCCGTCCATTCCGGGAAGTTGTTCGTCGCGTGCAGGCGGTCGAGTGCCTCGCGCCAGTGGTTCTTGTAGACCAGATCGTTCCAGTCCGGAATGATGTTCCCGAGCGGGCAGCCCTGGTGGCAAAAAGGAATGCCGCAGTCCATGCAGCGCGCCGCCTGCTTGGTGAGGTCCTCGACCGGATAGGGGAGGTAGACCTCCTTCCAGTCGTGAACACGCTCGGTGACGGGACGGGCGGGCGGCTTCTTCCTCTTGATCTCGAGAAAGCCGGTGACCTTACCCACTGCCGGTCCCGACGAGCTCGGCGAAGGTCGGCTGGCGCCCCTCGGCGCGCGCGCGAGCCTCGGCCATGAGCACGCGCCTGTAGTCCCTGGGCATGATCTTGACGAAGCGCGGCTGCACGTCGATCCAGTCGCGCAGGATGCCCGCGGCGTAGGTCGAGTCGGTGGACTCGACGTGGCGGCGGATCAGGTCCCGGACCAAGCTGATCTCTTCGGGCTGGTCGAGCCGTTCCACGTCCACCATCCCGAGGTTGCACCGGCGCTTGAAGTCGCCCTCGGCGTCCAGCACGTAGGCGACGCCGCCGGACATCCCGGCGGCGAAGTTCCGCCCGGTCCGTCCGAGCACGACGACTCTTCCGCCTGTCATGTACTCGCAGCCGTGGTCGCCGACACCCTCGACCACCGCGTGGACGCCGCTGTTGCGCACGCAGAAGCGCTCACCGGCCACGCCGCGGACGTACGCCTCGCCGCTCGTCGCGCCGTAGAGAGCGACATTACCGATGATGATGTTGTCTTCGGGAACGAAGGTGCTCGCGCGCGGTGGGTAGACGATGAGCTTGCCGCCCGAGAGCCCCTTGCCCCAATAGTCGTTGGCGTCACCCTCGAGGGTGAAGCTGACGCCCCGCGGGACGAACGCGCCGAAGCTCTGCCCGGCCGACCCGGTGAAGTGGATGCGGATCGTATCGTCGGGCAACCCCTCGCCACCCCACCGCTTCGTGATGTGATAGCCGAGCGTGGTGCCCACGGTGCGGTTGACGTTCCGGATCGGCAGCCGGAACGCGACCGGCTTGCGATACTCGACGGCCTCCCGACACGCCGGGATGATGGTCGTGTGGTCGAGCGACTTCTCCAGCGAATGATCTTGAGATCGCACGCAGCGCCGGGCGACCTCGGGCGGCATGTCGGGCTGGTAGAGGATCGCGGAGAGGTCGAGCCCCTGGGCTTTCCAGTGATCGAGGGCCGGTGTGAAGTCGAGCCGGTCCACACGCCCGATCATCTCGTCCATCGTTCGGAACCCGAGGTGCGCCATGTGCTCCCGGACCTCCCGGGCGAGGAACCGGAAGAAGTTCACGACGTAGTCGGCGCGCCCGGCGAAGCGCTTGCGGAGCTCCGGATCCTGCGTGGCGATACCGACCGGGCACGTGTTGAGGTGACAGACGCGCATCATGATGCAACCCAGCACGACCAGCGGTGCCGTCGAGAAGCCGTACTCCTCGCCGCCGAGCAGGGCGGCGATGACCACGTCCCGCCCGGTCTTCATCTGGCCGTCGACCTGGACCACGATCCGGTCGCGGAGCTTGTTCAGCACCAGGACTTGTTGCGTCTCGGCCAGGCCAAGCTCCCACGGGACGCCACCGTGCTTGATCGAGGTGAGGGGCGAGGCGCCGGTGCCGCCGTCGTGGCCGGAGATCAGCACCACGTCCGAGAAGGCCTTCGCCACCCCGGCCGCGACCGTTCCCACGCCGATCTCGGCGACGAGCTTCACGTGCACACGCGCCTCGGGGTTGGCGTTCTTCAGATCATGGATGAGCTGCTTGATGTCCTCGATCGAGTAAATGTCGTGATGAGGCGGCGGCGAGATCAGCTGGACGCCCGGGGTCGCGAAGCGCACCTTCGCGATCCAGGGATAGACCTTGGGCCCGGGGAGCTGGCCGCCCTCGCCGGGCTTGGCACCCTGGGCCATCTTGATTTGTAGATCCGTCGCGTTGACGAGGTACTCGCTGGTCACGCCGAAGCGCCCGGAGGCGACCTGCTTGACGGCGCTCCGGCGCCAGTCCCCGTTGGGGTCGCGCGTGTAGCGCGCCGCGTCCTCGCCGCCCTCGCCGGTGTTCGATCGCCCGCCGATGCGGTTCATGGCGATCGCCAGCGTCTCGTGTGCCTCCTGGCTGATCGAGCCGTAGGACATCGCGCCGGTCGCGAAGCGCTTCAGGATCGACTCGACCGGCTCGACCTCCTCGAGCGCAATCGGCGTCGCGGCCGGCCGGAGAGCCATGAGGCCGCGCAGCGTCGCAAGCCGCTTGCTCTGGTCGTCGCAGAGGCGCGTGTAGTCCTTGAAGAGCGTGTAGCTGCCGGCGCGCGTCGCGTGCTGGAGCCTGGCGATCATGTCGGGATTGACCATGTGGTGCTCGCCGTCGCGCCGCCACTGGTACTCGCCACCCCAGTCCAGCTCGGCGACGAGCGGCCGCTCGGAGAAGGCGCGCGCGTGACGCCGTTGCACCTCGTCGGCGATCACGTCGAGCCCGATGCCGGAGACCCGCGAGACGGTGCCGGTGAAGTAGCGGTGCACCAGGTCGCCGTTCAGCCCGATGGCCTCGAAGATCTGGGCGCCGGTGTAGCTCTGCAGCGTCGAGATCCCCATCTTGGCCATGACCTTGAGGATGCCCTTGTTGAGAGCCTTGATGTAGTTCTTCACCGCCTTCGCCCGGTCGGTGTCGGTCAGCAGCCCCTCGCGGATCATGTCGTCGAGGGTCTCGAAGGCGACCCACGGATTGACCGCGCCCGCGCCGTAGCCGATCAGAAGACAGAGGTGGTGCACCTCTCGCGCGTCGCCGGTCTCGACGACCAGCCCGCAGCGCGTGCGCTCCCCGCGCCGGACGAGGTGGTGGTGCACCGCCGCCGTAGCAAGCAGGCTCGGGATCGCCGCCGTCTCGCGGTCGATCCCACGATCCGACAGGATGATGACGTTGTAGCCCTCGGCGATCGCCGCGCTCGCACGGCGCTGGAGGTCCTCGAGCGTACGCTCGAGGCCGGCGGCGCCCGCGGCGACCGGGTAGAGCATGGGCAGCGTGATGGCTCTGAAGCCGCGCTCGGCGACGTGGGCCAGCTTGGCGAGCTCCTCGCTGGTGATCACCGGGTCCTTCAGCACGATCTGCCGGCAGGACTCCGGCTCGGGCGTCAACAAGTTGCGCTCCGGGCCGACCGTGGACTCCATCGAGGTCACCAGCTCCTCACGGATCTGATCGAGCGGGGGATTCGTCACCTGGGCGAAGAGCTGCTTGAAGTAGTCGTAGAGCGGCCGGGGACGGTTCGAGAGCACGGCCAGCGCCGTGTCAGTGCCCATCGAGCCCACCGGCTCCTCGCCGTTCTTGGCCATCGGCAGCAGCAGGATTCTCAGGTCCTCGTGGGTGTAGCCGAACGCGATCTGCCGGGTCAGCACCGTCGCGCGGTCGGGCGCCGACACGG
>JAHFDK010000149.1 GCA_023249095.1 Candidatus Rokuibacteriota bacterium | reverse complement strand
CTAGCGAAGCGTCTGCTGCGGGAGGTCCAGGACCTTTTCGGCGAGCATCGTCAGCATCCGCCAGACGGGCTCGTGGTGGCGTGTAGCTTCCGGATCGTCACCAGAGCTGTCCAGCAGCACGTACTCGGCGCCGAGCGATTCCAGCGCCTCGAGGTCTTTCCGCACCTGGTCGAGCGTTCCCTGGCCGGCCAGGCGATGATCGTCGGCCGGCGGGGAGTCCGTCAACTGCAACCGGATGCGCGGGCAGAGAGCCGGAGCCCGCTTGCCCTCCGCCGCGGCGATCTCTCTGAGTCTCGGCAGACCGGTGTCCCTCAACCAGTCCATGCGGACCCGGTTCGGGTGCCAGGCGTCGCCGTAGAGCGCCGCCCGGCGCAGCGCTGCATCGCTCGAGCCGCCGACCCAGATGGGCGGGTGCGGTGAGCGCAGTGGGCGCGGCCCGGTATGCACGTCCTTGAACGAGGTGAACGGGCCCGCGTACGACGCCACGTCATTGGTCCAGAGGGTCTTGATCGCGGCCAGATAGTCGTTCGAGATCGCGCCGCGGCGCTCGAACGGCACACCGAGCGCCTCGAACTCCTGCTTCGCCCACCCCACGCCTACCCCGAAGATGAAGCGGCCTCCGCTCAGTCGGTCCACGGTCGCAGCCATGCGCGCGGTCTGGACCGGGTGGCGGTACGGAAGGATGATGACGGTGGTTCCGAGCTCGATCCGGCGCGTAGCGGACGCGAGCCACCCGAGGGTCGTGAACGGGTCGTAGATCGGCGCGGGATACTTGGCCGCGACGTCCGGCGTGGGCGCGACGTGGTCCGAGATCATCACCAGGTGGTAGCCGAGGGCTTCGACGAGCGTCGCCCAGCGCGCGAGCGAGTCCGGGCTCACCCCCGGTCCCCAGTTCAATAGATTGACGCCGACCTTCATCGTCAGCCGACGGCCGGGCGGCGCTGTGCCCACGGGCGCGCGGCCTCGAACGCCGCCGAGGCGCGCAGCACCGTGACGTCGTCGAATCGGCGGCCGATGATCTGCAGCCCGACCGGTAGCCCCGCCTTCGTGAAGCCGCACGGGACCGTCGCCGCCGGCTGCCCCGTCATGTTGAAGATGAACGTGAACACGCTCGCCGCCTCTCGCCCGACCGGCACGCCGCCGATCTCGGCCGGATAGAACTCGCCGATGCGGAGCGGCGGGCAGGCGACCGTCGGCGTGAGCAGCAGGTCGTAGCGTTCGAAGAAGGCGCGCGCGTGCTGCCACCAGGCGAGCCGGTCGAACCACGCCTGGACGTACTTCGTCGGCGGGAGCTTCGTCGCCTCCTCGACGATCGGGAGCAGGCCGGGATCGATCTGATCGCGGCGATCGAGGTAGGGCGCGAGCCGGGCGCCGATACCGCCGAGGAAAATCGTTCGCCAGCAGTCGTAAGGTGACGGCCACGTCGGGTTCACGCTCTCGACACGGCAGCCGAGCTCCCGGAAAGCGCGTGCGGCCTTCGCGGTCGTCTCCCGCACCTCCGGATCCACGGCGGGCGCGATGCCGAGCGTGTCGCTCCACGCGACGCGCAGGCCCTTGAGGTTTCCCTTGAGCGCCTTGACGTAATCCACGCCCGCCGGCGGCAGCGAGTACTGATCGCGCTCGTCGGGCCCGGCGCAGACGTTCATCATCAGCGCCGCGTCCTTCACGGTCCGCGTCATCGGCCCGGCGTGTGAGAGGCTCCACGCAGCGCTGGACGGATAGACGGGAATCCGTCCCCAGGAGGCCTTGAGGCCGAAGATCCCGCACCAGGCGGCGGGCTTGCGGATCGACCCGCCGCCGTCGGTGCCGATGGCGAGAGGCGCCAGGCCCGCGGCAACGGCGGCGCCCGCGCCGCCGGAGGAGCCGCCGGGCGTGTGAGCGAGGCTCCACGGATTTCGCGTGACGCCGAAGAGGAGATTGTCGGTCACGCCGACCCAGCCGAGCGTCGGCGTATTGGTCTTGCCGAGCATGATGGCGCCGGCCGTCTTGAGGCGCTCGACCGACGGCGCGTCCTCGGTCGGCACGTTATCGCGGTAGAGCGGCGTGCCGAACGTGGTCCTGACACCCTTGGTGATGATCAGGTCCTTCACCGAGAACGGGACACCGTGCAGGGGGCCGAGCCGGGCGCCGCGACGCATGACGGCTCGCTCCGCCGCCTTCGCGGTCTGGCGTGCCCGCTCGCCGTCGAGGGTCACGTAGGCGTTCAGCTCCTTCAGCGTGTCGATCCGTGAGAGCACCGCGTCCACCACCTCGACGGGCGAGACCTTCTTCTTCGCGATCGCGGTGGCGAGATCGGACGCGGGCATCCAGCAGAGGTCGCTGTCATTCATAGTGCCGGCTATTGTATGCTGCCTTCCCATGGCGGCGGCCTCTTTCGGAATCTTCGACCACGTGGATCGTTCGGACGAGCCGCTCGGTGTGCTGTACGAGCACCGGCTGAAGCTCGTCGAGGCGGCGGAGGCCGCCGGGTTCAGGACCTACCACGTGGCCGAGCATCACGCCACGCGTCTCGGCATGGCGCCCTCGCCCGGGATCTTTCTGGCCGCCGTCGCGCAGCGCACGCGCCGGATCAGGTTCGGTCCGCTCGTCTATCTCTTGCCGCTCTACACGCCGCTCAGGCTCATCGAGGAGATCGCGATGCTCGACCAGATGAGCGGCGGGCGCTTCGAGCTCGGCGTCGGGCGCGGCATCTCGCCCTACGAGCTCGCCTACTGCGGGATCGATTTCCTCGAGGCGCCGGCGATGTACGAGGAGGCGCTCGAGGTCATCCTGGCGGGGCTGCGCGGCGGCCGCTTGACGCATCGTGGCCAGCACTACCGCTACCTCGACGTCCCCATCGAGCTCACCCCGGTGCAGCAACCGCACCCGCCGCTCTGGCAGGGGGTCACGTCGCCCGAGGGCGCGGCAACGGCCGCTCGGCGCGGCGTCAACATCGTGGGGACTGCGCCGAACACGCGGATGAAAGAGGTCGTCGAGCGGTACTTCGAAGCCTGGAACGCGAAGACGGGTGGCGCCACGCCGATGGTCGGCATCCAGCGGCACGTGTTCGTCGCGGAAACCGACGCCGAGGCGACGGCCGGCGCCCGGGTCGCCTACAAGACGTGGTACGACAGCCTGACGAGCCTCTGGCGCCAGTTCAACACGATCCCCGCACGCTTCGCGGAGTCGCTCGAGCGCGCGCTCACGATCGACGCGGCGATCGTCGGCTCGCCGGCGACGGTGCGCGCCGAGGTCGAGCGCCATCTGGCGGCGACGGGATGCAACTACTTCGTCGGCCGCTTCATCTACGGCAACCTGTCGTACGAGCACGCCGCGCGCTCGCTCGCGCTGTGGAGCGCGGAGGTCATGCCCTGGTTTCTGAAGCCGAGTGGGGCGACCCCCCTCGGACTCCCCCGGCAGGGCTGAGGAGAGGGCGATGAAGCTCGCGCTGAACCAGGGGCTGTCGGGGGCGGCGAGCCTGTCGGGCGACCTCGAGCGCGTGCTCGAGGCCGAGCGCCTCGGGTACGACTCGGTCTGGACCTCGGAGTCGTACGGCTCCGACGCGGTGACGACCGCGACGTGGATCGCGGCGCGCACGCAGCGCATGCACGTGGGCACCGCGATCATGCAGATGGCCGGGCGCACGCCGGCCGCGACCGCGATGACGGCGATGACGCTCGATGCGCTGTCGGGTGGGCGGTTCCGCCTCGGGCTCGGCGTGTCCGGGCCTCAGGTGGTCGAGGGGTGGCACGGTCAGGCCTTTGGCAAGCCGCTGCGGAAGACGCGCGAGTACGTCGCGGTCGTTCGCGCGATCCTGAAGCGCGAGAAGCCCGTCGAGTTCCGTGGCGAGTACTACCAGATTCCGTACACGGGCCCCGGCGCCACTGGCCTGGGCAAGCCTCTCCGCTCGATCCTGCATGGCCGCGCCGACCTCCCCATCTACCTGGCGGCGATCGGGCCCAGGAACGTGATGCTGGCGGCCGAGCTGGTCGACGGCTGGATCCCGACGATCTTCTCGCCGCGGCGAATGTCACTGTTCCGCGGGTGGCTCGACGAGGGCTTCCGAGCCCGCGGCGGGGCGCCGGCGGCGTTCGACATCATGCCGTCGTGTCCGGTGATCGTCGGCGACGACGTGCGGGCCTGCCTGGCGACGCACAAGCCCGCGATCGCCCTCTACGTCGGCGGGATGGGCGCGCGGAGCCGGAACTTCTACAACGAGGTCGTCCGCCGTTACGGCTACGAAGAGGCGGCCACGAAGGTCCAGGACCTCTATCTGGCCGGCCGCAAGGCCGAGGCGGAGGCCGCGGTGCCGGATGCCCTCGTGGACGAGGTGACGCTCTGCGGGCCGCGCGAGCGCATCCGCGAGCGCCTCGCCGAGTGGAAGACGGCGGGCGTGACCACGCTCGGCGTACGCGGCAAGATCGAGGCGATCCGGCTCATGGCGGAGCTGGCGCTCTAGCGGCGGTGCGAGCCGTAGCACGGCCGGGGGCTGGGGCCCCCGCGTGCGAGGCGAGCGTTAACAAGAGAACCGTGTGATCGACGCGCCGCTGGACCGCTACCGGGACGTGGTCCGACCCGAGTGGATCGACCACAACCGGCACATGAACGTCGGCTATTACCTCGTCGTCTTCGACTTCGCGACCGATGAGTTCTTCCGCTGGGTCGGCCTCGACGAGGCGCACCGCCGCGAGCGGCAGGTGACCACCTTCTGCCTCGAGGCCCACGTCAGCTATCACCGCGAGGTGCGGGTCGGGGACCCGCTGCGCTTCACCACGCTGCTCCTCGCGCACGACGTGAAGCGCCTCCACTATGTCCATCAGATGTATCATGCTGAAGATGGCTATCTGGCGGCGACGAACGAGCTGATGTCGCTGCACGTGAGTAAATCGACGCGCCGGAGCGCGCCGATGGCCTCGGAGATTCTGGAGCGGCTCGTGCGGATCCAGGCGGCGCACGACGCGCTGCCGCGGCCGCCGCAGGTGGGCCGCACGATCGGACTCGTACAGCCGGCTCGTCAGGGAGGATGAGACATGTCCACAACGATTGGGCTCCTGAATCCAGGTGAGATGGGCAGCATGGTGGGCGCCGCGGTGCGTTCCGGCGGCTCCCGCGTGCTGTGGGCCGGCGAGGGCCGGAGCGCCGCGACCCGCAAGCGCGCGAGCGAGGCCGGGCTCGAGGACGCGGGCTCGGTGTCGGCGCTGGTCTCCGCCAGCGACGTGATCCTCTCGGTCTGCCCGCCGGCCGCTGCCGTCGACGTCGCGGCGCAGGTGGCCAAGCTGCGCTTCGCTGGGACCTACGTGGATGGCAACGCGATCGCGCCGGCCACGGCGCGTGAGATCGGCGGAATCATCGAGAAGGGTGGCGCGACGTTCGTGGACGGCGGCATCATCGGGCCGCCCCCGGTGAAGCAGGGCACCACGCGATTCTACGTCTCCGGCACGGGCGCCGAGCGCATCGCCGCGCTCCTTACCGCCGGGCCGCTCCAGGCCATCGTCGTGCCCGGCGGGCCCGGCGCCGCCTCGACGGTGAAGATGGCGTACGCGTCCTGGACCAAGGGTAGCTCCGCCCTGCTCCTGGCCGTGTGCGCACTGGCCAGTGCCGAGGGGGTCGAAGACGCGCTCGTGCGCGAGTGGAAGATCTCGCAGCCAGATCTCTCGGCCCGGGCCGAGGGCGCCGCGCGGTCGAACGCGAAGAAGGCGTGGCGCTTCGTCGGCGAGATGGAGGAGATCGCGGCGACGTTCGCGGCCGCCGGGCTGCCCGACGCCTTCCACCAGGGCGCCGCCGAGATCTACCGGCGCATGGAAGTCTACAAGGACGGTCCGGCGCCCTCGTTCGCCGACGTGCTGCGCGCGCTCACGCCGCGCCGTCCCGCCTGACGGCGCTCTTCGAGCTCCTCGAGCGTTCGCGGCCAGTCCTGCTTGAGCAGGCGTGACAGCGCGCGGTCGGCCAGGAGCCGACCGCCGGTCTGGCAGACCGCGCAGTAGTTGGTCTCGTTCTCGGCGAAGACGATCCGCTGCACGGGCGACGCGCACACCGGACACGCCTGTCCGTAGCGCCCGTGCACGGCCATGCCCTCGCGGAACGCCGTGACGCCCTCCGGGAAGCCGCCGCCCGCCTGAGACCGGAGGCGCGCGCACCAGTCCAGAAGGGTCGCCCGCGTCGCCTCGAAGAGGCGCGCGGTCTCGTCGGCCGAGAGCTGCCGGCTCTGCTTCACGGGAGAGATCCGCGCGCGATGCAGGATCTCGTCGGAGTACGCGTTGCCGATGCCGCTGAAGATCCCCGGGTCGGTCAGCGCGCGCTTGAGCGTGTGGTTCTCCCGGGCGAGCGCGTCGCGGAACGCCACCAGGTCCGCGTCAAGGACCTCGAGGCCGCCCGGGTCGTGCTCGCGCAGACCGGCTTCGCCACGGACGAGATGCAGCGCGGTCCGCCGCTTCGTGCCCGCCTCGGTCAGGACGACCGTCCCCGACGAGAAGTCGAAGCCGGCGAGACCGATTTTCCCCGGCAGCTTGGCGCCCGCGGGCTTCCAGTGGAGGCGGCCCGCGATCATGAGGTGCAGAACGAGAAAGAGGTCGCCCTCGAGTCCGACCACGATGCGCTTGCCGAGCCGTCGGAGCCCGGTGACCCGGCGGCCGGCCGCGTCCGTCAGCGGCGGGTCGACGGAACGGAGCAGGAAAGGGCTCGCGACCCGCGCGCGCTCCAGCCTGGCGCCGGCGATGCGCGCTTCGAGCGCTTCGATGTAGACGACGACGTCAGGCAGCTCCGGCATCTCGGTATACTCGGCCAAGCCGCAGTTTATCGCTCGTTTCGAGCTTAACCCGTTGTTCCAAGGAGGCCCTCATGGCCGTCAGAGACATCGTCCTCGACCTCGCGATTCGTTACGGGTTCCAGGTGCTCGGAGCACTGGTCGTCCTGGCCGCCGGCGCGCTCGTGGCCCGATGGATCGGCCAGCTCGTGGATGGACGGCTCCAGAAGGCGATGGAGCCGCCGATGCGGCTCCTGATCGTCCGCGTCCTCAGGATCGTCGTCATGCTCTTCGCGGTCGTGGTGGCGCTCGACAAGTTCGGCTTTCAGATCGCGCCGCTGGTTGCCGGCATCGGCGTGGCCGGCCTGGGGGTCGGCTTCGCGCTGCAGGGCGTGCTCGGCAACCTCGTGGCCGGGCTCACCATCATCTTCACCAAGCCGTTCCGCGTCGGCGAGTACGTCGAGCTCCTGAACGTTCGCGGCGACGTCACCAAGATCGAGCTCTTCTCGACCACGCTCCTGCATCCCGACCGGTCGCGCGTCGTCATCCCGAACCGCCGGATCGTCGGCGAAATCCTCCACAACTACGGCGCCATGCGCCAGCTGCATCTGGCCGTCGCGGTTCCCCACGACGCGGACCTGGCCAAGGTGCTGGCGGCGGTCGGCGACGTCGTGAGCCGCAATGCGCGTGTGTTGAAGGATCCCCCGCCCGTCATCGGGGTCGCCCAGATCACGGAATCGGGCATCAAGATCGGCATCGACCCCTGGGTCCGCGTCGTCGACGTGGGCGCGGCCGATGCGGAGATCTATGGGGCCCTCGTCGAGGAATTCAGGGCTCGCCGGATCGACCTTGGCCTCGCGCGGCAAGAAGTCCGGCTCGTCAACGCCTGAGAGAACGGGCCGCGGACCCTACACGAGCGGCCAGGGATAGCGGTGACCGCCGTTGTCGACCGGGAAGCAGTCGGCGTTCGCGAGCGCCGACGCGCGGGCGCGTAGCGCCTTCTGCTCGGCGGGATCCAGCAGCGCGGCGAGCGCCTTCGGCAGCTTCGCGCGAGCGAAGCGCCGGACGTCCTCGAGCATCTCGCCCGGCATCGGCTCTCCGCCGAAATCCCAGATGACCGTACGTAGCTTCGGCTCGACGTGGAAGCAGAGTCCGTTGTCGACGCCGTAGATCCCGCCGTCCGGCCCGAGCAGGCAATGTCCGCTCTTCCGGTCGGCATTGTTGGCGACCAGATCGAAGAGGCAGATCCGCTGCAGCCTCCCATGGTGCGCGGGATTCTCGCGGAGCGTGAAGTAGTGCTGCTCGAAATCGGCCGGGATGAAGAGCTGGAAGGACCCCTCGCCGTACGGCCCGTCGCGCTGCACCGTGAGTGGCACGAGGCCCCACCCGAACGCCTCGGAGAGGTGCCAGGCTGCCAGCTCCCGCTTGTAGAGACCGCGCGGGAAGTCCCACAGCGGCCGCTCGCCGCGCTCGGGCTTGTAGACGGCCAGCGTGGTCGTGCCTTCGAGCGCGAGCTCGGCGAGAAACGTCGCGTTGGAGCTCCACGGCATCCGGCCCTTCAGCGTCACCTCGCCGCGGGTCAGGATGTCGAGCGTCTCAGTGGAGGACGTGACCGTTACTCCGCGGGCAGGCGTGGCCGCTCGGGTCCTTGGGCTGGCTGCACCAGGGACAGATGGGCCGGCCGGCCTTCATCAGCGTGTCCGCCTGCTTGACGAACGCCGCCGCTTGCGCGCGAGTGATCAGCACGCGCGCCGAGGCGGGGTCGCCGGTCTCCTCTTCCTCGAGGAGCTCGTTGGCGACGACCAGGATGCGGTCGCGCGCCTCGTCGTAGCCGACAGCGATCGAGGCGACGACCCAGGCCGCGTCGACGGGCTCGAGCAGCGAGAGGTCCTTGGGCGCCACCCCGCCGACGCCGGGCAGCTTGTCGAGGAGGCCCGCAAGGTACTGGGCGAGGGCGCGGACCTGCTCCTTCTCGCTCTTGAGCGTGACGACCCTGCCCTTCTCGCGCGACTGCAGGTAGAAGACGCGCTGACCCTGGGGTCCGACGGCGCCGGCGGTGAAATGGTCGGGCGCGACGAATTCGAACGATTCGCTCATGATCCTCCCAGCCAGCCGAGGTCGCCATCCACGGAGTTGACGGTGAGCACGACCGGGCCCTGGCGATGGTACCCGATCGCGGTGACGGAGCACGGCGCGATCATGATCCGCTGGAAGAGGTCGAGGTGGATGCCGAGCGCGTGGGCCACCGCCGCCTTGATCGGATCGGCGTGGGAGACGGCGACGACGACGGAACCCGGATGACGTTCCACGATCCGGGCGAGCGCCGAGGTGACGCGGGTCTGCATCTCGGTGAAGGACTCGCCGCCGGGAAAGCGAAAGCCGCTGGGGTGGCGCTGCACGATCTGCCACTCGGGCTTGCGGGCGAGCCGCCGGAGCTTCTGGCCGGTCCACTCGCCGACGTCACCGTCGGCCAGATCGCGATCGACGCGCACGGCCAGACCGTGCGCGCGGGCGATCGGCATCGCCGTCTCGCGCGCCCGCTCGAGCTGCGACGCGTAGACGGCCGCGACCTTGGGCAGCCGGTCGATCCGCGCGGCCACGACATCGGCCTGGCGTTGACCTGCCTCGGCGAGGTGCAGGCCTGGCGCCTGCCCCGGGAGAATCTTGCCGGTCGTCGGCGTCAGGCCGTGACGGACCAGGAGCACGAGGGTCGAGCGCACCCGCAGATTATAGCCGCGTCAATAGTCTCTGGGATCGAGCAGGTCGCGCAAGCCGTCGCCGGCGAGATTGAACGAGAGCGTGAGCGAGAAGATCGCGAGCCCCGGCCACCACGCCATCCACGGCGCCGTGTCGAGAAACTGCTGCGCGGTGTTGAGCATCGTGCCCCAGGACGGCGCCGGCGGCTGTACGCCGAGCCCGAGGAACGACAGGACGGCCTCCGCGATGACCGCGATCGGAATCGAGATCGTGGCCTGGACAAGGAGCGAGCTCACGATGTTCGGCAGGATGTGCCGGCTCATCAGGCGAAGATCGCCGGCGCCGAGCGCCCGCGCGCCCAGGACGTAGTCCTCCGCCGATTTCGCGAGCACCAGGCCACGGGTCAGCCGGATGAACGTCGGCGTGGCGCCGAGGCCGATCGCCACGGTCGCGTTCGTGAGCGAGGGCCCCATGATGGTCACCAGCCCGATGGCCAGGATCAGGAACGGGAACGCGAGCCACGCGTCGGTCAGACGCATGATGACCTGATCGAGACCGCCGCGGTAGTAGCCGGCGACGAGGCCGATCGGCACGCCGACGGTGATGGCGAGGAGGATCGAAAAGACACCCGCTTGCATCGAGATGCGGGTCCCCCAGACGACACGCGAGAAGGTGTCGCGCCCGAGGTCGTCCGTCCCGAACGGGTGCGCCAGCGTCGGCGCCTTTCGGATCTTCTGCCAGTCCGCATGCAGCGGGTCGACGCTCGCGACCCACGGCGCCCCGATCGCCACCGCGATGAACAGCAGCACGACCGCTGCGCCGACCGCGGAGGCCGGCCGGTGACGGGCTTGCCGCCACGCGCGGCGCAGGCGTCCGGCGGGCGCAGTGGCCCGCGCCGGTGCGAGCGCGTCGGCCGTCGCGGTCGTGTCAGGCGTCACCGGCCGAGCCCTTGACGCGGATACGGGGATCGAGGAGCGAGTAGGACACGTCCACCAGGAGGTTGATCAGCACGTAGGAGCTGGCCGTGATGAGCACGACCCCCTGCACGAGGGGATAGTCCCGCGTGAACACCGACTCGACGATCAGCCGGCCGAACCCGGGCACGACGAAGATCTGCTCGGTGACGACGGCGCCGCTCATGAGCGCGCCCATCTGTAGCCCGAGGATGGTGACCACCGGGATGAGGCTGTTGCGGATCGCGTGGCGGAACACCACCACGCGGCCGGCGAGGCCTTTGCTGTAGGCGGTGCGGATGTAGTCGGCGCTCATGACCTCGATCATGCTGTTGCGGGTCTGGCGCATCAGGACAGCGGCCAGGGCGGTGCCGAGCACGAACGAAGGCATGAGCATGCGCCTGAGATTGTCGAGCGGACTCTCCCAGAGCGGCACGAACCCCGAGGCGGGCAGCCAGCCGAGCCGTACCGAGAAGAACAGGATCAGCATGATCCCGAGCCAGAAGTTGGGAACGGACACTCCGCAGAGTGACGCGCCGCTGGTCAGAACGTCCCAAACCGTGTTGCGCCGCACCGCCGCCAGGACTCCGGCGGGAATCGCGATGCCGACGGCGATGAGCAACGACAGGAAGGCGAGCTCGATGGTGATCGGCAGCTTCGTCGCCACCGTTGTGACCACGGATTCATGCGTGCGGATGGACTGACCGAGGTCGCCCCGGAGGGCGAGCCCCACCCAGCGGATGTACTGGAATGGAATCGGATCCTTCAGCCCGTACTTCTCACGAATCTCCTCGATCCCGGCCGCGTCCGCCTCGCTGCCGGCCATCACGCGGGCGGGATCGCCGGGGATCATGCGCACGCCCGTGAAGACGATCATGCTGATGACGAACAGGGTCACGACCGAGATCGCGGCCCGCTGGACCAGAAAATCGAACACGAGCGCCGACTAGCGGGTCAGTTCCAGGACGTGCCCTTGATCCTGATCAGGCCGTCGGGGACGGCCTTGTAGCCCTTGAGGCTCTTGGGAAAGGCCACGATGTAATTCAGGTGGTAGATGTAGACGAGGTTGCGTCTGGCGGTGAAGAGGTCGATGGCCTCCCGGTAGAGACCCCGGCGCTGATCCACGTCGCTCACCTCGCGCGCCCGGTTCAGGAGCGCGTCGATCTTCTCGTCGCAGGCATGGGTCGTGTTGAGGCTCCCGGAGTCGCCCCGCCGACACGTCTGGATCTGGTGGATGTTGCCGTCCGGATCCACGCGGCCGCTCCAGCCGATCAGGAATGCCTGGTGCTTGCCGTCGTCGTTGTCGGTCAGCGCCGAGGCGAACTCCTGGGCCCGCAGCGTGATGTTGAAGCCCGCTTCGCGGGCCATCTGCTGGATCACCTCGCCCACGCGCCGCTCGCGCGGATTGTTGACAATCGTCATCTCGAAGCTGTAGCCGCCCGCCAGCCCGGCGTCGGCGAGGAGCTTCTTGGCGCGGGCGACGTCGCGGCCCGGGCACTTGCGGCTTTTGTCGAAGAAGATGCTGATCGGCGGAATCGGCGTGCAGCCCGGCGTGTAGAGGCCGTCCCACGCTACCTGATTCAGGGCCTCGCGGTCGATGCTGAGCTCGAAGGCCTCGCGGACGCGCGGGTCGTTGGCCAGCGGGGTGCCGAGGTCGCCGGGCGGGTTCTGCTTGCCGGTCTTGTTGCGGAGATTGATGGTGATGCCCTGATAGCCGAGCCCGGTGACGTTCGACAGCTCGAACCGCGCCTCGCGCTTGATTCCTGTTGCGTCGGTCGGCGAGACCATGTGCATGACGTCGATGTCGCCCGATCGCAGGTTGGCCAAGCGGACGTTGTCGTCAGGAATGATCCGGAAAATGACCTTGTCGAACTTCGCCTGCGCCGGATCGAAGTAGTGGGCGGACTTCTCGACGACGATCCGATCCTGGGCCACGCGCTCGGCGAACTGCCACGGCCCGACGCAGACCGGGGCCGTGCCGAACTTGTCGCCGAGCTTGTTGACCGCCGTCGGCGACAACGGCATGCCGGCGCGGTCAGTCAGCTGGGCGACCAGCGGCGAGAAGGGCGCCTTGAGACGCAGGCGCACCGTGAGCGGGTCGACCACCTCGACGGCCTCGACCGGCGCCAGCTCGCTCGCCCGATTCGAGCCCTTGAGCGTGCGATGCCGCTCCAGCGAGAAGCGGACCGACTCGGCGTCCATCGGGGTCCCGTCGTTGAACTTCACGCCCGAGCGGAGCTTGATCGTGACGGTCCGGCCGCCGTCGCTGATGGCGGGCATGTTCGCGGCCAGCTGCGGAGAGATCCGCAGACTCTCGTCGATCTCGTAGAGCTTCTCGCACATCTGGGAAAAGATGATCCGCCCCACGTACGTTCGGGCCAGCGTGGGGTCGAGGAGGTCGGGATCCTGGTTGAGCGCGACGACGAGCGTCTTCTTCTGCGCATGCGCCGCGTCCGTCAGTGTGAGCGCGACGACCGCTCCGACTGCGACGATGAGCCACAGCCCCTTCGGGATCTTCCGCATGGTCATCTCCTCCGGAGGTCGAATATCTCGCTCTGCGTGGCCGGGACGGGGCGCATCATACCCTACGCGGGCGTGATTTGCTCCGAGCGCCCGAAAGGAGAGAGCTCCCATGATGACCGCCGTCGAGTTCATCCACGCCGACCTGAGGCGCCTGCACGGGATGCTGGACAAGGCGCTCGCCGACCTGACGCCCGCGCAACTCCACACGGTGCCCGCCGGCCACCCGAAGGCGAACACGCTCGCCTGGGTCTTCTGGCACTACGCGCGGACCGAGGACAACGTGGTGCGCTTCGTGCTCCAGAAGCGCCGGCCGACCGTGTGGGCGGAAGGCGGCTACGCCGAGAAGCTCGGACTGCCGCCGGTGGCTCAGGGCACCGGCATGTCGACGGAGGAAGCCCAGGCGCTCCGTCTCAAGGACCTTCCGCTATTCAAGGAGTACGTGCAGAAGGTCTGGGCCAGCACCGACGACTTTCTCGCGAGGACCCCTCCAGCCGACCTGGAAGCGACCGTCACCGTGAAGCCCCTGGGCGAGATGCCGGGCATCCGCGCGCTCGGCCAGACCTGCCTCTCGCACGGCATGACCCATGCCGGCGAGATCGAGCTGATGCGAACGCTGATCGGCGTGGGCCCAGCCATCGCCGTCTGATTGACAGCGACTGCGCGAGGCCACATAGTTTCGCTATGAACAAGACGCGAACGGTCGGCGAGCTACGATCGAGCGGATATCAGCCGAAGTCGGTGAAGCAGGAGCTGCGGGACAACCTGATCGCACGGCTCCGAAAGGGCGAGGCGATCTTCCCGGGGATCGTCGGGTACGAGGAGAGCGTTCTACCCCAGATCGAGAACGCGATTCTCTCCGGCCAGGACATCGTCTTCCTGGGCGAGCGCGGCCAGGCCAAGACCCGGATGGCGCGTCTCTTGACCGAGCTGCTCGACGACGAGGTGCCCGCGCTCGCCGGCTGCGAGATCAACGACAATCCGTTCGCGCCGATCTGCCAGGCCTGCCGTGAACGCGTGGCCGAGCGCGGCGACAAGGCCGAGATCGCCTGGATCCCGCGCGACCGCCGCTATAGCGAGAAGCTCGCGACCCCCGACATCACCATCGCCGATCTCATCGGCGAGGTGGACCCGATCAAGGTCGCCGAGGGGCGATACCTCGGCGACGAGCTGACCATTCACTACGGGCTCGTGCCGCGGACCAACCGCGGCATCTTCGCGATCAACGAGCTGCCGGACCTCGC
>JAHFDK010000422.1 GCA_023249095.1 Candidatus Rokuibacteriota bacterium | reverse complement strand
TGACCGCGACGGTGATAAAGCTGATCGACGAAGGGTGGGACGCGGTGTGGACGGTCTCCCGGACTGACCCGAAGTACCATCCGCTGAAGCAGCTCAAGATCTGCGCGGACGGCGCCATGGACTACTACAGCGCGGAGGGCGGGGCCATCATCGCCCGCCAGCAACTCGATCAGGTCTACCACCGCAACGGCGCCGCCTACGCGTTCACGCGGGCTTGCCTGGTGGAGCAGCAGACGATCAAGGGCAAGCGCGCGGCCGCCGTCGTGATCGACGAGCCCATGGTCAGCATCGACACGCTCGAAGACTTCGGCAAGGTCGAGCACCTCCTGCGCCTCAGGGCAATGGAGCGCAGGCCGGAATGAGGGCGGCCGTCAGAGCGCTGGCCAAGCGAATCCTGAGAAGGGGGAGCCGGGTGGACTACCGGGAGGCCCTCTTCGCGGAACTGTGCGTCTACCTCAACGGGACCAGGCCGGCGCGCATTCTCGAGATCGGTCCCAAGGACGGCCACGACACCCGGCGCCTGTTAGGGCTCGACCCGAAGACGCTGACGCTGATCGACCTTCCCCGGATGCTGGCGACGAACGAGCAGTGGTTGCGGGAGATGGACCGCTCGCGGATCGAGTACATCTCGGCGAACTTCATGTACAGCGAAGCCGTCCAGACGTTGGATCCCTACGACTGCATCTGGTGCACCGGGGTCCTCTACCACAATCCCGAGCAGCTCCGCATGATTCGCAGGTTGTGGGACCTGCTCAAGCCCGGCGGCGTTCTGGTGCTGGAATCGGCCGTCACCCGACGGAGAACGCTCAGAGACGAAAACTGCGTCGAGGTCCTCTATCCCCCGTCGGAGGCCATCAAGCGGAAGTACCACCTGAGCCTGAACATCACGCACCTTCCTTCGAGCCGGGCGATCGCGGCGTGGCTTGCGATGACCGGATTCGAGGATGTCTCGCGCGCGCACTTCGGCCACAAGGTGTCCGCAGCGCTCGCGAGGGCCCGTGCCGCGTTTCTCGCGCGGAAGCCCCTGGCGCCCAAGGTCGGAAGCTACTACGCGATCCACGGCGACGTGGGGTTCGAAATCGGAGGCGCCTTGTGACCGGTCCCCTCATGAAGGGGGTGGTCTGCAAGATCTGCGGTTTCGCCGAACATGACATCCTGTACCGGGGCCCTATCCGTGTCGGCCGGTTCGGTCAACTGAGCGCGGAGTCACACACGGTCTGGCGTTGCGGGGGCTGCTGGGCAGGGTATCTCCCCGCGCCCGAGGCCGACTATGTATCCGGTGAGTACCGAATCCTCGTCGACGGCAGCGACACCGCCGAGGATTTCTATCGTCTGCACGATGGCGAGCAGGCGGAGAAGCTGAGGCTGCTGGGGACCGGGGGACTCCGCGGGTCGGTTGTGATGGACGTGGGCTGCGGAGCCGGGTCCTTTCTCGACCTGGTGAAGGGCCTCTGCCGGCTCACGATCGGCATCGAGCCGACGGCGTCGTTACGCCAGGCGGTGGTCGCGAAGGGGCACGTGGCCTTTCCCTATTGCTCCGACGTGGCGGCGGAGTGGGAAGGCCGGGTGGACGTCGCCGCCTTGTTCAGTGTGATCGAGCACGTGGACGATCCGAGGGGTTTGCTGAAGGACATCCGCCGACTTCTGAGACCAGGCGGGCGTCTGCTCCTCAGTACCCCCAACCGGCGTGACTGGCTGCTGGACGTGCTGCCCGATGACTACGCGTCCTTCTTCTACCGGCTCGTGCACACCTGGTACTTTGATGCAGACGCCCTGCGAAGGCTCGTCGAGTTGGCCGGGTTTGCGCAGGCGTCGGTCGTCTACTCGCACCGGTTTGATCTCTCGAACGCCGTCTTGTGGCTACGGGAAAAGCGGCCAACGGGTTTGGGCAAGCTTGATGTCCCGGACTCGGCCGATTCGATATTCCGAGCCACGCTCGAGGCGAGCGGGCGCGCCGACTATCTCTACTGCTCGTGCATCAATGGCTGAAGACCTCTCGCCCGTAGACGAGCCGTCGTTGCAGCGGGTGCTTCACGCTCTCCCGGCGCCGCTGTGCGATGAGGCCTTTGCGCTCCATCGCAGGGGTATTGATGGGTGCTCGGATGTCTCGGTGTACATGGACGATCGGAAAGAGTTCGCGCTGCTCTTTCCTCAGCCACAGTTCGACTACCATCAATACGAGCCTCGATTCAAGCATCTGAAACTGGAGGGCTACCGCAAACGCAATCAGATTGTCGAGAGTCGGTTCAAGAAAATCGAGTCGTATTGCCGGGGCTCTGTGAGCATTCTCGAAATCGGGAGCTTCGACGGCGGGTTCCTCCAGCATGCCAGGAATCACAACGACCGGCTCCGCTTGGCGAGCCTGGAAGTCGATAACGAGTCCCGGTCCGATCGAGACCGACTGACGTGGCTCGAGCAGTACATCGACTTTTCGCAGCTGAAGGCGGAGCGCTTCGATCGCGTCTGTTTCTTCCACGTCCTCGAGCACATCTCCGAGCCCGCGGCCTTTCTCGACCGCTGCCGCGAGGTGCTGGCGCCGGGAGGGCGACTCATCCTGGAGGTGCCGTCGCTCGACGATCCGCTGCTGAAGCTGTACGCCGTGCCGGAGTACGAAGCGTTCTACTTTCAGCCTCAGCACCCGTACGTCTACTCCGCGAGCTCGCTTCGGCGTGTCCTGGAGGCCCATGGATTCCGGGTCGAGCGGTGTCTTCCGCACCAGCGATACGGCCTGGAGAACCATCTGACGTGGCTCGGCCGGCGACGGCCTGGCGGTGATGAAGCGCTGCGCGCGCTGTTCGCGCCGATCGATCATGGGTACCGGGAGCAGCTCGAAGCCACCGGCTTCGCCGATGCGGTGATCATCGTGGCGGAGGACGCGCGTGCGTGACGGGAGCGAGCCGTAAGATGGCGCGCATCGCCGTGTTCGTCGATCACGATATCGTCGTTCGGCACTTCGTGCTGAGCGGCGTGCTCGCACCGCTCTGGGCCGAGCACGACGTCGTGTTCGTGTTTCCCGAGAACCACCGCCGGGTGCGGATCGACCCGGGTGGGCTTGCGATTCCGCGGTACCGGACAATCCCGGTGGCCGAGGAGCGGGCGCACCTCTACCGGCGCCTGTACCATGCGACCTTGCTCAGGAATATCCGAGGGGGACTGGAGAAGACGCTCTTGCGGAGATTGTGGCGGAGCGTCCTGGGGAAAAGGGCGTTCTACACGAGTTGGGCCTGCTCGTTGCCCGTCATACATCCGCTCTATCGCTGGTGGACGTTGGGGCGAATCGGAGAAAGCGACGCCCTGAACCAGCTGCTCGCCGAGGAGAAGCCGGACGTGATCGTTCACCCCACGGTGCTCGAGGGGCTTTTCGTGTCGGACCTCGTGCGCTGGGGAACGGCGCACGGGACGCCCACAGTGCTCATCATGAACTCCTGGGACAATCCATCCACGAGAGCGATGCTCGCAGGACACCCTGACCGGCTCGTGGTGTGGGGCGAACAGACGTCGCAGGACGCCGTCCGGCATCTCAGGACGCCGGTCGAGCGCGTCGTACGCCTCGGCGCCGCCCAGTTCGACGTCTACCGTCGCCCTCCCAAGATCCCGCCAGCGGAGTTCCGGCGAAAGCTCGGGGTTCCCGACGGCGTCAAGGTCCTGCTGTACGCGGGTTCCAGCAAGGGCCTGGACGAAAGCCACCACCTGCTGCTGCTCGAGCGGGCGATCGAGGGCGGAAAGCTCCGAAACTGCTTTGTGCTCTATCGGCCGCATCCATGGCGCCAGTACCCGGAGGGCGAGGCGGACTTCTTCTCGCTGACGTGGAAGCACGTCCTGCTCGACCCCTCGATGGAAGCCTGCTACCGGCAATCGCGCGCCGGGCAACGGATTCACATCGAGTTGGCGGACTACGAGGACACGCACGTCGCGCTCAGCGTGGCGGACGCGGTGATCTCGCCGCTCTCCACAATCCTGCTCGAGGCGGCGCTGCACGGGAAACCGGTGGCGGTGTACCTGCCCGATGAGGACATGGCGGGGGACAAGTTCATGTACGCGGTGGCCAGGATGACCTTCTTCAGGGAGTTTTTCGAACGGGTCGGCTGTGTCAAGTGCGAGAGCCCCACCCGGTTCGTCGACGACTGCGGGGCGCTGCTTCGGATCACCGAGGAGCCGGGGATCGCCACCAGATTGAAAACCCAGTGTGCGTATTTCGTCGAGTCGTCGGATCGCGCGTATGCCGAGCGGCTCGGAGAAGTGATTGGTGTGTTGC
>JAHFDK010000148.1 GCA_023249095.1 Candidatus Rokuibacteriota bacterium | reverse complement strand
CGACGTGTTCGTGGTCTTCGGCACCTGCCACACCGGAATGGAGCACCCGTTCGCGCTCACCCGGAAGGACTACGCGAGCCCGCTCGGAAACGTCCCCGTGGACCGCGACTTCGTGGAGGCCCTGTCGAAGCGCGCGCGTCAGGACTGCTTCGGGTCCGAGCTCGCCCACCGCGTCGAGCACTCGATCGAATTCCAGGCCGTCTTCCTTCGTTATCTCTACGCGGACCGCGAGATCCGGATCGTCCCGGTGCTGGCGAGCTTCGCCCACGAGGCGATGCTGACGGGGAGCCGGCCCGACGACGACCCGCGCGTTCCGCGATTCCTCGACGCCGTCGCCGAGACGATCGCGACGAGCGGACGCCGGGTCGCCCTGGTGGCGGGCGCAGATCTCGCCCACCTCGGCCCGCGCTTCGGCGACCCCGCGCCCGTCTCGACGTCCGAACTCGCGCGCATCGAGCGCGAGGACCGAGCGATGCTCGAGCCCGTGACCGCGGGCGACGCCCAGGCGTTCTTCGAGTCGGTCGCGCGCGACGGTGATCGGCGCCGCATCTGCGGCCTCTCGCCGATCTACGCCCTGCTGCGGACGCTCGGCGGCGGCGCCGGACGCGTGAAGCGATACGGCCAGTGGCCCGATCCCAACGGGGTGGTGTCCTTCGCCAGTGTGGTGCTCGAGTGATCGCCGAACCCACTCACACCCCAGATCAATGGCGGCTGCCGAAGCTCCGGGTCGACGTGAACGGCGACTGGTTCGATGACGATGTCGAGATCACGCACGTGGGGATCCTCGCCAACCTCCGGTCCGTGCTCAGGCGCGACGCGCAGGGGTACTATATCCAGACGCGCGTTCGCATCCCGGTCGAGGTCGAGGACGTGCCCTTTGTCGTCGCCCGGATCGAGCGCCGCGGTGAGGTGCTCCACGCGATCCTCAGCGACGGTACGGAGGCCGAGGTCGACCCGACCACGCTCCGCGTCGGGCATGACGACGTGCCCTACTGCGCCGTCCGCGACGGCGCTTTCGAGGCGCGGCTGAGCCGTGCCGCGGCGTTCCAGCTGCTGGCGCTCGCCGACTATGACGAGGGTACGGGACGCGGCACGCTGCGCGTCGGCGGGCGCGAGTACCCGCTGCGAAGACGCGCGTGACGAAGACACTCGCCGCCGCCGTCCTCGTTCTCGGGCTCGCGGCGGGCGGCGCGGCCTGGTGGCTGCGAGCCGAAGCGCAGCCGGTCACCGTCGATTCCATCGGCGACGAGAACCAGACGGTGGCCCGTGGCCAGCTGCCGGTCTTCGCGGCGAAGGGTGACGCGGCCCGCCTCTACGCCTTCGCGGCGGACAACCCGGACACGCTCGCCTGGATGCCATGCACCTGCGGCTGCAACAAGCTCGGCCACACCTCGAACCGCTCCTGCTACGTGAAGGACGAACGGGCCGGCCGCGTCACCTTCACCAGCCACGGCGCGACCTGAACGCTGTGCCTGGACATCACGCGTGACGTGATGCGGATGAAGGCCGAGGGCAAGACGTTGCCGGCGATCCGGGCCGCCATCGACGCGAAGTACCTCCCCTTCGGACCCGCGACGCCGACGCCGCGGCCGAATTGACGACCGGGCCCTCTTCCTGGTCGACCTGCCGTTCGGGGAGTATGCTCGGCGCATGAATGTCGCCGCCGTGCTGATGGAGATCCTGCGATCGGCCGGCGTCCGCTACCTCTTCGGCAACCCGGGCACCACCGAGCTTCCCTTCCTGGACGCGCTGCCCGACTCGAGGCTCGAGTACGTGCTCGGGCTCCAGGAGGCCACGGCGGTGGCGGCGGCCGACGGGTACGCACAGGCGTCAGGGCGGGTCGGCGTCGTCAACGTCCACGTGGCGCCCGGCCTCGCCAACAGTCTCTCGATCCTGCACAACGCGGCGCGGGCCAAGTCGCCTCTGGTGGTGACGGCCGGGCAGCAGGACACGCGCTTTCTCATGCACGAGCCGATTCTCGCGGGCGACCTCGCACGGATGGCCGAGCCGTTCGCCAAGTGGTCGTACGAGATCCGCCGGGCCGAGGACGCGCCCGTCGCGTTGCGCCGGGCGCTCAAGGTCGCGCTGACACCGCCGACAGGGCCTGTCTTCCTCTCGCTGCCGATGGATCTCATGGGCCCCGTCGTAGAAGACACGGGCGCTGGCCCGACGTCGATCGCCGCGAGGAGCCGGCCCGACGCCGCAGCACTCGCTCACGCTGCCGAGCTCCTGTCGGGAGCTCGCGCCCCGATCATCATCGCCGGCGACGGCGTGGCGCGCGCGCAGGCCGTCCCGGAGCTGACCGCGCTGGCCGAGCTGCTGGGCGCGCGGGTTCACGGCGAGCCGGTCTACCGGCGCACGAACTTCCCGGGCACGCACGCGCTCTGGCGGGGCGGTCTCTTCCCTTCGCCGATCGGTGTCCGGAAGGCGCTGGAGGAGTGCGACGCGCTCTTGATCGTCGGCGCGAACGTCTTCACCTGGTTCCTCCACACCGAGGGCACGCCGTTCCCGCGTGGCCTTCGCGTCGTGCAGATCGACGACGACCCCTGGGAGATCGGCCGCAGCCACCCGGTCGCGCTCGGCATCGCCGCCGACCCGAAGGCGACGCTCGCAGAGTTGTCGGACGCGCTGCGGGCACGGATGACGCAGGCCGAGAGAACTCAGGCGGCAGGGCGCGTGGAGAAGATCGGCACGGCGCGCACCGGGCTGATGGCGCGGGTGCGGGCGGCCGCTCAGGGTGAGGCCGAGCGGGTACCAATCGGCCAGGCGCACCTCATGCACACCCTCGGCTCGCTGCTTCCGGCCGACGCCGTCGTCGTCGACGAATCGGCGACGTCGCTGCCGTTCGTCCTCCGATACCTGCCGTTCGCATCGCCCGGGTCGTTCTACGGCTCCAAGACCGGCACGCTCGGGTGGGGGATGGGAGCGGCGATCGGCGTCCAGCTCGGCTCGCCCGGCCGCAAGGTCGTCGCCACGATCGGCGACGGCTCGGTGATGTACGCGCCTCAGGCGCTCTGGACAGCGGCCCACTACCGGCTCCCGATCACGTACGTCGTCCCGAACAACACCTCGTACGCGATCCTCAAGTCCGGGATGTTGAGCCTCGACCTCGCCTCGGCCAAGCGCGGGATCTATCCAGGCATGGACCTGGTCGAGCCGGAGATCGACTACACCGGGCTCGCCCGCTCGCTCGGCGTCCGCGCCGAGCGCGTGGAAAAGCCCGGAGAGCTTCGGGACGTGCTCGCCGCGTGCCTCGCCCACCCCGCGCCGACCCTCGTGGACGTCGCGATCGACCGCGGCTTCAAACCGATGCTGTGACGGCAGGGCGAGCCGCACGCACGGGCGGGGAATGGCTCGTCGACGCCCTTCGCGCCGAGGGCGTGCGCCACGTCTTCGGGATCCCCGGCGTCCACAATCTCGCGATCTACGATGCGCTGCTCAGGCAGTCGGAGATCACGCACGTGCTCGCCCGCCACGAGGCAGGGGCGGCCTTCATGGCCGACGGCTACGCGCGCGCTTCGGGAGCGCCCGGCGTCGTCGTCGTCACGACCGGCCCCGGCGCGACGAATACGCTGACCCCGCTGGTCGAGTCGTATGCCGGGTCGATGCCGGTGCTCGTCGTGATGTCCGATATCGCGTCTCATCTGGTTGGCCGTGACGTCGGCGCGCTCCACGAGGTACCGAACCAGATCGAGTGCTTCAAGCCGGTCACGCGGTGGGCGGAAGCGGTCACCGAGAGCGCGGCGATTCCGACGACCGTGCACGGCGCGTTCGATCTCTTGCGAACGGGTCGCCCCGGACCGATCGCCATCTCGATCCCGAACGACTTCCTGACCGCCCGATTCGAAACGTCGCCACAAAGCGGCGGCCACGGTCGCCGGCCACCATGCCACGTGGACGAGATCCGGGAGGTCGCAAGCCGGCTGGGCGGTGCATCGAAGCCGCTCGTCATCGCCGGCGGCGGCGTGATCGCGGCCGGGGCGGAGGGGGAGCTGTCTCTCCTCGCTCGCCGGCTTGGTGCCCCTGTGATCACCTCGGTCATGGGCAGGGGAGCGATCAGCGAGCGGGATCCGCTCTGGCATGGCGTCCTGCCCAACAGCCGCGCCACCGAAGCGGTCATCAAGGCCGCCGACGTCATCCTCGCGGTCGGCTGCCGCTTTGCTCATCGGTCGACGCAGGGACTCCTGCTGAACCTGTCGTTCGATCCTTCCCAGACGCTCATCCACCTCGATCTCGACCCGACCATAATCGGCCGCCTCTTCAAGCCGCAGCTCCCGATCGTCGGCGACGCCAAAGATGGACTGGCGCGGATCCTCCAGGAGCTCGGGCCAGGAACGGCTCGGACCGCCTGGGACCATCCGTGGCGGCAGGGGCTCCGCTCCGCGGCGAATTCCCGATACACCGCGCAGATCGCCGGGCTCATCGAGACGCTACGTGCGGTGCTGCCCGATGACACGATCGTCGTGAACGACCAGACCGGGATCAACTACTGGATGGAGTGGCGCTTCCCGGTTCTGCTGCCGCGAACCTTCCTCTATCCCGTCGGCTCCGCGACCCTCGGCTACGCCGTGCCGGCGGCGATCGGCGCAAAGATCGCGCGACCTGACCGTCCGGTGATCTGCGTCGTTGGCGACGGCGGTTTCATGTACTCGGTCAATGAACTGGCGACGGCGGTGAAATACCGGCTGCCCGTCGTGTTCCTCGTCATGAACGACGACCGCTACGGCGCGATCAAGTGGCTCCAGCAGACGCTCTTCGAGGGCCGCTGGGGCGAAGCGGACCTGGCGAACCCCGACTTTCCGGCGCTCGCCAGAGCGTTCGGGGCGCGCGGCGAGGGCGGGGGCGGGGTGGAGGCGCTAGCTCCCGCCATCGGCGAGGCGCTGGCCGCTGACGGCCCGACCGTCCTCGAGCTGCGGATGACGATCGACCCGCCCTGGGAGCTTTAGCGGTTCTCTTCCTTCGCGCAGGTCCACCCTCACGCATGTATCGAAATGTGGGCGCTGACACGCCCACGCAGCGAGCGTAGAATTCCTGGAGGAGGAACGCGATGGCAGTCGCGCTGACGAAGCGTCGGTTTAGCGTGGACGAGTATCACCGCATGGCCGAGGCCGGCATCCTCACGGAGAAGGACCGCGTCGAGCTGATCGACGGTGAGATCGTGGAGATGACGCCAATCAGTAGCCGGCACGCTTCGGTCGTCAAGCGGCTCAACGCTCTTCTCACGGGCTGTCTGGGGGCGCGGGCGATCGTCAGCGTCCAGGACCCTGTCCAGCTCTCGAAGGAGTCCGAGCCTCAGCCCGATGTGGTTCTCCTCCGGCCAACGCCGGACTTCTACGCCGGCAGCCATCCAGAGCCTGTGGACACCTTGCTGCTGATCGAGGTGGCCGACACCTCGCTCCTGTACGACCGCGGTGTGAAGCTCCCTCGCTACGCCGCGGCCGGCGTCATCGAGGTCTGGATCGTGGACCTCGCCGGAGACGCGGTTGAGGTGTACCGGACTCCCGTGCCCGACGGCTACGCCGACGTCGTGAGGGTCCCGCGCGGCGGCTCGCTGAGCCCGGTCGCCTTCCCCGACCTCACCCTCGGCGTCGACGAGATCCTCGGCCCCCGCTAACCTCGAGGAGGAACGCGATGGCGGTCGCGCTCACGAAGCGTCGGTTCACCGTGGAGGAGTATCACAGGATGGCCGAAGTCGGCATCCTGACGGACGAGGATCGGGTCGAGCTGATCGATGGGGAGATCGTGGAGATGACGCCGATCGGGGCCCGGCACGGCTGGTGCGTCATGTTCCTGACCGAGTTCTTCGTGAAGAATCTGGCCGACCGGGCGCTCGTGTCCCCCCAGGGCCCGCTCCGGCTCGGGAGAAACACCCAGCTCCAGCCGGACCTCGCGCTGCTTCGCCCGCCCCGCGACGCGTACCGCAAGGCCGTCCCGGCTTCGGCGGACGTCCTCCTCGTCATCGAGGTGGCCGACACGTCGCTCGAGCGTGACCGCGCGATCAAGCTGCCCCGGTATGCCGCCCTGGGCCTCCGCGAGGTGTGGATCGTGGACGTCGAAGGCCAAGCCGTCGAGGTCTGCCGCGCGCCAACCGCTTCAGGCTATAGCGACGCGCAACGCACCGCACTGGACGGTTTCGTGAGCCCGGCCGCCTTCCCCGACCTCCGGGTGTCGGTCGCCGAACTCCTTGGCTGACGGCGGACCCCTACTTGCCGTGGAACAGGTTGAGCGCCGAGCCCTTCCGGAACCACTCGAGCTGGGACGCGCTGAAAGAATGCGACAGCCGTAGCGTCTCGGTCGTCCCGTCGGCGTGCTTGACGAGGCACTCCACGGGCTTGCCGGGCGCCATGGCCGCGAGCCCGATGAGACTCAGCCGGTCGTCTTCGCGGATGCGGTCGTAGTCCGCGGGGTTCTGGAATGTCAATGCCAGGAGCCCCTGCTTCTTCAAGTTGGACTCGTGGATCCGCGCGAAGCTGCGCACGATCACGGCCGCGCCGCCCAGCAGGCGCGGAGAGAGGGCGGCGTGCTCGCGGCTTGAGCCTTCCCCGTAGTTCGCGTCGCCGATGACGACCCATTTGACACCCTTGGACTTGTAGTACCGGGCGATCGTGGAGATGACCTGTCCCGTCTCTCCCGTGAGGACATTCTTACCCTTGCCCGCCTCGCCCCTATACGCGTTGGTCGCGCCCATGAACATGTTGTCGCTGAACTTGTCGAGGTGCCCGCGGTAGCGCAGCCAGGAGCCGGCCGGCGAGATGTGGTCGGTCGTGGTCTTCCCTTTGGCCTTCAGCAGCACCGGCATGTCCCTGAAGTCCTGACCGTCCCAGGGAGGCCACGGCTCCATCAGCTGCAGCCGCTCGCTGCGAGGATCGACCTGCAGCGTGATGGAGCTGCCGTCTTCGGGAGGCGCGACGTAGACGGGGCGGCCGCGGTCGAAGTTCTTCGCCGGTACCTCGGGCGCCGACTTCGGCGGCGCCAGCTTGAACGCCTTGCCGTCCGCGCCGGTGAGCGAGTCGGTGAGCGGGTTGAACGACAGTCTCCCCGCCAGGGCAAAGGCGGTCACGATCTCGGGACTGCCGATGAAGTTCATCGTCGTGGGCTGGCCGTCGTTGCGGCGCGGGAAGTTGCGGTTGTACGAGGTCACGATGGTATTCGCCACTGCCGCCTCTTCGTTGGCTCTCCGCCACTGACCGATGCATGGGCCGCAGGCGTTCGCCAGGACGACGCCGTTGATGTCCTTGAGGGACTGCATCTGTCCGTCGCGCTCGATCGTGGCGCGCACCTGCTCCGAACCCGGTGTGACCAGGAAGGGCACCGAGGACTTGAGGCCGTGCGCCTTCGCCTGCTCGGCGACGTCCGCCGCGCGGCTCATGTCCTCGTACGAGGAGTTGGTGCAGCTGCCGATAAGGGTCGTGGAGATCTTATCGAGGAATGCGTTCTTCGAGTCAGCGATCTCGGCGGCGAGCTTCCCGATGGGGCGCGCCCGGTCGGGGGAGTGGGGCCCGACCACGTACGGCTCCAGCGTCGACAGGTCGAGCTTCACCACACGCTCGTAGTACTTCTCGGGGTTAGCCTCGACCTCCTGGTCCGGCGCCAGGAGGTGCGGATAGCGCTCGGCCAGCGGCACCAGATCGCCTCGGCCGGTCGCTCTCAGATACATCGCCATCCGATCGTCGGACGGGAACATGGAGGTGGTGGCGCCGAGCTCCGCGCCCATGTTGGTGATCGTGGCCTTGCCGGTCGCGCTGATGGTCCTGGCGCCCGGGCCGATGTATTCCACGATTGCGTTGGTGCCGCCGGCCACGGTGAGCTGGCCCGCCACGTAGAGGATCACGTCCTTGGGGGCTGTCCATCCGCTCAGCTTGCCGGTCAGGTAGACCGCGATGGGTCGGGGATAGAGGACTTCCCAGGGCAGCCCCGCCATGACCTCGACGGCGTCGGCCCCACCGACGCCCACGGCGCACGCCCCGAGGCCGCCGGCGTTGGGAGTGTGGGAGTCGGTCCCGATGATCAGTGCACCCGGGAAGGCGTACTGCTCCAGCACTACCTGGTGAATGATCCCGGCGCCCGGCCCCCAGAAGCCCGCACCGTACTTGGCCGCCGCCGAGCGCAGGAAGTCGTAGACTTCCTGGTTCTCGGCGAGCGACTCCCGCAGATCGACCTGGCCCTCGACTCGCGCCTGGATGAGGTGGTCGCAATGGATCGTGGTCGGCACCGCGACTCTGAGTCGCCGGGTTTGCATGAACTGGAGCATGGCGGTCTGTCCGAGCACGTCCTGCAAGACGACGCGGTCGGGACGGAGCAGGAGATAGCTCTTGCCGGGCTCCATCTCCTGGTGCTCAGGATCGTCGAGGTGTCCCAGCAAGACCTTATCGGCCAGGGTCAGGGGCCTGCCCAGTCGGCGGCGGACAATCACGAGATTGCGCTCCATGGTTTCGTAGACCTTCGCGGCCATTTCAGGAGTTGATTCGATCGTCACCATGACCGATGTCCTCCGCCCACAGGGTCGGTTGCGCCTGAATGAATTGTGCCATCAACTCCTGGCACCGTACATCCTGAACAACCTCTACCGCCACCCCCCGGGAGCGCAGCAGATCTTCCTCCCCGAGGAAGGTCCGGTTTTCTCCAACGACGACCCGGGGGATGCCATAGAGGAGAATGGTGCCGCTGCACATGGCGCAGGGCGATAGCGTGGTGTACAGCGTGCACTCGCGATAGACCTGCGCCGATCGGCGGCCGGCGTTTTCCAGCGCGTCCATCTCGCCGTGAAGCACGACACTCCCGCGTTGTACGCGTCGATTGCGACCGCGCCCGAGAATTCGTCCGCGATGCACCAGGACGGAGCCGATGGGGATGCCGCCCTCGGCCAGACCGCGCTCGGCTTCCTCTACCGCGGCTCGCAGAAACTCGTTCATTGTCTTTAGCTGGGGGGCCTCGAAGGGCCCCCCTCTACCCCGTAAGTCCGGTTGGCCCGTCGTCGTCGGAGCCGGTCAGGGGAACGCACGCCTCGGGGGCCACCGCCAGCGTCACGGCGTCGCCGGCGCCGAAGCGCGCCGGCGGCGGCGCCGTCACACGCAGGACCACGTCGCTTCCGTTCACCTGCATCTGATAGTCGACCGCGTCCCCAAGGTAGCTCGTGCGCTGGACCGTAGCCGCGAGGATGTTCGCTCCGGCCGGCGCGGCGCGCGACGGGACGACCGGCTCGATCTCGTGGGGACGGATGGAGATGACCAGTGGAGTGCCGGGGGCCATGCCGTGCGAAGCGAGACGGAGCCGGAGGGCGCCTCGCGTGGCGACTCCCGGCTCGGCCGCCACAGCGTCAAGGAGGTTGGTCCTGCCGATGAACTCGGCCACGAAGCGCGTGCGCGGACGTCGAAAGAGATCCTCCGCCGTTCCGACCTGCACGACGTGTCCTCGATGCAAGACCGCGACGCGGTCGGAGATGACCATCGCTTCCGCCTGGTCGTGGGTGACGTAGAGGGTCGTGATGCCGAACGATTCGTGAAGTCGTCTGATCTCGAAACGCATTTCTTCGCGGAGATTTGCATCGAGGTTGCTGAGAGGCTCGTCGAGCAGGAGAATCTCCGGCTCCACGACGAGAGCCCGCGCCACGGCGACTCGCTGCTGCTGGCCACCCGACAGCTCTCCCGGATAACGCGACTCGAAGCCGGCCAGCTGGACTATCCGCAGCATTTCCACCACTCGCCGGTCTCGGTCGACCCTGGACACACCCGCCTTGAAGCGGAGACCGTAGGCGACGTTCTGCGCCACCGTCATGTGGGGCCAGAGCGCATAGCTCTGGAAGATCATCGCCATCCGGCGCCGCTCGGGCGGCACGACGCTCGTCGGGGACGAGAGGCAGCGCTCGCCCACCCATATCTCACCGATCTCCGGCTGGAGAAAGCCCGCGACCAGCCGCAGCGTCGTCGTCTTGCCGCAGCCCGAGGGTCCGAGGAGTGAGACCAGCTCGCCCGGCTTGACGTCCAGCGAGAGGCTCTCGACGGCGGCGACGTCGCCATAGCGCTTGGTCAGCGTCTTGATGACAACGCCGGGCATCAGGCCTGGGGTGGGGTCACTGGCCGGGAAGCACCGACCATCGCGAGGAGATTGGTGGAGATCGGGGGTCTAGCGCGCTCGATGCGCGGGTGGCTTCAGCCCACACTCGCAGATCTTGTTGAGCAGCGTCTTGTAGCTGACCTTGAGAATGCGAGAGGCCTCGGCGCGATTCCACCGCACGTGCTCGAGCACTTCCTCCAGGGCTTTGCGCTCGGCTTCTCGGGCGCCGCGCCGCGCGATCTCCCGCAGGCCCCCCTCGGTGACCAGCGGCCGCGTCGCCGCGGCGTGCCCGTTCCGACCCCGCGTTACCAGGGCCTGGACCGCCTGCTCGCCATCCGTCAGGACGACCAAACGGCGCATCATGTTCTCCAGCTCGCGCACGTTGCCCGACCACGAGTATTCCGTCAGCCGGGCCATCGTCTCGGGCAGAAGCTGCTTCTGCCGCCCGTACTGCGCGTTGAACTTGGCCAGGAACCACGACGCCAGCCCCGGAATCTCTTCCCGCCGCTCCCGCAGCGGGGGCACGCGGATCTCCACCACATTGAGCCGGTAGTAGAGGTCTTCCCGGAACTCCCCGCGCGTCATCGCCTCCTCGAGGTCCCGATTCGTGGCGGCGACCACGCGCGCGTCGACATCGAGCAACCCGTGGCCCCCCACGCGCGAGAACCGAAAGTCCTGTAGCACGTGGAGGAGCTTGGCCTGCAGGGCCAGCGGCAGCTCCGCGATCTCGTCCAGGTAGATCGTGCCCTTGTTCGCGTACTCGAATTGCCCGGGCTTGCGCCGGTGCGCACCGGTGAAGGCGCCCTTCTCATGGCCGAAGAGCTCGGACTCGAGCAGCCCCTGCGGGATCGCGGCGCAGTTGACCTTGATGAACGGCCCGTGGCGGCGCGCCGACGCCGCATGGACGGCGCGGGCGACGAGATCCTTGCCCACGCCGCTTTCCCCACGGATCAAGACCGTCGTGTCGGTGTCAGCGATGCTCTCGATGACGGAGCGGATCGCCCGCATCCGGGGATGGCCGTCGAAGAGCGGCAGGTGACTGACGACGTCTTTCACATCCTGCGGTGCCGGCGGCCTGTCCGCTGATTCGATGTGGCCAACGCTCACGAAAAGCCTCCGGATTTCGCGGGTTTCCGGACACCGCGAACCTTTCGTTCAGAAGGGAGACCGAGTATGCCATTTCACAAGATGCCTGTCACGTGTAAAAATTTTCCTACCCGACGATGATAGGATGTCGCCCAAATCAGGGGAGGAGGGAGCGATGAAGCTCCTCTTGATCGAGGACGACGAGCACGTGGCTCAGGTACTCGCGGACGCCTTTGCGTCTCAAGGCCACGCCACGGCCATCAGGTATACGGGGGAAGAAGGCCTCGCCTATCTCACGCGCGAGCGCCCGGACGCGGTCGTGCTGGACGTCCGCTTGCCCCGGCTCAACGGCGTCGCGGTGCTACGACAAATCAGAGCGACTGATCCCGCGCTACCGGTCATCATCATGACGGGCCTGGCGACACCGGGCGAAATCGCTGAAGCTCGTCGTCTCGGTGTCGCCGAGATCATCGAGAAGCCCCAGGTCTTGCGGCACTTCAGCGAGGCGCTCGCTCGCATCGCGAGCCGCGATCGACTTCAGGACGCGACGTAGAGCCGGTTACCGCCTTCCGCCTTGGCCCTGCCCATCAGGTCAACCGCCTGGCGCAGCATGTCTTCAGCGCGAGTCGCCGTCCTCGGATAGCAGGAGCCGCCCGCACTCCAGGCGACGGTCTCGAGGCGCGCCATCAGCCGTTCGAGGATCGAGGGCAAGTGGGTCGTCTCCGCGTCGACGAGCAGAAGGGACAGCCAGCCCTGAGCCCACGACGCCACTGCATCGGTGCCGCGGAGGAAGCGCGGGACGCTTTCCGCGAGGGAGGGGGAGGGCGGAGAAGCCTCCCCGTTCCCCGCGGAGGCAGGCTCGATGGCGAAGCACACGATCGACACGCTATACCGTAGTCGCTGGGCCTTCTGGATCTCGAAGTCGACGAGGAGTCGAAACAGCAGTTCGTCCACAAGCCACCCGCCACCGACGGAGAGGGGTCCGAACCCACGCCATTCGCTCATGATGAGGTCTTGAATCCGCGAGGTGTCACGCTGTAATAGCAAGCACGGCGCCATCCGCCCCGTATTGCGAAAAGGTTTCCGGAATTAGAGAACTCGGTGCCTCTTCAAGCGCAGCACGTGAAAATGTTTGCAGAGAATGTGAACGGCGTGGATAACATCACGCAACTTCTACACGCGTATCACGCTCGCTTTCCGAAGCTCAAAGCCGGAATGGCGCGCGCACTGCCAATAGGGCCTCCGTGTGCCTGACTGCCACGATGTAAATTGAGCTAAAGACGTGAAATATAATACTTTTTCTACTGGCACCCCCGTTGCTCACTCTAGGGCCTGGGCACAATGCCAGTCGCCACCAAGAGGCAGCAGAACCTTCTTGCTCTTGGTTTGGGGCTGCTCGCAGCCGTTCTCCTGGTGGGCCCAGCAGAATCTGGGGTCCTGGATGCCTCCTGGGTTGCCCCCACCACAAATACAGACGGAAGCCCGCTGACCGATCTGGCGTCCTATCGTGTTTATTACGGCCCGGCGACCGGTCCCTGTGGGGGAGCCAACTTTTTCTCGGTTGCATCGCCGACGACCAGCCCTGGGCCGAACACAACCGTAAGCTTCAGGCTCACGGGGCTGGTCACCGGAACCCTCTATTACGTCTCGGTCAGCGCCGTGGATCTGAGCGGCAATGCAAGCGCCTGCTCGCTCACCGCGAGTAGTGTCGCCCAGGTCGATTTCGCGGTCTCCCCGACCAGCACTGTCAATTTCGGGAATGTGAACATCGGGAGCTTCGCGGATCAAGTCTTCACCGTACAAAACACTCGCGGCGGGACGGTCTCGGGGAGTGCGTCTGCCTCCGCCCCCTTCAGCATCGTGTCCGGGAGCCCGTTCACCCTTGGCGGCTCGGGGGCGACCCAGGCCGTGACGGTGCGCTTCACCCCGACCGCATCCGGTACCGTGAGCACGAATGTCACCTTCGCGGCTGACGGAGACACCATCTCGCGGCTCGCGACCGGCGCCGGGACTGGCGGCATAGATACGACGCCGCCTGTGATAACCATCACGTCGCCCACCTCGAGTTCGACCTTCACCACGAGCAGCTCCCCCCTGACCCTCGGCGGAACCGCGTCAGATAACGTCGGCGTGACCCAGGTGACGTGGGCGAACAGTCGCGGCGGCAGCGGAACGGCGACCGGGACCACGAGTTGGACCGCCGGCGGCATCGTCCTTCAGACCGGCTCGAACGTGCTCACGGTCACGGCGAGGGACGCCGCCGGCAACACCAGGACCGCCACCGCAACCGTGACCCTCAGCGACACCACGGCGCCCACCGTCACCATCACGTCGCCCACCTCGAGCCCGACCTTCGCCACGAGCAGCTCGCCTCTGACGCTCGGTGGAACCGCGTCGGATAACGTCGGCGTGACCCAGGTGACGTGGGCAAACAGTCGCGGCGGCAGCGGAACGGCGACCGGGACGACGAGTTGGACTGCCGGCGGGATCGTCCTTCAGACCGGCACGAACGTGCTCACGGTCACGGCGCGGGACGCCGCCGGCAACATCGCGACCCGCACTTCGACGGTGACGCTCACTACTACGTCCACGTTCACCGACAACCCCCTCACGGCTCAGAGCACGGTCATAAAGGCGATTCACTTCACCGAGCTGCGGGGGGCCATCAACAGCAAACGTGCGTCACGCGGGTTGGCACCGTTTGCGTGGACGGATCCCACGCTCACGCCTTGGAGCACCCGGGTCAGACTGGTCCATCTCACGGAGCTGCGGACGGCCCTGAACCAGGCTTACCAGGCAGCCGGTCGGACTCCTCCCACATACACTGATCCCTCTCTTGTCGCGGGCATGGCCGTCATCAAGGCAATCCACCTGAACGAGCTGCGCGCCGCCGTCAACGCTTTGTAATAACGGCCGGATCTGTCGTTTTCGTCGCGGCGTTACACCTTCCACTGCCTATCTGTCGGTATGAATGAAAAGGGCCTCCAATCGAAAGGGACGACGTGCCCACGTCCATCCCTCTCGAACGGAGGC
>JAHFDK010000019.1 GCA_023249095.1 Candidatus Rokuibacteriota bacterium | reverse complement strand
TGTTCTTCGTGTGCAACACCTTCGTGATCGCCGCCGTCAGCGTCGTCTTGCCATGATCAATGTGCCCAATCGTCCCCACGTTCACGTGCGGCTTCGTCCGCTCGTACTTCGCCTTCGCCATCCCTCACGTCCTCCCGTTGGCGGTAGCGATTCCGGCAATCAAACTGGAGCCCATGTCCGGGATTGAACCGGAGACCTCGTCCTTACCAAGGACGCGCTCTGCCGACTGAGCTACATGGGCGCATGCGCGAGACTTGGAGCGGGAAACGGGATTCGAACCCGCGACCCCCAGCTTGGAAGGCTGGCGCTCTACCACTGAGCTATTCCCGCCCACATGCGGAGCCACAAGCACCTGGCTCAGGCCACCCACGGTCTGAGCCGGCCCACCTGGCACCCGCTACAATGGTGGGGAGGGGAGGATTTGAACCCCCGAAGGCGTACGCCAGCAGATTTACAGTCTGCCCCCTTTGGCCACTTGGGTACCTCCCCGAATCTGCCGGCACGCACTTGCGAACCCCTCGAAAAAGCTGGCGCTGGCGGGAGGATTTGAACCCCCGACCCACTGCTTACAAGGCAGTTGCTCTGCCCCTGAGCTACGCCAGCACAGACAAAAGCCCACATTAGGCTTGACTTTTCGATAAGTCAAGCTCTTTGCCGCCGGTACTCCGTTGGCGCGCCACTTCGTAGCAGAGCACGGCCGCGGCAGCCGCGACGTTCAGTGAATCCACCCGCCCCGCCATCGGGATCGTGAGCAGCACGTCGCACGCTCGCGCGACATTGGGCCTGAGCCCTTCGCCCTCGCCTCCCAGGACCAGACAGATCGGCCCTCTCAGGTCCGCCGCCCACACCGTGACACCAGCGTCCGTGGTGCCACCGAAGACCCAAATGCCGGACTTCTTAAGGATTTCCAGAGCGTAGACGAGGTTCGTCTCCCGGGCGACGGCCAGATACTCGACCGCCCCCATGGCCGTTCGAACCGCCGTCTCAGTGAGGCCCACCTGGTGGTGCTTCGGTACGATCACGCCGTGTGCTCCGAAGGCCTCCGCCGATCTCAGGAGCGCGCCGAAGTTCCTTGGATCCTGGACCTGGTCGACCGCCACGAAAAAGGGCGCCTCGCCGCGCGCTTCGGGAATCGCGAGGAGGGCGGCCAGATCAACGTACTCCGCCGATGCCACGCGGGCGACGACGCCCTGGTGGCGGTCGGACCCGGCCATCGCGGTGAGCTGGTCGCGGGTGCGATAGGAGACCTTGACGCCGGCACGGCGCGCGAGGGCGACGACCTCCGCCAGGGGCCCCCGCGCGCCGGCGAGGACGGCGATCTCGTCGGCGCGCCGCCCGTGCGCGCGCAGCAGCTCGAGCACGGGGTTGCGGCCGTAGACGCGGCCCTCGGCCATCACCGCCCCTTCGGCGTGAGCCGCGATCCCGCGGGCGTGTCCTCCACGAGCCAGCCGAGCCGCGCGATCTCGTCGCGCAACTCGTCCGCGCGTTTGAAGTCGCGGCGCGCCCGCGCCTCGCCGCGCGCGGTGACGAGCCGCTCGACGGCGGCCCCTGGGCCGTCCACCGGGGCGCCGCGGCCGAAGAGCCCGAGCACCCGCGCCAGCTGCGCCAGCTCGGCGACGCCGGCGACGAATGCGCCGGGCGCCCCCGCCTGCCGGTCGCGCGCCTCGGCCAGCGCGCGCCCGAAATCGAAGAGCACGCCGAGCGCCTGCGGCGTGTTGAAGTCGTCGTCCATCGCCTTCTCGAAGCGTGGGCGGAACTCGGCAAGGGCCGGAGGCAGCGAGGCGGCGCCGCCGGCGTCGCGCACGGTGACCGCGTCGTGGAGCAGGCGCGCGAGGCGGTCGAGCGCCCGCGCGCTCTCCTCGACGCGCTCCTCGGACCACTCGATCATGTTGCGATAGTGGGTCCCGAGCATCCAGAGCCGGAGCGCATCGGGGTCGTGGCGCTTGACGATCTCCCGGATGTTCAGCGTGTTGCCGAGCGACTTCGACATCTTCTCCTTGCCCATATTGACCATACCGTTGTGCACCCAGTAGCGGGCCAACGGCTTGCCCGTGCACGCTTCGGACTGGGCGATCTCGCACTCGTGATGCGGGAAGATCAGATCCTCGCCGCCCCCGTGGAGGTCGAAGGACTCTCCGAGATACCGCATCGCCATCGCCGAGCACTCGATGTGCCAGCCGGGACGACCGGGGCCCCACGGGCTCTCCCACGTGGGCTCGCCCGGCTTCGAGCTCTTCCAGAGCGCGAAGTCGCGCGGGTCGCGCTTCCGCTCGTCCACCTCGACGCGGGCCCCCGCCAGCAGCTCGTCGAGATTCTTCCCCGAGAGCCGGCCGTACGGGGGGAAGCGGCTGATCTCGAAGTAGACGTCGCCGTCGACCGGGTAGGCGTGGCCGGAGGCGACCAGCCGCTCGATGAGCTCGAGCATCTCGGATACGTGTTCCGTCGCCTTCGGATCCACGTCGGGTGCCAGGACCCCGAGGGCGGCCATGTCCTCGCGTTCGGCGGCCACATAGCGCTCGGCGAATTCGCGCGGTGAGACGCCCGCTTCGTTGGCGCGTCTGATGATCCGATCGTCGACGTCGGTGTAGTTCTTGACGAAGGTGACCCGATAGCCCTTGAAGGCGAGGTAGCGCCGGATCACGTCGAAGACGATGGCGCTCCGCGCGTGCCCGATGTGCGAGTAGTCGTACACGGTCACTCCGCACACGTACATGCGGACTTCGCCCGATGTGAGGGGAACGAATTCCTCCTTCGTTCGGGTCATCGTGTTGGAGATCCGGATCATCCCGTCACCTCGACGCTCACCACCGCCATCGCCGCCATCCCTTCCTGCCGGCCGACCAGGCCGAGTCCCTCGGGGTTCTTCGCCTTGACGCTCACCCGGTCGACGTCGAGTCCCAGCACGTCAGCCAGCCGCTTGGCCATCTCCGGCAGCAACGGCGCGAGCCGAGGGGCCTGGGCAAGCACGGTCGCGTCCACGTTGACGAGGCGGCCCCCGCGCGCGGTCACCAGGTCGACGACGTTCCGGAGCAGCGTGAGGCTCGAGATGCCGCGGTAGCGCGCGTCGGTGTCGGGGAAATGCCGGCCCAGGTCGCCCAGCGCCAGCGCCCCGAGCAGCGCCTCACCCACCGCGTGCGACAGCACGTCGGCGTCGGAGTGGCCGACGAGCCCGCGATCGGATTCGACGGTGACACCGCCGAGCACGAGCCGCCGGCCCGCGGCGAGCGGGTGGAGGTCGAACCCGAAGCCGACTCGCGTTACCGCGCCCACGCTCGGCGCGCTCGGCGCAGGTCTTCTGGCGTGGTGATCTTCACGTTCTCGGCGAGCCCGCGCACGACGCGGACGGGATGGCCGAGCCGCTCGACCAGCATGGCGTCGTCAGTCCCGACGACGCTGTCCCGGCGCGCCTTCTCGTGCGCCTCACGGAGGAGGTCGGCACGGAACGCCTGCGGTGTCTGAACCGCCCAGAGCTCCGAGCGGTCGAGGGTCGCTTCCACGACGTCGTCCCGCACGCGCTTGACGGTCTCGGCGATCGGCAGGGCGCAGATCGCGGCGCCGGACTCCGCGGCGGCGCGCACGACGGCGTCGATCAGTCGCCTCGTGATCAACGGCCGGACGGCGTCGTGGACGACGATGACCTCGGCGTCGTCCGGCAGGGCCTGCATCGCGCGCCACACCGAGTCCTGGCGCGTCCGGCCGCCGGGCACGACGGCGAGCGGCGCGCGGCGGGCAATCGGGGACAGCGCGCGTCGGGTCCGTTCGATGTGAGACTCCGGCGCGGCGACGACGATCGCGGTCACGGCCGGATGGCGCGTGAAGTGGCTGACCGTCATCGTCACGATGGGGACGCGCTGGATCTTGATGAATTGCTTCGGGATGCGACGTCCGAAGCGCGCCCCCACGCCGCCCGCAGGGATGATCACCGCCACCCGCCCGATCATGGGTCTGCCTGGCATGGGCTCACGCTCGTGCCGTCAGCCGAGCAGCGCCGCCAGGGCGTCGCCGACCGTGGCCACGCCGTGGACGTCGAGCGACACCTTCGTCGGCTCGAGGACATTGCTCCGAGGCACGATCGCCCGGCGGAAGCCCAGGGCGGCCGCCTCGCGCAAACGCAGCTCAAGCCCCGCGACGGCACGGACTTCTCCGGTGAGCCCCACCTCGCCGACCACGAGCACGTCGCCGGGCACCGCTCGATCCATATAGCTCGACGCCGCGGCGACGACGATTCCCAGATCCACGGCGGGCTCCGTCACTCGGCCGCCGCCCGCGACATTGACGAACACGTCCTGGCTCCCGAGCGGAACGCCCGCGCGCTTCTCGAGAACCGCCAGCAACAGGCACACGCGGTTGTAGTCGGCGCCGAGCACCGTCCGGCGCGGGGTCCCGATGGCGGCATGCGCGACGAGGGCTTGCAGCTCCAGCAGCACCGGCCGCGTGCCCTCGAGACTCGAAACGACGACCGAGCCAGGCGCCTCGACGGGACGCTCGGCGAGGAAGAAGCCGGAGGGGTTCTTCACCTCGACCAGCCCCCCCTCCGCCATCTCGAAGACGCCGATCTCGTTCGTCGAGCCGAACCGATTCTTCACCGCGCGGAGGACGCGGTACGCGTGGTGGCGCTCCCCTTCGAAGTAGAGCACGGTGTCGACGAGGTGCTCGAGGACACGGGGCCCCGCGAGCGCCCCTTCCTTCGTGACGTGGCCGACCAGGAACGTGGCGATGCCGAGGCCCTTGGCCAGCGTCATGAGGCGGGCCCCGCATTCGCGCACCTGCGTGACACTGCCAGGCGCCGACTCCAGCTCCGGCAGGAACACGGTCTGGATGGAGTCGATGACGAGCCCCCGAGGCTTCACGTCGTCGAGCTGAGCCTGGACGACCGACAGATCGGTCTCGGGCCACAGGAGCAGCCCGTCGGTCGTGATGCCGAGCCGGTCGGCGCGCATCTTCACCTGGGCCGCCGACTCCTCGGCGGTGACGTAGAGCACCGGCGGGGTCACCCGCGCGAGTGCCTGCGCCGCCTGCAGCAGCAGCGTCGACTTACCCACGCCCGGATCACCGCCGATCAGCACCAGCGAGCCACGCACCACGCCACCGCCGAGCACGCGGTCCAGCTCGCCGATCTCGGTGCGCACGCGGTCGTCGCGCTCCATCGAGATGTCCTTCAGCGCGCGGGGGCGTGCGGATGCCACGGCGACCCGCCGCGTCGAGCGCGACGGGCTCGACCGTTCCTCGACGAGCTGGACCCAGCTGTCGCCGGCCCGCCGGCAGTCGGGACACGTGCCCGGCTTGGGGCTCGTGAACCCGCACTCCTGGCACCGGTAGACGCTAGCGTCGCGCGTCGCCATCTTTCGACTTCGCCCCCTTGTCGCCGAGGCCGCGGATCATCGATCTCAACAGGAAGCTCCGCTGGGCGCCGTCGAGGATCGTGACGAGACGCTCGTAGATCGCCGGATCGGCGATCAGCGCGCCCACGGTCCCCTCACCCTCGTTGATCTTCTGGCTGATCGCCTTGAGATTGGCGACGGCGGCTCTGAGGTCCTGCAGGGTGAGCGTGAGCTCGCCCTCGTCGCCCGAGTCGGCCACCAGGCTGCCGAGCGTGCCGCGGCCGCCGGCCAGGCGATCGGAGACCTCGCGGAGGTTGTGAGCGACCGTGCGCAGGTCCTCGAGGACCGGCCTGTACTTCGGATCGAAGAGGAGCCCGGGCAGCAGTCCCGGCTCCCGCTCCGGCTGCTCGACCATTCCGCTGATCCGATCCATCGCGGCCACGAAGCGCTTCGCGGAGGCGGTGCTCTCGGGCGAGACGAGGACCCCGGCGGCGCCCTGCCCCTTCTCGACGCGCTCGACCAACGCCTGCGTCGTCGCGATCAGCTCGTTGAGGCGGCGCAACGCCAGGGGCTCTTCGTACACGAGCGCGTGCGCCCACCCGCGGCCGTGTTCCACTTGATCGACCACGCGTCCGAGCTTGTTGACCGTCGTCGCGGTATCCTCGATGAGCTTCGACTGGTTCACCTTCTCCGCCGTCTCGCGCAGCGCGGCGGCGAGCGCCCCCACATCCTTCGCCGTCTCGGCGCCCGCGGCGATCACCCGCCCGAAGTCGGCCGGATCGCGCGCGGCCAGCACCTCGCCGGGGGCCACCGGCAGAGCGGTGGCATTCCCGACGGTGATCTCCACGATCTTGTCGCCGAGCAACCCCTGGGTCTCGATGCGGGCGATCGAATTCTTGCGGATCCGGTCGGAGTAGCGCCTGGCGATGGTGAGATCGACCCGCACCTTGCCGCCCGGCTCGCCGGGGAGGTGCACGCCCGTCACGCGCCCGATCTGCACGCCGGCCAGCCGGACGGTCGCGCCCTCGATCAGGCCACCCACCTCGGTGAAGTCGGCGTGGATCGTGTAGCGCGCCTCGAACAATCGCGCCCGGGCCCCGAGCGCGTACACCAGGCCGAGGAACACCGCAAGCGCCACCAGGACGAAGACGCCGACGCGGAACTTCAAGGCGATCTCACGTCGTTCGTTGTTCACCAGCCTGCGCCTCCCAGATCTTCATCCTTCGCTCACCGCGCCGTGGGGCCCCAGCCCCGCGACGGCCTGCGGCTCGCACTACCGTCATCTTTCGCTCGCCTCGGCCGGCGGGGCCCCAGCCCCGCGACGGCCTGCGGCTCGCACTACCGTGCCGCCCCGGCTAGAAACGCCTGGACCGCGGGGTCGTTGCCCCCGAGAACGGCGTCGACAGGTCCGAGGGCGCCGAACCGGCCGTCGATGAGCACGGCCACGCGGTCGGCCACCGTCTTCGCCAGCTCGACGTCGTGGGTGACGACGATGGCCGTGTCGCACACCCCGCCGCGAAGCTGCAGAATCAGCTCGGCGACGAGCTTGGAGTTCGTCGGATCGAGCCCGCCCGTGGGCTCGTCGAAGAGCAGCATTTCCGGCTCGACCGAGAGCGCCCGCGCAATCCCCACGCGTTTCCGCATACCGCCCGACAGCTCGGACGGCAGGAGTGGCAACACTTCGCTCGAGAGGCCGACGAGCGACAGGTTCCGGACGACGCGCTCGGCAATCTCCGCCTCTCCGAGACTCGTGTGTTCGCGGAGAGGATACGCGACGTTCTCGCGAACGGACAGTGAATCGAACAGCGCCGCGCCCTGGAACACGTATCCCATCCGGCGCCGGAGCGGGAGCAGCTCCTCTTCAGAGAGATGCTCGATGTTGCGTCCGAAGACCCGAAGCTGGCCGCCGTCGGGGCGGATCAGGCCCGCCACGAGCCGGAGGAGCACCGTTTTCCCGGCGCCGCTGCCGCCCATGACGACCAGCGTCTCGCCCTTGGAGACGGTGAACGACACGCCGCGTAGAACCTCGGTCGAATCGAAGCGCTTCCTCAGGTCGACGGCCTCGACGACGGGCTCCGGCATGGCCCGCTTCAATAGAAGAGCGTCAGGAACAGCTTGGTGAGAAAGAAGTCGGACACGATGACCCCCATGGTCACGTGAACGACCGTGGCCGTCGTCGCCCGACCGAGCCCCTCGGTCCCGCCCTGAGTGCTGAGGCCGTTGTAGCAGCCGATGAGCGTCACGATGACGCCGAAGAACACGGACTTGCCGATGCCCGTCAGGAAGTCCTTCGGCACGACCCAGTACGTGGTGACGTTCCAGTAGGCATACATGTCCGCGCCGCGCTCGAGGAACATGATCGCCATGCCCCCGAGGACGCCGACCGCGTCCGCTAGCACTGTCAGCAGCGGGAACACCACAAGGGCGGCCAGGACCCGCGGCACCACCAGCCGCTTGATGTAGTTCACGCCGAGCGTCCGGAGCGCGTCGATTTGCTCGGTCACCTTCATCGAGCCGAGCTCGGCCGTGATGCCCGACGCCACCTTCCCACCGACGAGGATCGCGGTCAGGACGGGCCCGAGCTCGCGCAGGATCGCCAGGGCGGCGAGGGGCCCAACGTAGCCCTCCGCGCCGAAGCGGGCCATGTTGACCGCGCTCTGGATCGTGAACACCATGCCGGTGAAGATCGCGGCCGTGAGCGCCACGCCGAGCGACTGCACGCCCATCACCTCGATCTCCTGGACCACGAGGCGGAAGTACTTCGGCGGCAGCGCCAGGCTGCGGAAGACCTGGCCGGTCAGCAGGCCGACCCCGCCGTACCACACCGCGGTTCGTCTCAGGTAGGCCTCCATCAGTCCCCATGCTCCAGCGCGAAGCTCTCGACGAACCTGCGAAACTCGGCGCGCCACTCGTCGAACGACGGCGGTGGCGCGGCGTAGACGAAATCGTAGACGCAGCGCTCGTCCTTCATCACGTATGCCTCGATCCGGGTCGGCGCGTCAGCGGCGTTCAGCCGGCCGTCCAGCACCCGACGCACCGCCCGTCGCCCGTTCAGCGAGGTCTCCTCCTGTTCGATGGTCGCGCGGTCACGCAGCCCGATCAACAGGTGCCCCAACAGCAGGTCGGCGCTTCGGGACCGCGTGTGATCGTCACACTGCGCGTTCGCCAGCATCGCCGCCGTCCCGTCGTGGTGCCGCAACTCGAGGTCGGCCTTGCTCTCCGCGGCCACGGACCAGTCGGCCCCCGGGAGCGTGACGCGGTAGCCATTGGTCGAGTGATACACGCCGTTCTCGATCCGCTGGCCCGCGCACCCGGTGAGCACCACGAAGGCTCCGAGTACGAGCGCCACTGGCGCTCGGCGCACGCGGCCGCTACCGATCCGGCGTGGGTCGGCCCGCGTGGCGTCGCGCCAGCTCTTTCAGGACCTCGCGGAGCGGAATCCCACGCGCGCCGAGGAGCACGAGGGTGTGGAACCACAGGTCGGCCACCTCTTCCGTGACGCGCCGGTCTCCCTGACCGCCGAGGGCCGCCGTGATCACCTCGGTCGCCTCTTCGCCGATCTTCCGGCACACTTCCGGCTCGCCGGACGCCAGCAGGCCGGCGACGTACGATCCCGCCGGACGGCTCACCTTTCTCTCCTCGATGGTGCGCTCGAGCCGCTCGAGCATGCCCGACGGCGCGGGACGAGGATCGGCCGAGCTTCCCTCGAGCGCCGTGAAGAAGCACGTCCGCTGCCCGGTGTGGCAGGCGACGCCCTCCTGGTGGACCTGGACGAGCAGCGTGTCAGTGTCGCAGTCGGCGAAGACCGACTGGACGTGCTGGACGTGCCCGGACGTCTCCCCCTTGCGCCAGGGCTTGCCGCGCGAGCGCGACCAGAAATGGGTGACGCCGCTCGACAGCGTCTTCTCGACAGCAGCGCGGTCCATCCAGGCGACCATGAGCAGCTCGCCGGTGTCGGCCTCCTGGACGACTGCCGGAATCAAGCCCTCGCCGTCGAAGCGGAGCTCGTCGAGCGTCACGGTTCGCCCCGCACCTCGACACCCCGCCCGTGCAGATAGGCCTTCGCTTCGGCGATGGTGTGAGTCCCGAAGTGAAAGATCGAGGCGGCGAGCGCCGCGTCGGCGCAGCCCTCGACGAGGCCCTCGTAGAGATGCTCGAGCGAGCCGGCGCCGCCCGAGGCGATGACGGGCACGGACACGGTCTGCGAGACCGCGCGCGTGAGCTCGAGGTCGTAGCCGTCCTTGGTCCCGTCACGATCCATGCTCGTCAGGAGGATTTCGCCCGCGCCGAGCTCGACGGCCTCACGCGCCCACGCGACCGCGTCGCGACCAGTCGGGCGCCGGCCGCCGTGAGTGTAGACGCCCCATCGATCCGGTGCGCCCGGCCGGCTCGGCTCACGTCGGGCGTCGATCGCGACGACAATGCACTGGCTCCCGAACCGCTCCACCGCCTCACGGATCACCGTGGGGCGCTCGAGGGCGGCCGTGTTCAACGAGACCTTGTCGGCTCCCGCCCGGAGCAGCCGGCGCACGTCGTCGACGGAGCGGATCCCACCGCCGACCGTCAGCGGCATGTAGATGCCTTCCGCCGTGCGGCGGACCACGTCGAGCATGGTGTCGCGCGCCTCGTGCGAGGCGGTGATGTCCAGGAACACGAGCTCGTCGGCCCCCTGGACGTCGTACGCGAGCGCGGCCTCGACGGGATCGCCGGCATCGCGCAGGTCGACGAACCGCACGCCCTTGACGACGCGGCCGTCCTTCACGTCGAGGCAGGGGATGATGCGTTTGGCCAGCACGGCTCAGGCTCGGCGAGGGCCGGCTGAGCCGGCGCTCGAAGCGCTCGCTTCCTTTGCGCGGCGCAAGTCGATGGCGCCCGTGTAGAGGGCGCGGCCGACGACCGCGCCGACGACGCCGGGGATCGCGGCCAGCCGTCTGAGGTCCTCGACCCGCCCGACGCCTCCCGAGGCGAGGATCGGCATCTCGACCTGGCGCGCGAGCGCCGCCGTGCCGGCGACGTTGGGCCCCGTCTCGGTGCCGTCACGGCTCACGTCAGTGTAGAGCAGCGCCGCCGCGCCCGCGTCCCGCGCCCGCGCGCCGACCTCCGCCACCGTGTCGTCCACCACCTCGGTCCAGCCCTTCACGGCCACGCGCGGGCCGCGGGCGTCCACGGCGACGATGATCCGTCCGGCGTGTCGTCGGCAGACGTCGCTCAAGAACGCGCGGTCGAGCGCCACGCGCGTCCCCACCACCACCCACCGGGCGCCGGCCTCGAGAGCCGAGTCGACGGCCCGCAGGTCGCGCAGCCCGCCCCCGACCTCGACCGGCACCGGCACCAAAGCGGCGACGATCTTCGTGACGAGCGCGCTCTGCCGCGGCTCGCCGGCGAACGCGCCGTCGAGGTCCACGACGTGAAGGCGCTCGGCGCCGAGCTTCTTCCACTGGAGCGCGACCGCGACGGGATCGTCGGAGAACACGGTCTCCCGGTCGCTCCGGCCCTGGTGCAGGCGAACGCACCGCCCGTCGCGGAGATCGATCGCCGGAATGACGATCACCGTCCGCCCTTCACGACGGCGGCGAAGTTCTCGAGGAGACGGAGGCCCCACCGCTGGCTCTTCTCGGGATGGAACTGGGTCGCGTAGACCCGGCCGCGCTCGATCGCCGCCGCGAATCGTACGCCGTAGTCACACCACGCCACGCGCACCTCGTCCGCTTGCCTCTGGCGACGCTCAGATCGCGCGTCCGGAGCCACGTGCGCCTCTGTCAGGCCACCCTCGGTCAAAGCCGTGCTCACGGGCCCCGCTACAACCGGATAGTACGAATGGACGAAGTAGAAGCGAGCGCCCGAGGGGATGCCGTCGAACAGCCCGAGGTCCCCGGCGTGCTCCACGCGGTTCCATCCCATGTGGGGAATCTTCGGCCCGGGCGGCAGACGGCGCACGGCACCGGGGACGACGTCGAGCCCGCGTCCCTCGCCGAACTCCTCACTGGTGGAAAACAGGAGCTGATAGCCGAGGCAGATCCCCAGGAACGGCCGGCTGCCGTCGAGCGCCCGGCCGAGGGCGGGCAGCAGGCCAAGGCGGTCGAGGTTCGACATCGCGTCGTGAAACGCGCCGTCCCCCGGCAGCACCACCGCCTCCGCGTCGTCGACGGCGCGCGGATCCTGGGTGATCACTGCCGGGCTGCCGACGCGACGAAACGCCTTCTCGACGGACCCGAGGTTTCCGCGCCCGTAGTCGACGATGGCAATCACAGCGCACCCTTCGTCGAGGGAAGCACGCCCGCGATCCTTGGATTGACGCGCGTCGCCTCCGCCAGCGCCCGTCCGGCGGCCTTGAACACGGCTTCGGTGATGTGGTGGAGATTGTGGCCGTAGTGCATGGTCACGTGCAGCGTCATCTCGGCGTTGAACGCAAACGCGCGAAAGAACTCCTGGAGCAGGTCGAGATCGAAGTTCGACACCCGGGCGCGCGCGACCGGCACGCTGAAGACGAGAAAGGAGCGTCCCGACAGGTCGACCGACGACGACACCAGCGCCTCGTCCATCGGGATGCACGCGGTTCCATAGCGCACGATGCCCTTCTTGTCGCCGAGCGCCTGCCGGAGCGCCTGGCCGAGGACGATGCCCACGTCCTCCACGGTGTGATGCTGGTCGACCTCGACGTCGCCCTGGGCGTCGACCGCGAGGTCCATCAGCCCGTGCTTCGACCACGCCTCCAGCATATGGCTGAAGAACGGTATCGGCGTCTGCACTTTCGAGGCCCCGGTGCCGTCAAGGTTGAGGTGGAGCGTGATCTCCGTCTCCTTGGTCTTCCGCTCGACGCGCGCCTGTCGGTCCGTGCTCTCAGCGCTCATTCGCCCTTTCCTCCATCCCGGTTCAGCCGCAAGGCCGCCGCGCGCCCGTGCCCGGCGAGGCCCTCGACGCGCGTCAGCGTCCTGAGGTGTGGCGCCGCGGCGCGCAGCCCACCCCGCGAGTACTCGATGACACTCGAGCGCTTCACGAAATCCTCGGCGCCCAGCGGCGATGCGAACCGCGCCGTACCCGCCGTCGGCAGCACGTGGTTGGGGCCCGCGACATAGTCCCCCACGACCTCGGGCGTGTGGCCGCCCATGAACACCGCGCCGGCGTGCCTCACCCGCGGCAGGAGCGCGGCCGGGACCGCGACCAGCAGCTCGAGGTGCTCCGGAGCGAGCCGGTTGGCCAGCGCGAGCGCCTCATCGAGGCTGTCGACGCGGATCAGCGCGCCGTTCGCCTGGAGCGCCTGCGCGGCGATCGCGCGGCGCGGCAGCGCGGTCAGCTGGCGCTCGAGCGCCGCGGCGACACGCGGGATCAGTTCGTCGACATCCGTGATCAGGAGCGCGCGGGCCATGGGATCGTGCTCAGCCTGGGCGAGCATGTCCGCGGCGATCCACTCCGGGTCCGCGCTCGCGTCCGCGACGACGACGACCTCGCTGGGCCCCGCGACCATGTCGATCCCCACTTCGCCGAAGACACGCGCCTTGGCGAGCGCGACGTAGATGTTGCCCGGCCCGACGATCTTGTCGACCCGGCGGATCAGCGCCGTGCCGTATGCGAGCGCGGCGACCGCCTGCGCCCCGCCGATCCGGTAGCCCTCGGTGACCCCGGCGATGCGCGCGGCGCCGAGCACCACCGGCTCGACCCGGCCGCCGGGTCCCGGGGGCGTGACGAGCACGATCTCCCGCACGCCCGCGACGCGCGCCGGGACGACGGTCATCAGCACCGTCGAGGGGTACGCCGCCCGCCCGCCCGGAACGTAGACACCCACGCGGTCGAGCGGGCGGATCTCCTGGCCCAGGACGGATCCGTGCTCGTCGGTCATGCGCCACGACTTGGGCATCGCGGCCGCGTGGTAGCGCTCGATGCGGTCGGCGGCATACTCGAGGGCGGCTCGCACGTCGGGAGCAAGGGCGCGCTCGGCGGTTTCGAAGTCCGCGGCGGCCAGCGCGAGCTCCCCCGCGGCGGCGGGGCTCCAGCCATCGAGACGCGCCGTGTACTCGCAGAGCGCCGCGTCACCCCGGGAGCGCACCGCACCGAGGATCTCGTCGACCGTCCGGTGGATCTCGGGCGCCACCGCGTCGGGCGAGCGCTCGAGCGCCGTCACGACGGCATCGATTCCGCGCCGCGCATCGAGCGTGCGGATCATGAGCGCGGGACCCGCGGCGCCGGCTGCGCCCGCGCTCCGGCCGGGTGCTGGACAGGCGCGCTCCGGAGCGCGGCCTTCAACTCGTCGATGAGCTCGCTGACCGCCGCGTGCTCCGTCTTCATCGAGGCGCGGTTCACGATGAGGCGGGCGGTGGATCGGGTAATCTCGGCCACCTCGACCAGCCCGTTGGCCCTCAAGGTCTCGCCCGACTGGACCAGATCGACGATGCGCTCCGCGAGCCCGACGAGCGGCGCCAGCTCGATCGAGCCGTCGAGGCGCACGATCTCCACCTGGATGCCCCGGTCGGTGAAGTACTGCTCGGCCAGCCGGGGATACTTCGTGGCGACGCGCACCCAGGACCACTTCGCCGGATCGTCGCGCTCCCAGAGCTCGCGCGGCTCCGCGACGACGAGCCGGCAGAATCCGAACCCGAGATCGAGCGGCTCGTACACGTCCGGGTCCTGCTCGAGCAGAATATCCTTGCCGACGATCCCCAGGTCGGCCGCGCCGTACAGGACGTACGCCGGGATGTCGACCGGTTTGAGGAACAGCAGGCGTAGCCCGCGCCGGGCATCGGTGAAGATCAGCCGTCGCGAGTCCTGGTCGATCCCCTCGACGCCGAGCGCGTGCAGGAGCTCGAGCGCGCCGTCGAGCAGTCGCCCCTTCGGCAGCGCGATCGTGAGTCGCTCCTTCACGCGCGCCGCTCGATGCGGGCGCCCAGCGCCGTCAGCTTGGTCTCGAGCCGCTCGTAGCCGCGATCGAGATGGTAGACGCGTGAGACCGTGGTGCGGCCGTGAGCGGCAAGGCCCGCCAGCACCAGCGCGGCCGAGGCGCGCAGATCCGACGCCATCACCGGCGCGCCCTGGTAGCACGACACGCCCCGGATGACTGCGATGGCGCCGTCGGTCTCGATCCGCGCGCCCATCCGCGCAAGCTCGGCGACGTGCATGAACCGATTCTCGAAGATCGTCTCGGTGACCCGCGACTGACCGTCCGCGAGCCCGAGCAGCGTCATCACCTGCGCCTGCATGTCCGTGGGGAAGCCGGGGAACGGGCTCGTGGTGACGTCCGCCGCCCGGGGGCGCCCGGGGCCCCTCACGCGGACCGACGTCGGGCCGACCTCGAGGGCGACGCCGCACTCGCCGAGCTTGGCCATGAGCGCCGAGAGGTGATCGGGCACGAGATCGGTGACCGTGACGTCCCCGCCCGTGATCGCGCCCGCCACAATCAGCGTGCCCGCCTCGATCCGGTCCGGAATGATCCGGTGCGAGGTGCCCGCCAGCTCGGAGACGCCCTCGATCTCCACCCGGGGGGTGCCCGCGCCGCGGATCCGCGCCCCCATTGCCGTGAGCAGGGTCGCGAGGTCGACGACCTCGGGCTCGCGCGCGGCGTTCTCGATCACCGTCGTCCCCTCGGCGAGCGCCGCAGCCATCATGAGGTTCTCGGTCCCCGTGACGGTGACGAGATCGGTGGCGATCCGTGCCGCCTTCAACCGACTCGCCCGCGCCACCACGTACCCGTTCTCGATCGCGATCTCGGCGCCCAGGCGGGCGAGACCCTTCAGGTGCTGGTCGATAGGCCGCACGCCGATGGCGCAGCCGCCCGGAAGCGCGACGCGCGCCGAGCCGTGGCGCGCCACGAGTGGGCCAAGGACGAGCACGGACGCGCGCATGGTCGAGACGAGGTCATACGGCGCGACGTCATTGGTGACGCGCGCCACCTGCGCCGCGAGCTCGCCGTGCTCGCGCCGGATCGTCGCGCCGAGCGTCTCGACGAGCCGCACCATCGTGCGCACGTCGACGAGATCCGGAACGTTGGTCAGACGGACCGGCTCCGCGGTCAGCAGCGACGCCGCCAGCGCGGGCAACGCCGCGTTCTTGGCTGCGCTCACCCGCACCGAGCCGTGGAGCGGCACTCCACCGTCGATCTCGAGCCGCGCGGGCATCAGGCTCTCCCCGCGACGAACCGGTCGACGCCAGCGAGGTCGGCGCGGACGGCCACCTGCGCGAAGTCTGCCGTTCGGAGGAGCGCGGCGGCGGCGGTCGCCTGGGCGCCGCCCGCCGTCTCGACGACGAGCACACCGGACGCACGCAGGGCGCGGTGGGCGATCGCGGCGATCCTCCTGATCAGCGCGAGACCGTCGGCGCCACCGTCCAGCGCGACGACCGGCTCGTGGGTCCGCACCTCCGGCGGGAGCTCGGGCACGAGCCCGGTCGGCAGGTACGGAGGGTTGCTCACGATGAGGTCGGCGCCCAGATCGCGGACCCCGTCGAGCAGGTCCGCGGCGACGACCCTGATGCGCGCCGCGAGTCCGAGGGCGATCGCATTCTCCCGAGCGACGGCCGCCGCGGCCGGCGACACGTCGATGGCGACCACGTCGAGATCCGGCCGCTCGGCGGCCAGCGCGCAGGCGATGCACCCCGACCCGGTCCCGAGATCGACGGCCCGCAGCCTCCGGCCGCCGCGCGCTGGCAGGAGCGCCAGCGCCCATTCCACGAGCGCCTCGGTCTCCGGCCTGGGCACGAGCACCGCGTCGGTGAGTCGAACGCGCACGCCGCGAAACTCCTCCCAGCCGAGGATTCGCTGGAGCGGTTCACGGCGCGCGCGCCGGCGCACGGCGTCGCCATAGCGCTCTGCGAGCAGCTCGGGGACGACGCCGGCCGGATCCAGCCGAACGGTGACCCGCCCGACGCCGAGCAGCCCGGCGAGCAGCCACTCGGCGTCGACCCGCGGGCTGGCGACGCCGGCCGCCTCGAGCGCGGTCGTGGCGGCGGCGAGCTGGTCGCGGAACGTCGTGACGGGGCGCATCACTGCTCTACCCGCTGGAGCCGATCGGCCTCCTCGGCCGCCACGAGAGCGTCGATCAGCTCGTCGAGGTCACCATCCAGCACGGCCGCCAGCCGATGGAGTGTGAGACCGATTCGGTGATCGGTGACGCGCGTCTGCGGGAAATTATAGGTGCGGATCCGCTCGCTGCGCCCGCCCGTCCCGACCTGGCTGCGGCGGTCCGCCGCGATGGCCGCCTGTTGCTCGTCCTGCGCCCGCTCCAGCAGCCGGGCCTTGAGAACGCGCATCGCCTTCGCCCGGTTCTTGATCTGTGACCGCTCGTCCTGGCACGTCACGACGAGCCCGGTCGGCAGGTGGGTGATCCGTACGGCCGAATCCGTCGTGTTGACGCCCTGCCCGCCGGGGCCGGAGGACCGGTACACGTCGACCCGGAGGTCCTTCTCCTCGACCTTGACGTCGACGTCCTCGGCCTCCGGAAGCACGGCGACGGTGACGGTCGAGGTGTGGATCCGGCCGCTCGACTCGGTGACGGGCACACGCTGCACCCGGTGCACGCCACGCTCGAACTTCAGACGACTCCACGCGCCGCGCCCCTGGATGAACAGGATCACGTCCTTGAACCCGCCGACGCCGGTCGCGCTGGCGTCCATCATCTCGACCTGCCACCGCGGGCGCTCAGCGTACTTCGTGTACATGCGGCTCAGGTCCGCGGCGAAGAGGGCAGCCTCATCGCCACCGGCGCCCGCGCGGATTTCGACGAAGACGTTCTTCTCGTCGTTCGGATCGCGCGGCAGCAGGAGCCGTTTCAACTCCTCCTCGAGCGCCGCCTGCCGGGCGGTGAGGTCGTCGATCTCCGCTTGCGCGAGCTCGGCGAGCTCGCGGTCGCCACCCTCCGCGAGGATGTGGCGGGCTTCGCCGATCCGGCGAAGCACCTCGCGGTACGCGGTGAAGCGCTCGACGATGTCGACGGTGTCGGCGTGCTCTTTCCGAAGCCGGGCGTACTCGGCGGGCTGGCCGAAGGTGGCGGGGTTGGACAGGGCCCGGGCGATCTCGTTGGACCGCTCTTCGATCTGACGGAGCTTGTCAAACAGCATCGGGGCTCAGCGCGCCGTTTCGCAGGCGCGACACGGGGGGCAAACAAAAAGCCGGCCCGAGTCCAACCCGGCCGGCTTCGGAGCGCGTGCTACGCGGACGCGGTCGGGCGCCCGTACTTCCGCTGGAAGCGCTCGACACGACCCGCGGTGTCCATGAGCTTGTGCTTCCCGGTGTAGAAAGGATGGCACTTCGAGCAGACCTCCACGTGGATGTTGGACCTTGTGGAGCGAGTGTGAACCACCTCTCCGCACGCGCACGTGATGGTCGTATCCACATAGTCCGGATGAATGCCCACCTTCATTCGAGCCACCCCCTCAGGAGCTCCAAGAATACCAGCCCTGACCAGAACACGCAAAAACCCGAGGATTCCCGCCAGCCCGGCGGATCACCCCATCGAGTGCATCGAGGCCAGGAACTCCTTGTTCGACTTCGTGAGCTTGAGCTTGTCCAGCAGGAGCTCCATGCCCTCCACGGGGTTGAGCTGGGAGAGCGCCTTGCGCAGGAGCCAGATCTTCTGGAGCTCGTCCTTCTCGAGGAGCAGCTCTTCCTTCCGCGTGCCCGACTGCTCGATGTTGATCGTCGGGAAGATCCGCTTGTCCATCAGCCGGCGATCGAGATGAACCTCCATGTTGCCGGTCCCCTTGAACTCCTCGAAGATGACGTCGTCCATCCGGCTTCCGGTGTCGACGATGGCCGTCGCCATGATCGTGAGCGAGCCGCCTTCCTCGATGTTCCGCGCCGCCGCGAAGAAGCGGCGTGGCCGCTGGAGCGCGTTCGCGTCGAGACCGCCCGACAGGACCTTCCCCGACGACGGGATGACGGCGTTGTGGGCGCGCGCGAAGCGGGTGAGCGAGTCGAGCAGGATCACGACGTCCCGCTTGTGCTCGACCAGACGCTTGGCCTTCTCGATCACCATGTCGGCGACCTGGATGTGCCGCTGGGGCGGCTCGTCGAAGGTGGACGAGATCACCTCGCCCTTCACCGACCGCTGCATGTCGGTGACCTCCTCGGGTCGCTCGTCGATGAGGAGCACGATGAGGTAGACCTCCGGATGGTTCGTGGCGATCGCATGGGCGATGGACTGGAGCATCATCGTCTTGCCCGTCCGCGGCGCGGCCACGATCATGCCCCGCTGGCCCTTGCCGATCGGGCACAGGAGATCCATCACTCGGGTCGTCAGATTCTCGGTGTCGTGCTCGAGACGGAGCCGCTCCATCGGATACAGCGGCGTGAGGTTGTCGAAGAAGATCTTCTCGCGCGCCTGCTCCGGCGTCTCGAAATTGATCGCCTCGACCTTGAGCAGCGCGAAGTACCGCTCCGTATCCTTTGGCGGCCGCACCTGACCGGAGATGGTATCGCCCGTCCGGAGGTCGAACCGTCGTATCTGAGACGGGGAAACGTAGATATCGTCCGGACCCGGCAGGTAGTTGTAATCCGGCGCCCGCAGGAAGCCGAACCCGTCCGGGAGGACCTCGAGGACGCCCTCGGCGAAGATCAGACCGTCCTTCTCCGCCTGCGATTGTAGGATTTTGAAGATCAGTTCCTGCTTGCGCAGCCCGCCCATGTTCTGGACGTTCAGATCGCGGGCGATCACGTTCAGGTCCGAGATGGCCTTTTCCTTCAGCTCGGAAAGGTTCATCCCGTTCACTTCGGAGTTCTGGGTCGGGCTTCCTTGACCTCTTTCTCGGCGGGCACTCATCAAAGGGCTCCGGGCGGCTGGCGCCGCAAGCAAGTGAGTTCGGTTAGCCGTTTGCCTAGGTTTACTGCGGGGTTGGAAAGCTAACGCCGCAAATTATCCTGCCATTTCGGGGCCGCATTGTCAACGATTTTTCACAGCTGCCCGTCCAGGCGCACATCGATGATCGCGCGTTGCTTGATCTCCTTGAGCCAGGTGTCGAGCCGGGCGTCGAACTTCTCGCGGAAGAGGATCTCGCGGATCTGAGCCTTGACCCGCGTCAACCCCTCGCCCTCGAGGCTGTCTTTGGATTCGAGCCGGAAGATGTGGTACCCGAGTGCGGAGCGAAAGGGTAACGAGACCTCGCCGGCCGCGAGGCTGAGGATCTGCGTCTCGATGTCCTGGGCGAGCTCGCCGCGCTTGAGCGTTCCAAGATCGCCGCCGTCCCGAGCGCTCGCATCCCGCGAGTTCTGTTGGGCGAGCTCGGCGAAGTCGGCACCGTTCAGCAACTGGGCCCTGAGGAGCTCTGCACGGATACGGGCGTTCTCCCAGGTCGCGTCGGCGACACCCGCATCGGGCAGGACCAAGATGTGCCGCGCATGGTAGGTCAGCCCCGTCTCGAGCTTCGCGCGGTTGGCCTCGAGATACTGCGTGACCTCGGACTCCATCACCGACACGCGGAGCCTCACCCTCCGGCCCACGATCCGGCCCCGTCGAAGCTCGTCGCCGATCCGCCGCTTGACCGACTCCATCGAGAGTCCCTGCGCCTTGAGCAGGGCCTCGAACTCGTCGCGGCCCTTCACGTTCATCTTCTTGAGCCGCTCCGCCAGCTCCTCTTCGACCTCCGCGTCCTCGATGACGATTTTTTCGCGCTCGGCCTCCTGGATCTGGAGCCGGCTGTCGATCATCCGGGTGAGGAACTGCTGGGCCAGCTCGATCGACGCCTCCGGCGCCCGCTCACGATTCTCGTACTGATAGACCGCAATGGCTTCCTGGAGCTCCGAGAGCGTGATCGCGTCGTTGTTGACGACAGCCAGTACCCGGTCGATCACGCCCGCGTCGGGCGGCGGCGCGGGCCTCCCGGCGGCGGCGAGCCGCATCGGCGCGGTTGAGGTCGCCGCTGTGGCCGGCTTCGGGGGCTCCGGCCCCTTGGCCGGCCCGTCGCCGATGAACGGCATCCATCGGGGCGCTGCGCAGCCGCCGAGTACCAGCACCAGGAGCGTCGCGAGCGCGAATCGACGGCTCACGAGCGGCTCAGACCGTCGAGAAGGCCGAGAAGTGAGTCTCGGACGCGCGGCCACTCTCCACGCGCGATCGTCGCTTCGAGCGTGAACTCGCGTTTCATCTTGAGTCGACCATGGCTCCGCTCGATGGCATGGACGAGCCGCTCGGGCTCGAGCGGGGTCGCGGGGGAGAAGGTGACGAGCGCCTTGCCGTCGCCCGCCTCGATCTTCTCGACACCCACCGGGCGCGCGGCGACGCGGATGCGCACGATGTCGAGGAGCTGCCCGGCGGCGGCGGGCAAAGGGCCGAAGCGGTCGGCCAGCTCCGCGCGGAGGTCGGCAACCTCCGAGTCGCCGGCGGCGCCGGCGAGGCGCTTGTAGAGAGCGAGCCGTTGATTGACCTCTGGCACATAGTCGTCGGGTAAGAATCCTTCCACGGTCACGCTGATCACCGGTTCGACCGTGGTGGCGGTCGGTCGGCCGGCCAATTCTCGCACGGCTTCGGCCAGGAGCTTCGAATAAAGATCGTAGCCCACCGCGGCGATGTGGCCATGCTGCTGGGCACCCAGGAGGTTCCCGGCGCCGCGGATCTCGAGGTCGCGTAGCGCGAGCTTGAACCCCGAGCCGAGCTCGGTCAGCTCCTGGAGAGCCCGGAGGCGCCGCTGCGCCTGCTCGTCCACCCGGCCGTCCGCGGGCACAAGCAGGTAGGCGTACGCCTGCTGGCGCTCGCGCCCGACCCGTCCCCGGAGCTGGTAGAGCTGGGCGAGCCCGAAGCGATCCGCGCGGTTGACGATGATGGTGTTGGACGCGGGGATATCCAGCCCCGACTCGACGATGGCCGTGGAGACCAGCACATCCGCCTGGCCGGTGACGAACTTCACCATCGCGGCTTCGAGCTCGCGCTCCTTCATCTGGCCGTGGCCCATGATGACGCGCGCGTCGGGAACCAGCTCCTGGACGAGCTTCGCCATCGAGGGCAACGACTGGACGCGGTTGTGGACGAAGAACACCTGGCCGCCGCGCTCCAGCTCACGCTCGAGCGCCTCCTTGATGACGCCCCGGCTGAAGCGGCGGATGACCGTCTCGACGGGCAGCCGGTCGAGCGGCGCGGTCTCGATCACCGACATGTCCCGGACGCCGGAGAGCGACATGTACAGGGTCCGTGGAATCGGGGTGGCCGTGAGCGCCAGCACGTCCACGGAGGCGCGCAGCTGCTTCATCCGCTCCTTGTGGGCGACGCCGAACCGGTGCTCTTCGTCGACGACCAGAAGACCCAGGTTCTTGAACGCGACGTCTTTCGACAGGAGCCGATGCGTACCGATCACGACGTCCACGGTGCCGTGGCGCAACCCCTCGACGACTGCACGCTGCTCCTTGGGCGCGCGGAAGCGCGACAGCAGCTCGACCCGGGCTGGAAACGGTGCGAATCGGTCGGCGAACGTGGCCCAGTGCTGCTGGGCCAGCACCGTGGTCGGCACCAGGACCGCGACCTGCGTACCGTCGGCCACCGCCTTGAAGGCGGCGCGAAGCGCCACCTCCGTCTTGCCGTACCCCACGTCGCCCGCGACGAGCCGGTCCATCGGGCGATCGGATTCCATGTCGCGCTTGGCGTCCTCGATCGCTCGGAGCTGATCCGGCGTCTCCTCGAACCTGAACGCCGTCTCGAACTCACGCTGCCAGGGCGTGTCCGATGCGAACGCGTGGCCGTCGGCCACGGCTCGTTGCGCGTAGAGTCGGAGCAGCCCCTCGGCCATCTCGCGCAGCGCGGCGCGGACGGACTCCTTTACGCGCTGCCAGGACGCGCCACCGAGGCGGTCGAGCCGCGCGGCGCCAGCGTCTCCGCCGAGGTACTTCGAGACGAGGTCGAGGCGCTGGACCGGCAGGTAGAGCCGGTTGCCCTCCGAATACTCGAGCAGGAGGAAGTCGCCCTCGCGGTCGCCGATCCTCATCGTCTGCAGGCCGAGGTAGCGTCCGAGCCCGTGGTCCTCGTGGACGACGATGTCGCCGATCGCGAGATCGGTGAACGCCGTGAGGGCGGCGCCGCGCTGGTATTTCGGCCGGCGCAGCGACCGCCGGCGAGAGCCGAAGACCTCCCCCTCGGTGAGCACGATGACGCCGAGGGCGGGGATCGCGAATCCGGCCGAACACTCGCCCACGACGACCGCCAGCGACTCCGACCCCTCGAGCGACACCGCGACCACGGCCTCGACCCCGTGCTCGCGCAGGATCTGGCGCAGGTGCTCCGCCTGGCGGTCGTCGGCGGCGGTCAGCCGGACGCGAAAGCCCTCGTCGCGCCAGCGTCCGAGCTCCACGGTGAGCTGATTGAAGCGTCCGGTGAAGCGCGGCACCTCGTGAGTCTCCAGCGTGAACTCGGTCGCCGCGGACACCCCGGCCGCCGCGCTGGAGGTGCCGGCGACCAGGCTCAGCTCGATGAGCTGACGGCCGGCGAGCCGTTCGCGGAGTGGCGGATCCGCCGGAGCCTCTTCGGTCGGCCCATCGAGCAATTTCGGCACGTCGACCACGATCGGCGCTGTTGCCGGCAGATAGTCGAGCAGGCGCGCGCTCTGCTCGTACCCGCCGTCCTCGGGGGCGAGCGGCAGGACGAGCAGTTCGTCGAGCGACACGACTGAGCGCTGGGACGTGGGGTCGAAGAGACGGATCGACTCGACGTCGTCGCCGGAGAACTCGAGTCGCGCCGGGCTCGACTGGCTGGGGGAGAACACGTCGACGATACCCCCGCGCACACTCCACTGCCCTACCGCGACGACCGTCTCGACCCGCTCGTAGCAGCACCGCTCGAGCGCCTCGAGCAGGAGCTCGCGGTCGAGGCGGTCGCCGGTCGTGAGCCGGAGCGTGCGCTCGGCAAACTCGGCGCGACTCAAGAGCGGCGCGGTCAGCGCCGCGGGCGTGGCGACGACGGTCACTGGGTCGGCCACCGTGAGCCGCCGCGAGATCATCGCCCGCTCGGCGTCCGCCTCCCGATGATGGCCGCCGCGCCAGAGCCGGGGCTCCGGTGCGGGAAACTCGAGCGCGGCGGTTCCGAAGAGCCTCAGATCCTGAGTCCAGCGATGCGCGTCGGCCACGCCGCCGACCACGACGAGGGCGGGGCGCGGATGCGTCTGCAGGAGCTCGGCAACGGCGAGGGCACGCGCCGCACCGGTGAGGCCGGCGATGCGCAGGCAGGGATCTCCCTCAGCAAAGGACTTCGCCAGCGCTTCAAAAGCCGGCCACGCTCTCAGCATCGAACCGAGCACTCTACGGTACCACGCCACTGGAGGCGGGCCGGTGGGCACCGGGCAGGGTGGGAGGGGTTCAGGGACCACGCGGCACGCGTCCGCTGCCCCGCGGCGGCTGGGCTCCATCCGGACGCGCGGCGCCCGCCGCCAGTTGGCGGGAACGAGTCCCTGAACCCCTCCCACCCTGCCCGGTGCCCGCCGGCCCGTCGCCCGTGCGCGGCACGCAAGCGCGTCGACCCTTGGAGGTGCCGGCATCGATGCTGCTAGCTGCTAGACGTAGCGCTCAGGGCCGGGGCTGGGGCTGGGGGGTCACGGGAAGGGTCGCAGCGACCCGTTCCCGCCGAGCGGCGACGCGCGCGACGTGGTCCAGATGGAGCCCAGCCACCCCGGGGGCAGCGGGCGCGTGCCGCGTGGTCGTCGCGACCCTTCCCGTGACCCCCCAGCCCCAGCCCCGGCCCGTTAGCCGGAGGTTTTGGCGAGATAGAAAGAGAGGGTTTCGAGCTCGATCGAGAGATCGACGTGCTTGAGCCGCACGTCCTTCGGGACTTTGATCCGCGCCGGCGCGAAATTCAAGATGGCCTTGATGCCCGCGGCCACCAGCTGATCGGCGACGGACTGGGCCGCATCCGACGGCACCGCGACGATCGCCATCTGGATCCCGCGCGCTTTCACTTCGCGGCCGAGATCACGGCTCGGGAAGATGGGCGTCGAGTCGATCTCGCGCGCCACCTTGCGCGGGTCCTCGTCGAAGATCGCCGCGATCCTGAACCCCTGGCGGGCGAACCCTCTGTAGTGAAAGAGCGCCGAGCCGAGATTGCCGAAACCGACCAGCGCCACCGCCCACTCGCGATCGAGGCCGAGGATCCGCTGCAGCTCGGCCTTCAGGCCCGAGACGTAGTAGCCGATGCCGCGTACGCCGAACTCACCGAAATAGGCGAGGTCCTTCCGGACCTGCGCCGAGTTGAGGGTGAACCGCTCCGCCAGCTCCTGGGAGGACACGGTCTTGACCCCGTCCTCCTCGAGCTGCAGGAGACACCGAGTGTAGACCGAGAGACGACGGATCGTCATCTCCGGGATCTTCGGAAGGCGGGCGCTCGCGCGTGGCGTCATCGTGCGGCGCGCCGCGCGCGGGGCGCGTGCGGCGCGCCGATCCCCTTATCCGCTGGACGTCACGAAAACTGTATGCCCTTCACGAACAGGAGGATCAACGCGATGACGAGCGTGTAGATCGCGAGGGACTCGATCAACGCCAGCCCGATGATCATCGCGGTTTGGATCCGCGCCGCGGCCCCCGGCTGCCGGGCCATCGCGTCGACGGCCGATGCAACCGCCCTGCCCTGACCGAGCCCGCACAAGCCCGCCGCGATCGCCATGCCGATGCCCGCAGCGATGACGGCGAACGGACCGATCCAACCGCCGCTCGCGCCGTCAGCCGCCAGCGCCGCGGTCGGGAACACCAGAACCGCCACACCTCCCAGAATCAGTGAACGTCGCACGACTCCCTCCTCTATGCGTGTGATCCGCTAGTGGTGCTCGGAATGGTGATCGGCCTCTTCGATCGCTCCTGAAATGTACAGCATCGTCAGCATCACGAAGATGAACGCCTGCAGAAAGGCCACCAGGATCTTCAAGGGGTAGAGGAACCCGACCGTGAAGACGATCGTGACCACGCCACCGATCCCGCCGACGACGGCGCCCACCACGCTACCCGACAGCGCCCAGCCGATCAGACCGTCCAGGCCCATCAGGAGGAAGATGACGGCGAGCAGGATGTGGCCTCCGACCATGTTGCCGAAGAGTCGGAGCGTCAGCGAGAGGGGACGGGCAAGGTGACTGATCAGCTCGATCACGAACATGAGCGGCTTGAGCGGGAGGGGAACGGGCCCCGCAAAGTGCTTGAGATACGCCACCACACCCTGCTTCCGCGCGCCGATCCCGTGGTAGGCCACGAACACGACGATGGCACAGGCGGCAGTAGTGTTGAGGTTGCCGGTCGGGCCGGCCAACCCCGGCACCAGGCTCATGAGATTGCCGGCGAGGATGAACAGCCCGAGGGTCGCCAGGAGCGGCAGGTAGCGCCGGCCTTCGTGGCCCATCACGTCGTCGATCATCTGAGTGAACTGCTCGAGGACGACCTCCAGGAAGTTCTGGATGCCCCGGGGGACGAGCTGCAGGTTGCGCGACGCGGCGAAGGTCACCGCCGCCAGGATTATCATCACGAGCCACGTGTACGTCACGTGGTCGGGGATGCCCGGCAGGCGGAAGATCGGAGGGTGCTCGATCGCTTCCATGCTCAGCGCTCGGTGCGCGCCCCCGCGAGCCCGCGCGCGATCAGGTCGCACGGCAACACGGTGAACCCCGCCACCAGCGCAACCGGGTGCGCCCAGCCGGTGGCGAGGAAGAGCGCACAGGCGACGGTGCACGCGGCGAACCGCAGTCCCGCCCCGACGAGCCACGCGCTCGCCGCCGCGTTCCCGGCGGCGGTCGCCGCCGACGCGCGCGCCACCAGCCACCGGAAGTTCACCACGGCGAGGGCTCCGCCTGCGAGGACGCCCAAGCCCGCCGGGGCGCCGCCGAGCCAGGCACCGACCGCGGCGAGCACAGCGACGACGGCGCACGTGTCGAGCGTCACCCGTGTCGTCAGCTCACCTGGAGTCATCGAGCTCCCGCTCCGCACGCTTCACCGATCGAAAGAGGTTGACGAATCCCGCCGCGATCCCGAGTCCGAGCCCGATCAGCAGGAGCCAGGGCTTCGTTCCCAGCCAAAGGTCTGCGTAGTAGCCGGCGACGAGCCCGATGACCGTCGCCACCACCAGCGTCAGCCCGATCGAGGATAGCTCCCCGAGCGCTTTCCAGGTCCCCTTCTCCCCGGACGGCGCCATGTGAAGAAGGACACTAGCATATTGATCCAAAGCCGACAAGCGATCGCAAGTGGCTAATTTCGCTGTCTTGCACACAGTCAGTCTCAGCAAGGAGTTCGGCACAACCTAACCGAACATCCCCCCCATGCGCGTGCCAGCGATGCGATTGATGAGAGTAACGCTCACGGCCGCCACCACGATGAGGATGACGCCGAGTGCCGCCGCCTCGTTGGCGCTGCCGGCGATGTAGAAGGAGAAGATTCCGACCGTGATGGTCTCCCAGCCGCCGAGCGACAGGAACAGCACTGCCGAGGCCTCCTGGAGCGAGGTCATGAAGGAGAAGAGCGAGCCCACGAGGACGCCTCGCCAGATCAGCGGCAGCGTCACGTCGCTGAAGGAGCGGAACCCGCTCGCGCCCACGCTCGCGGCGGCCTCCTCCATGGACCGGTGCACGAGCAGGAGCGACGCGTAGGAGCCACGCACCGTGTAGGGCAGGCGACGGATCGCGAGGACGAGCGGCAGGATGATCCAGAGGCTCGTGAGCCCGCGGCCCACCAGGGGCAGGTCGAAATGGAACGCCCGGATGTAGGCGATGCCGATGGCCGTCCCGGGGATGGCGAGGATCAGGGTGTTGAGCCCGTCGAGCGTATCCCGGCCGGGCAGCCGCGTGCGTGCCAGGATCCACGCGATCGGCACGCCGATCGCGACGCACAGGACCACCGCGAGCGTCGAGTAGAGGAAGCTGTTCACGATGTACTTCGGCGTCTCGACGATGACGCGTTCGAAGTAGCCGAGCGTGTAGCGCAGGGGGAACGGGGTCAGCGACCACCCCTTGCCGACGGACGCCAGGCCCACGCCGAGGTAGGGGATGAACGACAGGAGCATCACGAACGAGAGGAACGCGAGCGCCGCCGCCTGGCGGAGAGGCGAGAGGCGCCGCCGGGCGATCTTCGAGTACGAGAGCGACGAGTAGTCCTTGATCGCGACGTACCGGCGCGCCGCCACCAGGAACACGACGGCGAGCGCCACCATGAGCGCCGAGATCACGATACCCATCCGGAACAGACGCCGGTCCACGAACTGGACGATGTTGAGGTACGCCTGCGAGGCGAGGAGATCGTGGACGCCGAGCACGAGCGGGGTGGCGAAGTCGGAAAAGGTCCAGATAAAGACCAGAAGCGCGCCGGCGACGTACCCGGGTGTCGTGAGGGGCAGCGTGATCGTGACGAGCTTTTTCCAGCCGCGGGCGCCGACGCTCTCGGCCGCCTCCTCGAGCGCGGGGTCGATCTTGGCGAGCGCGTCCACGACGTTCAGCGTGATCATCGGGAAGAGGTGGAGCGTCTCCACCAGCAGGACGCCGTGCAGCCCGTACACGAAGTTCAATGGCTTGGCGAGCCCGAACCAGTCCTCGAGCAGCACGTTCACGGTGCCGGCGCGGCCCATGATGAACGTGAACCCGAGCACGCCGACCAGGGGCGGCGAGATGATCGGGATCAAGGTCAAATAGCTGAACAGGTTGCGGCCCACGAAATCGTAGCGCACGAGCAGAAACGCCACCGCGAACCCCAGCACCGAGGTCGCCGCCACGGTGCCGAGGCCGAGCAGCAGCGAATTCACGAGCGAGCGCAGGTAATAGGGGTCGCGGGCGAACTCGACGAAGTTCGTGAGCGTCAGGCGCCCGGCATCGTCGCTGAACGCGTCGTAGAGGATCCGCATCAGCGGATAGACGAGGAAGAGCAGCAGGAAGAGCCAGATGACGCCGACGCCGAGCGCGGGCAGGAGGCGGTCCGCGCGCGAGGGCGCGAGATGCCGGGCTGCGGACGCGGCGCCGTTGGTCATTGTAGCGGGTGCCGTGAGGCCGGCTTGGACCGGGGGTGGCCTGAGACAGATGCGACCCGGCTCCGACTCGCCCGGTCTCCCCGAGAAACGACGCGGCGCCGTGTCATTCGTCGGGAAGCGTCAGCGCCGCCGACGCCGGGAACGTGACGCACACCGCCGCACCCGCCGGCAGCACCTCGTGGTGCCACGGGTCACCGACATCCACCTTGAGCACGACGCCGGCGCGCATCTCGACGTCGTACCGCAGCGTGCTTCCGAGGTACGCGGCCAGCACGACCCGCCCCTCGAACGTGTTTTCGGGGCCGGGCCCGAGCGCGATGTTCTCGGGGCGCACCGCCAGCACGCAGCGATCGCCGGGGCCGACCCGGGACGTCGGCGAGCCCCGCACGGTACCGATGGCCGTCTCCGCGGCGACGCGGCCGGCCGCGATCTCGCGGCAGGTGCCCGAGAGAAAGTTATTGGTGCCGACGAAGTCGGCGACGAACCGGCCGACCGGCCGTTCGTAGAGCTCCTTGGGGGGCGCCACCTGGAGCACCCGGCCGTCGCGTATCACGGCGACGCGGTCAGAGAGCGAAAGCGCTTCTTCTTGATCGTGCGTGACGTACACGGTCGTGATTCCCAGGTCCTTCTGCAGCTTGCGGATCTCGGCGCGCACCTGGACCCGGATCTTGGCATCGAGGTTCGACAGCGGCTCGTCCAGGAGCAGGATGTCCGGGTTCAGCACGAGGGCGCGGGCGAGCGCGACGCGCTGCTGCTGGCCGCCGGAGAGCTGGCCGGGATAACGGAGCTCGAGGCCCGCCAGGTTGACCTTGCGGAGGCCGGCCGCGACGCGCTCGGCGATCGTGGCACCGTCGAGCTTTCGCATCTTGAGTCCGTAGGCGATGTTCGCCTTCACCGTCATGTGCGGCCAGAGCGCGTAGTTCTGGAACACCATGCCGATGTTACGCGCGTAGGGCCTGAGCCCGTCGATGCGCCGGTCCCCGAACCAGATCTCGCCGTCGTCCAGCGCATGGAAGCCGGCGATCAGCCGGAGAAGCGTCGTCTTGCCGCAGCCCGAGGGCCCGAGCAGCGTGAACAACTCGCCGTCGCCGATCTCGAGGCTCACGCCGTCGACCGCGGTCACGCTCCCGAACTGCTTACGCACCTGGCGGAGCCTGATCTTCACGGTCGGAGCCGGTCCTCCATGACGACGCCGGGCTCGGGCCGCACGGACGCTACGGCTTCCTCCAGGTCGACTCGATGTCCGTGCGGAACTTCTGCTTGAGCGCGTCCGACCGCTTCTGCGCGACGTCTTCGTCGTAGACGTTCGAGACCTCGCGCTCGAAATACGACCGCACGCCGCCCGTGAACTCCACCGCCAGCTCGGCGGGCGAGCCCGGCGGTCCCTGCACCTTGTACTTCGGCGTGATCGGGAACAGCCCCCGCTCCATGAAGACCTTCTGCCCGCGCTCGCTCAGGAGGAACTCGATGAAGGCGCGCGCGGCCTTCGGATTGCGGGCGCCCGCGAGGATCGCCATGGGCTCGGGCGTGACGAAGGCGTTCTTCGGGGCCACGAACTTGAGCTCGAAGCCCGCGAGCTTCTCCTCGAACGCCATGTACGACGGGACGGCGAAGCCGGCGCTGTACTCGCCCTTGGCCACGACGGTCGGCACGTCGCGGCTCCGCGCAGTGAAGTGCCCGGTGTTCGCGGCGAGCTTCCGGAGCCACTCCCAACCCTTGTCCTCCCCGTACATGGACAGGATCACTTCGTAGGTCGCGTTCGACGACGAGGAGCGCGTGGGCGCGCACTGGGCGACCTCGCCCTTGAGCTTCGGGTTCAGCAGGTCGTCCCATTCGCGGAGCTCGGGAATGCCGAGGCGCTGGATCTTCTTGGGGTGGTAGACGAGCCCGTACGGCTCGAGCGCCGTGCCGACCCAGAAGCCGTCCTTGTCCTTGAGCGGGATGGGCCGGGGCTTGCCGATCGACGCGGGGATCGCCTCCCACACCTCGCGCGAGATCTCGACCTTCTGCAGGAGCTTCTGCTCGGCGAGCTTCTCGAAGAGGGCCGACTCACCACCCCAGAAGATGTCGACCTCCGGCTTGCCCTTCCACTCGACGATACGGCCGTAGGCGACCGGCGTTCCCGCCGGGATCGCGCTCACCTTCACCGGGACGTTCCACTTCTCCTTCGCGTAGTCGGCGAACGCCTTGAGCGCCGCGTCGTGGATGAACTTCGACACGGGCGTGATCAACGCCAGCTCGCTCTCGATCGGCGCCTGGCCGAAGGCCGGGCCAGACGCGCCGGCGGCGAGAAGGACCGCGAGCCCCAGGATCCCGAATCGTTTCATCAGTCGTCTCCTCTCATGGGGTCACCCACCCTTTGGACCTCGCCACCGCCCGCCGCCAGCCATCGTAACGCGCCGTCCGTGCCCGATCGTCCGGAAGAGGTTCGAACCTCCGCTCGAGGGTCCAGCGCCGTCCGACGTCATCCAGCGAGCGCCAGACGCCCGCGCCCAGCCCCGCCAGGTAGGCGGCGCCGAGCGCCGTCGTCTCGATGACGCGGGGCCTCAGCACGGCGACGCACATGACGTCGGCCTGGAACTGACACAGGAAGTCGTTGGCGGCGGCGCCCCCGTCCACGCGCAGCTCCCGGACCGCGATCCCGGCGTCCGCCGCCATCGCTTCCAGGACGTCGCGGCTCTGGAAGGCGATCGCCTCGAGCGCCGCACGCGCGAGGTGGGCGCCGGTGGTCCCGCGCGTCAGCCCCACGATGGTCCCGCGCGCATACATGTCCCAGTGGGGAGCGCCCAGACCGACGAACGCCGGGACGAAGTAGACGCCACCGGTGTCGGGAACTGATTCCGCCAGCGCTTGGCTCTCGGCCGCGTTCCGCAGCAGCCCGAGCCCGTCGCGCAGCCACTGGACAGCCGCGCCGGCGATGAATACGCTGCCCTCGAGGGCATACGTCGTCCGCCCGTCGATCCGCCACGCGATCGTCGTCAAGAGCCCATGCGACGAGGCCACCGGAGTGGGCCCGGTATTGAGCAGCATGAAGCATCCGGTCCCGTAGGTATTCTTGGCCGCCCCGGGCTCGTGGCACGCCTGCCCGAATAGCGCCGCCTGCTGGTCGCCAGCGACCCCGGCGATCGGCACGCCGCGCGGCAGCCAGCCGAGGTCCGCCGTCTCGCCGAGGACACCGGAGGACGGCGCCACGACGGGCAGCACCGCGCGCGGGACACCGAGGATCTTCAGCATCTCGTCGTCCCAGTCGCCCGTCCTGAGGTCGAGGCAGAGCGTGCGCGAGGCGTTCGTCGCGTCGGTGGCGTGGACGCGGCCGCCCGTGAGCTTCCAGAGCAGCCACGCGTCGACGGTGCCGAAGGCAAGGTGCCCGCGCTCCGCGCGACCGCGCGCCCCGGGAACCTCGTCGAGGAGCCAGCGGATCTTCGTGCCCGAGAAGTAGGCGTCGAGGACGAGGCCCGTCTTCTTGCGCACCAGGCCCTCGACGCCCTCGGCGCGGAGCCGATCGCACAGGGGCGCCGTCCGGCGGCACTGCCAGACGATGGCGCGATGGATCGGGGCACCGGTCGCACGCTCCCACACGACAGTCGTCTCGCGCTGGTTCGTGATGCCGATGGCCGCGATCTCGCCGCCGTCGACCCGGGCTTCGGACAACGCCGAGCGGGCCGACCGCGCGACGGTAGACCAGATCTCCTCGGGGTCGTGCTCGACCCACCCGGGCTGCGGGAAGTATTGCGGCAGCTCCGCGTAGCCCCGCGCGAGTACGCGGCCATCGGGATCGACGACCAGCGCGGTCGACCCGGTCGTGCCTTGATCGAGGGCGAGGATGTGACGGCGCGCGGTCATCGTTCCCGGAGCCGCTTCACGAGATCGGGGCGATCGCTCATGACCATGTCCACACCCAGATCGAGCATGCGCCGGATGTCCGCTTCTTCGTTCACCGTCCATGCCGCGAGGCGGATTCTCGCAACGCGCGCTGCCGACACCACGTCGGCGTCGATCAGCCGGTGGTTCATGCCGAGGTCCGTCGCGCCGAGCTCGCGCGCGCGCCGCACCGCCTCGGCCGGCCGCGTGCGCTCGCGCTCCACGTCGCCTCGCGTCACCAGAAACATCGTGCGCGCCGTCGGCTCCAGCTCGCGCAGGCGGCGGATCGTCTCGCGCTGGAATGCCTGGACCGTCGCCCGCGCGAGAAGCCCGCGCGATCGGAGCAGGGCCAGCACCTTCTCTTCGATGCCGTCGTAGCGCTGCCCCGTCGCATCGATCTTGATCTCCGGCACGAGCTCCACGGACGTCGATGCAGCGAGGTCGAGCACCTGCGCAAAGGTCGAGACCCGCTCGTCGGTGATCGTCCCGTCGCGCGCCTTGAGCCTCACCAGGGCGAGGTCGGCGAGGCTGAGCTCGCGTACCGGGCCCTTGGCGGTGCTCGTGCGGTCGAGCGTCGGATCGTGGAGGACGACGACCTCGCCGTCGGCGGTCATGTGGAGATCGAACTCGAGGGCGTCGACGCCGAGGGCCAGCGCCTGCCGGAAGGCCAGCAGGCTATTTTCCGGCCAGAGGGCGGCGCCGCCGCGGTGCGCGGCAACGCGGGTCGCCGGCCCCGAGCCAGCGGTTGGCGCAAGCGCCGAGAACGCGAGGAGAACGCCGAGCGCACCAGCCACGGCGACAAGCGCCCGAGTCACCCGTCACCCCGGAGCAGGCGCTTCGCGACGTCGGGCCGGTCGGTCGTCAGGACGTCGACGCCGAGGGCCTGCACCCGGCGCATGGTCACCTCGTCGTTCACCGTCCAGACGCCGAGCAAGAGCTTCGCCGCACGCGCCGCCGCCACCACCCGCTCGTCCACGAGCGTGTGCTCGAGCCCCACGTCGGTGACGCCGGCGGCGACCGCCCAGTCGACGGTGGCCTCGGGACGGGCCCCGGCCCGCTCGACCCCGCCGCGGGAGACGAGCAGCGTGGTCCGCGCGCGCGGCGCCAGCAAGCGGACGCGCGCGATGACGTCGGGATTGAACGCCATGACCGTCGCGCGGTCCTGGAATCCGGCGCTCGCCAGCGCGGCAAGGATCTTCTCCACGAGCCCGTCGTAGCGGACGCGCGGGGCGGGCCCCTTCACCTCGACCAGAAGCCGCACGGACGAGGCGGCCGCCGCCTCGAGCACCTCGTCGAGCGTCGGCACGCGCTCGCTGGTCAGCGTCCCCTCCGGTCCCTTGAGTCGCAGGCGGCGGAGGTCGGCGACCGTCATCGACGCGACCGCGCCGATACCGTCGGTGGTCCGCTCGACCGTCGCGTCGTGGATCACCGCCACGCCGCCGTCGCGGGTCAGGTGCACGTCGAACTCGAGCAAGTCGCTGCCGAGCGCCATGGCGTTCCGGAACGCCAGCAGGCTGTTCTCGGGCCAGAGGGCCGCGCCGCCGCGGTGGGCCGCGATCCGCGTCACTTCTCGGTCTCGATCAGGCCTTTCACGAACCAGCGTTGCATGACGAGGATGACCGCCACCGGCGGCAGCAGCGCCATCATCGCCGCCGCCATCATGACGTTCCACTCCGGCACGTGGGTCCCCGTCCGGGGGATCAGGTCCTGGAGGCCGATGACGACGACGCGCATGGCCTCGGAGTTCGTGATCATCAGCGGCCAGAGGTACTGGTTCCAGCCGAAGATGAAGAGCACGACGAAGAGGGCGGCGATGTTGGCCCAGGACAGCGGCAGGAGGAACGCCCAGAGGAACCGGAGGGGGCCGACGCCGTCGAGCTGCGCGGCCTCGACGAGCTGGTTGGGCACCGTCATGTAGAACTGCCGGAACAGGAACGTGGCGGTCGCCGAGGCCATCAGGGGGACCGTCAGCCCCGCGTACGAGTCGAGCCAGCCCAGGCTCCCGATCACCTCGTAAGTGGACATGATCCGGACTTCGACGGGAAGCATCAGCGTGATGAAGATCATCCAGAACGCGATGGCCTTGCCCCGGAAGTTGAAATAGACGATGGCGAATGCCGAGAGCATCGAGATCGCGATCTTGCCGAGGGCCGACACGACCGCGACGATGGCGCTGTTCCAGAGCAGGCGCGGCATGTGCGAGCGGCCCCACGCCTCCGCGTAGTTCTCGAGCAGGTGGCCCGAGGGGCGCAAGATCGGCGGTCGCGCCACGACCTCCTGGACCGTCTGGGTGGAGATCACGAACGCGTAGTAGAGCGGGAACGCGATGACGGCGACGCAGATCAGGAGGAGCGCGTGGACGACGACGCTGCCCCAGTCGAACGCTCGCCGCCGCGGCGCCTCCACGACGCGAGGGAGCGCCGCGACGCGCGCCGGCGCGGCGAATGTTCCTCCGGCGCTCACGAGTAGGTCACTCGCTTCTCGACGAAGCGGAACTGGAGCGCGGTCAGGGTGATCACCAGGATCATCAGCAGCACGGACTGGGCCGCGGAGGACCCGAGGTTCAGCCCGATGAAGCCGTCTTTGTACACTTTGAAGACCATGATCTCCGTCGCGCCGCCCGGACCCCCCTGGGTCACGGCGTGGATCACGCCGAACGAGCCGAAGAACGAGAAGATCAGGTTGACCACGAGCAGGTAGAAGGTGATCGGCGAGAGGAGCGGGAAGATGATCGACCGGAAGCGCCGGATGGCGCCGGCGCCGTCCACGCTGGCGGCCTCGAGGACCGAGGTCGGGATGGCGAGCAGCCCGGCCAGGAAGAACGCGATGTTGTAGCCGACGTGGGTCCACGCCGTCGCGAGAATCACGAGGGCCATGGCCACCCACCCCTTCAGCAGCCAGTTGAACTCGTAGCTGGTCACGAACCCGAGCCAGTACGGCAGCACGCCGTAGGAGGGGTGGAAGATGAAGAGGAAGATGATCCCGGCGATCGGCGGCGCGATCCCGTACGGCCAGAGAACGGCCGTGCGGTAGGCGGCGAGCCCGCGGATCTTCTGCGTGGCCAGCGCCGCGACGAAGAGGCCGGCGCCGAGCCCGATCGCCGTGACCCCGGAGGCGAACACGAACGTGTTCGCGATCGACTGGTAGTACTCGGGCGTCGTCAGGAGCTTCCGGAAGTTCTCGAGCCCGACGAACGAGGTCTTGTCGCCGAAGGGCGAGGTCCGGAAGAGACTCAGGCGCAGCGACTCGAAGGCGGGCCAGAAGAAGAACACCACGGTCACCGCGATCTGCGGTAGGACGAGCAGGTACGGCAGCGCCCGGTTCCTGAAGACGGACCGCTTCATTCGACTACGGCTTGTTGGCGGCCGCGAACTCCTTCAGGATGTCGTTGCCCTTCGCCACCGCGGCGTCGAGGCCTTCCCTGGCGGTTTTCTTTCCGGCGAAGACGTTCTCCATCTCCCCCTCGATCGCCTCGCGGATCTGGGCGAAGTTCCCGAGCCGGTGGCCCTGGCTGTTCGCGGTCGGCTTGCCGGAGAGCTGGCCGAGCGCCGTCCACTGCTCGGGGTTTTTCTTGAAGTGGTAGCCGGCCTCGAGGTTCTTGATCGCCGTCTGTGTGATGGGCAGGTATCCCGTGGTCACGTGCCACCACATCTGCTGGTGCGGCTCGGCGATGAACTTCATGAACTGGGCGACGCCTTTGTAGTCGGCCGGCTTCTGCCCCTTCATCACCCACAGGGTCGCGCCGCCGACGACCGCGTTCTGCTTCCTGTACGGAGGTCCCCAATGAGGCAACGGGCCTGTGCCCCACGCGAACTTGAGCGACTTCGTGAAGCCGCCGATCACGGCCGACGACTGGATCAGCATGGCGCAGTCGCCGTTGATGAATTTCGGATCCGGCTGCCCCATGCGACCACCGTAGGAGTAGACACCGTCCTTCTGCCAGGCGGCGAGCTGGCCGATGTGCTTGACCCCGAACTCGCCGTTGATCAGGAGCTTGGTGTCGAGCCCCGTGTAGCCGTTCTGATTGGTGGCGAACGGCTGATCGTGCCACGGGAAGGTGTTCTCGAGCATCGTCCACGACGGCCACGACGTGGTGAAGCCGCACTTCGCGCCGCCCGCGGCGGTGATCTTCTTCGAGAACTCGCCGACGTCCTTCCACGTCGCGGGAGGCTTGTCGGCGAGCCCCGCCTTCTTGAAGGCCTCTTTGCTGTAGTACAGGATCGGGCTCGACGAGTTGAACGGCATCGAGTAGAGGTTGCCGTCTTTGGAGTAGTACCCCGTCACGGGCTTGATGAAATCATTCCAGTCGACCTTGATCTCTTGCTCCTTCATGAGCTGGAAGATCGGATGGATCGCACCCGACAGCAGCATGGTCTGGGTGCCGACGTCGAAGACCTGGACGATGTGGGGCGGGTTTTTCTGCCGGTAGGCTGCGATGGCGCCGGTGAGAACTTCGGGGTACGTCCCCTTGTTCAACGGCTTGACCTCGAAGTCCGCCTGGCTCTGGTTGAACTGCTTGACGAGCTCGTTGACGGTCTCCCCGAGCTGTCCGCCCATCGCGTGCCAGAGGTGGATCTCGGTCTTCGCGAGTGCCGCGGTCGGAAGGACGACGAGGAGCAGGGCCGCCAGCCCTGCGACGGCGCGGACCCGGCGCTTCATGAAAGCCTCCATGGCGTGCGTGCGGGACTCATCCGTGCCAGGTGCGCCGCACTATAACACAGGCGTGCGACCGCTCCGTGACGCCCGGGCGACGCGGCGGTTACGTCCGGAACTGGTGCGAGCGCGCGACGTGCGCCTCGTAGGCGACGAGCTCGGCCTCGAGCCGGCGGGGGGTCCAGGCGAGGAGCTGCGCCATCCGACGCCCAATCGACTCCGCGCAGTCCTGCCCCTGGCAGCGGCTCGTGCCGATGCCCGTCCGTCGCAGCAGCACGTCCTGGAGCGACACGGCCATTTCTTCGTGCACTGCGTGGTACAGCTCGGCCACGATGTCGGGGTTGTGGGGGCACAGCCGTTCGGTTCCGCCGGCCACCTTGCCGGCGAGGTCGATCACCCGTGTCCAGCCGCGGCCGTACGTCGCCACCAGCGTCTCCAGCGTCTCGCGGTCGAGCCCGGTGGCCGCGGCCTCGCCGGAGACGTCGAGCCACGTGCGCGCGTCGATCCGGGACGCCTCCTCGTCCGTGCCGTCGAGCGCGACGCGGTCGCTGCGGCTTGGCCTGGGGCGGCCGAGCGTGCGCATGACCTGGTCGCCCAGCACGGCCGCCAGGCTCCGGAAGCAGGTGAGCTTGGTGCCTGTGATCGACAGGAAGCGTCCCCGCTCCTCGGCGACGACCTTGTGGGCTCGCGAGACGTCGGACTCGCGCTTACCCTGCTCGAACGAGAGCGGCCGCACGCCAGCGTACGTGTACGCGACCTCGTCCAGCGAAACTCGCGGGTCGGGCAGGACCTTGTACGCCTCGTCCAGGAGGTAGTTCACCTCGTCGCCGGTCGCGTGCACGCGGTCCAGGTCGCCGTCGAAATCGCTGTCGGTCGCCCCGACGAGCGAGAACTCGCGCCACGGGATGACGAAGATCATGCGATCGTCGCCGGTCGAGTGGTAGATGGCACGCTCGGTGAGCCTCGGCAGGAGACAGTGGATGCCCTTCGTCCGCCGGAGGATCCGCGGGCCGCGCTCGGATACGCCCGCCACCGCGCGGAGCTCGTCCACCCAGGGGCCGGTCGCGTTGACCACAATGCGTGCGCCCAGCGTCGCGACGCGACCGGTGAGCAGGTCGCGGACGCGGACTCCGGTGATCGCGCCCTTCGGGTTCCGGACGATCTCCGCGACCTGGGCGTAGTTGAAGGCCCGCGCGCCCAGACGGCAGGCCGAGAGAACGTTTTCGAGGCAGAGTCGCTCGGGGAAGACGAGCAGGTCGTCGAAATAGTAGCCGGCACCGCGGAGGTCGCGCGCCCGGATCGCCGGCTCAAGGGAGAGCGCGTCGACCGGGGGCAGCACCCGGTATCGCTCGCGGCTCCGCCCCGGCGCTAGCCAGTCGTAGAGCTTCAACCCGATCCGGACCTTGATGAGGCTCCGCGAGGACTCGCGGTAGATCGGCACCAGGAACGGCAGCGGCCGCACCAGGTGCGGCGCCAGGCGGCGGAGTGTCTCGCGCTCCCGGAGCGACTCGCGCACGAGCCCGAAGTCGAACAGCTCGAGGTAGCGGAGGCCTCCGTGGATCAGCTTGGACGACTGCGACGTCGTCGCGGAGGCGAAGTCGCCCTTCTCGACCAGCGCCACCGACACGCCGCGCAGGGCCAGGTCGCGCGCGACGCCGGCCCCGGCCATGCCGCCTCCGACGATGACGACGTCGTAGTCGGCGTCCGCCAGAGGCCAGGGGCGGCCGTTCATCGGATCACGCGGCCACGGTCAGCCACGCAGGGCGCCGAGCATCACGCTCGTGGCGACGCGCAGGGCGACCGGCAGCCCGTCCTCGTTCATCTCGAACTCCGGCGCGTGGTGGGGCCGCGTCGGCCCGCTCACCGGAGCGACGCCGACCTGGAAGTAACAACCCGGCCGGGCCTGGAGGAACAGGCTCATGTCGTCGCTCGCCATCACGAGGTTGTTCTCGCCCTTCACGGTGTCGCCGCCCAGCTCGGCCACCGCGCACGCCCGCACGAACGCGGATTCGCGCTCGTGGTTGACGACGGTCGGGCATCCTTCGCCCTGGAAACTCAGGCGCGCCTCGGCCCGGGAGGCACGGGCGATGTCGCGGGCGTAGGCGCCGAGCCGCTCCTTGACCTGAGCGCGCACGGCCGGCGTGAATGTACGGAGCGAGCCGCGCATGACGGCGGTCGCCGGAATGATGTTGTGTTTGGTGCCCGACACGATCTGCCCCACCGTGAGGACGGCCGTCTCCTGCGCCGCGATCTCCCTCGAGACCAGGTTCTGCATGCCGAGCAGGATATTGGCGGCGACGGTGATGGGATCGACCGACAGGTGCGGGTACGCCCCATGGCCGCCATGACCGGCGATTTCGACGTCGAAGAAGTCGGCCGACGCCATCGCGGGGCCGGGACGCACGGTGACCTGGCCCACGGGCGCCTGCGTGGTCAGGTGGAGACCGTACACCTCGGCGACGCGCGGGTCGTCGAGCGCTCCCGCGTCGATCATCGGCTTGGCGCCGCTGAAGATCTCCTCGGCGGGAGGAAGACGGCGGTGCCCGGCACCTCGCGGCGGCGGGCGGCCAGCATCTCCGCCAGCGTGATGCCGATCGCCGTGTGCCCGTCGTGGCCGCAGGCGTGCATCACGCCGGGCGTCGCCGAGACGAACGGCAGGTCGAGCGATTCGCTGAGGGGCAGGGCGTCGATGTCCGCCCGCCAGGCGATGGTGCGACCGGGCCGATCGCCGCGCAGGACACCCACGACGCCGGTGCGACCAACGCCCGTGCGCACCTCGAGCTTGGCGGCGTGAAGGCGCTGGGCGATGATCTCCGCCGTCCGCCGCTCCTCGAAGGAGAGCTCCGGATGGCGATGAAAGTCCCGCCGCAGCGCTACCAGACCGTCGAGACGCCTGGCGATCTCTTCCGCCCACTCCGGAGTGGTCTTGCTCATGGCTCGCTCTCCTGGGCCGCCGGCCAGCGCGACCCCAGCCCTCACCGTACTGCCCGGCCACGACGGCCGTCAACATCGCCGGGCGTCGGTCGTGGATCCGCTGCGTCTTGTTTCGTCAGAGACCCACCGCGCTGCGCGTCAGCGGAGGAGGTCGCGGATCGAGGACACCACGAGGTCTGGAGCCGTTTCGGCGATGCGGGCGTCGCTGGCGGTCGTGATGCCAGTGAGGACCAGGACCGTCGCGAGCCCGAGCCGCTTTCCCATCACGATGTCCGTTTCCAAGCGGTCGCCGACGATCACGCATTCGCTGGCCGGCACCCCCAGCTGCTCAAGAGCGATCTCGAGGATGATCGGCGAGGGCTTACCGACGACGACCTCGACCGCGCGGCCGGTGACCGCCTCGACGGCGGCGGTCATCCCTGCGCAATCGGGAATTTCGCCGTCCTCGGTCGGACATGTCCGATCCGGGTTGGTCGCGATCAGCCTGGCGCCCTGACGCACCGCCTGGAGCGCCGTGTTCAGCTTCGCGTAGTCGAAGGTGCGGTCGAAGGCGATCACCACCCAGCGGACACGGTGATCCCCACGCACCTCGAACCCGTGGGCGCGAAGCTCGCCGATCAGAGGCGGCTCGCCGATGACGAACACCGGGGCCCCCGCGTCGAGGCGCGCCAGATGGCGCGCGAGCACAAGGGAAGAGTTGACCACGTCGGCGTCGGGTGTCGGGATCCCCAGGCGCGTCAGCTTGCGGGCGTAGTCTGCGCGGGTGTGGATCGGCTTGTTGGACAGGAAGGCGACCCGCCGACCCGCCGCCCGCAAGGCGGCGATCACGTCGGCCGCACCGGGGATCAGCGACTCGCCGCGGTACACGGTTCCGTCGAGATCGAAGAGCCAGCCCCGATGCGGCAGGACGAAGTTGGACGGCACGCGCTCAGGCCGCGTCCTTCCGCCTAGCGGAGGAGCGGCGCGACGGCGGCCTGGGCGAGGTCCACGAAGGGCGCCGGCATGACGCCGAGGAGCACGATCGCGAGCAGCGCGACCGTCAGCGCCACGCCGCCGGCAAACGAGGGCGCGTACACGGTCACCGCACCCTCGGGCTCGCGCATGTACATGTAGACGACCACGCGCAGATAGTAGTACGCGGCCACCGCAGAGTTCAGCACCCCGATGACGGCGAGCCAGACATACCCCCCCCGCACGGCCGCCCCGAACACGTAGAACTTGCCGACGAAGCCGGCCAGCGGCGGAATGCCGATCAACGAGAGGAGGAAGATGCCGAGCGCCGCCGCCAGCATCGGATGGCGCCGCGCGAGCCCGGCGTAATCCCCGACCTCGACCGCCTCGCCGCGGGCGCGCTCGCACAGCGTGATGACCCCGAACGCGCCGGCGGTCGTGAAGGTGTAGGTCAGGAGGTAAAAGAGCACCGCGCCCGTCCCGCCAGCCCCGCCGGCGACGAGGCCGACCAGCATGTACCCGACGTGGGCGATCGACGAGTAGGCCAGCATCCGCTTGAGGTTCGATTGCGCGATCGCGACCACGTTGCCCACCGTCATCGTGACGACCGCGACGGCCCAGAACAGTGGTGTCCAGTCGGGCGGAACGCCGCGGAGCGTCACCGCGAGTACCCGGATGAGGGCCGCGAACGCCGCCGCCTTGGACCCGGTGGCGATCAGCGCGGTCACGCTGGTCGGCGCTCCTTGATAGACGTCGGGCACCCACATGTGGAAGGGTACCGACGAGATCTTGAACCCGAAGCCGACCAGCAGGAGCCCGAAGCCGACAACGAACAGCGGATCCCGCGGGCGCGCGGCCATCGCCGCGGCGATGCGATCGAGGTTCGTCGTTCCGGCGGCGCCGTAGACGAGCGCGATGCCGTAGAGGAGGAACGACGAGGCGAACGCGCCGAGGAGGAAGTACTTCATCGCCGCCTCGCCGGAGGCCAGCTCCCGCTTGAAGAGCCCGGCTAGGACGTAGAGCGAGAGCGACATCAACTCGAGGGCCAGGAACACCACCACCAGGTCGCCGGCCGCGGCGAGGAGCATCATGCCGGCGGTGGCGAAGAGCACGAGCGCGTAGTACTCGGCGGAGTCGCTCCCGGTGCGACGCAGGTAGTCCATCGAGAGCAGCACGATCAGGGCGCCCGAGTAGCAGATAATCACGTTGAAGAAGAGGGCGTAGTTGTCGAGCACGACCATGTCGCGGAACGCGCGGCCGGGCGCGCCCCACCGCGCGAGCGTCGCGAGGAGCGCGCCGATCATGCCGGCGAGCGCGGTCACCGCCAGGAGCTCGCGGGGGAGCGCGCGTGGCCCGAGGTCGAGCCCCAGCACGAGCGCGGCGGCGGCCAACACGATCAGCGCCGGCAGCAGGGGACCGAGCACGACGGCCGGCAAGACGATCGCGTCCATCACCGGTGCGCGCTGGCCTTGGCCTGCACCTGGGCGATCAGCGCCTCGATCGTCGCCTCGGTCTTGCCGGTGAACGCCACTGGATAGACACCGATCCACACGATGAGCGCCACGACCGGCACCAGCACCGCCCACTCGCGGGTCGTGAGGTCTGGGAGACCGCGGTTCGCGTCGCGAGTGACTTCGCCGAAAATCACCCGCTGGTACATCCAGAGCAGGTAGACCGCCGCGAAGATGATCCCGCTGGTCGCCAGAGCCGCGAGCCACGGGCTCCGCTGGAACGCGCCGACCAGGATCAGGAACTCACCGACGAAGCCGTTCAGCCCCGGCAGCCCCAGCGACGACAGCACGACGACGAGAAACAGCGCCGAGAAGGCAGGCACGACCCGCCACAGGCCGCCGAAGTCGGCGATGAGCCGCGAGTGGCGGCGCTCGTAGATCATTCCGACCATGAGGAAGAGGGCGCCCGTCGAGAGCCCGTGGTTCACCATCTGGATGACGCCACCCACGAGTCCCTGCTGGTTGAACGTGAAGATCCCGAGCATCACGAAGCCGAGGTGGCTCACGCTCGAGTAGGCGACGAGCTTCTTCATGTCCGGCTGCACCGTCGACACCCACGCGCCGTAGATCACGCCGATCACCGCGAGCGTCCACACCACCGGCCCGAACGCCAGGCTCGCGTCCGGAAAGAGCGGCAGACAGAAGCGCAGGAATCCGTACGTCCCCATCTTGAGCAGGACGCCGGCGAGGACCACGCTGCCGGCCGTGGGCGCCTCGACGTGGGCATCGGGCAGCCAGGTGTGGAACGGGAACAGCGGCACCTTGATCGCGAAGGCCAGGGCGAAGGCAAGGAACATCAGATCCTGAGCGCGACCGGGCGCCATCACGTACTGCGCCAGCACCGGCAGGTCGAACGTGTACCGTCCCGTCGCGGCGCCGTACTGGTAGTAGAGGGCGAGGATCGCGACCAGCATGAGGACGGATCCGACCATCGTGTACAGGACGAACTTCACCGCGGCGTAGACGCGGTTCGGCCCGCCCCAGACTCCGATGATGAAGTACATCGGGATCAGCATCGCCTCCCAGAAGACGTAGAAGAGGAAGAGGTCGAGGCTCACGAAGACACCGAGCATCCCCGTTTCGAGGATCAGCATCGTCGCCATGAACTCTTTGAGCCGATCCTCGATCACGCCCCAGGCCGAGGCGAGCGCCAGCGGCATGAGGAAGGTCGTGAGGAGCACGAGCAGGAGACTGATGCCGTCGATGCCGACGTGGTACGCCGCGCCGAGCGTCGGCATCCAGGGCCGGTTCTCCTCGAACTGGTAGCCGGTGATGTCGCCGTCGAATCCGAAGTAGAGCGGCAGCGAGAGCACGAATGTGACGACGGTGATCGCGAGCGACGCGACGCGAAGGACGCCGACGGACCGCCGCGGGACGAACAAGAGGGCGAGCCCGGCCGCGCCCGGAAGAAACGTGACCACCGACAAGAGCGGGATCATTTATCGAGTGCTGGAAGCTCGGATAACACCGCGGGTGGCCTGAGAACGAGGCGCGCCGGCATCATTTTATCGAGTGCTGGAAGCTCGGATAACACCGCGGGTGGCCTGAGAACGAGGCGCGCCGGCATCATTTTATCGAGTGCTGGAAGCTCGGATAACACCGCGGGTGGCCTGAGAACGAGGCGCGCCGGCACCGCACGTGTGAGACGGGCGCTGGCGGGTGGTTTCATTCATCGGCTCAGCAGGAAGGCGAGGATCGCGACCGCGCCGGCCAGCATCGTCAGCGCGTAGTTCACGGTGTACCCGGTTTGAAGGTGGCGGATCCCCGCCGCCCACGCCACGACGGAGCGGCCGAGGGCGTTGACGAGCCCGTCGATCAGCCGGAGATCGAACACGCGCGCCAGGAACTCGGAGAGCGCGAGCAGCGGACGCACGATCACCCGGTCGTAGAGCGCGTCGACGTAGTAGGCGTTGAGCAGGAGCGCGTGGACGGCCGTCTTCGGTCGTCCGATCGCGTCGGCGCGGATGGGCGCGGCCATGTACACGACCCAGGCGAGCGCGACGCCCGCCGCGAACACGAGGACCGCCATGACGAGGACCAACAGCGCGGTGAAGCCCCCGTGCCCGCCTTCGTGCACGGGGAACACCGGCGCGAGGAAACGCGCGAACCGTGTGCCGTGCTCCGAAGGGATTCCGACCGCCACGCCGGTGATCACCGTGAGCACGGCCAGGACGGCGAGGGGCAGCGTCATCAAACCCGGCGCCTCGTGGACGTGGTGGGCCGCTTCCCTGGTCATGCGCGGGCCGCTGTAGAACGCGAGGAACAGCATGCGCGCGGTGTAGAACGCCGTGAAGAACGCGCCCAGCAGCAGGAGCGCCCACATCCCGCGGTGCCCGGTCACGAACGCGGCGGCGAGGATCTCGTCCTTCGAGAAGAACCCGGCCAGTCCCGGCAGGCCTGCCAGGCCGAGCGCGCCGATCGTCGTCGTGATCGTCGTCGTCACCATCCTCGACGACAGCCCACCCATCTTCCGAAGATCCTGCTCGCCGCCGAGCCCGTGGATGACGCTGCCGGCGCCGAGGAACAGCAGCGCCTTGAAGAAGGCATGCGTCACGAGGTGGAAGATCCCCGCGGCGTAGGCGCCGAGCCCGACCGCGGCGAACATGTACCCGAGCTGGCTCACCGTGGAGTAGGCGAGCACGCGCTTGATGTCGGTCTGGATGAGGGCGATCGTGGCGGCGAAGAGCGCCGTGGCCACTCCGACCCACGCGACGACCTCGAGCGCAACCGGCGAGCGCTCGAAGAGCGCCCGGCTGCGCGCCACCATGTACACGCCGGCCGTGACCATCGTCGCGGCGTGGATGAGCGCCGACACCGGGGTGGGCCCTTCCATCGCGTCCGGCAGCCACGTGTGCAGGGGCAGCTGCGCCGACTTGCCGCACGCGCCCATGAACAGGAGTAGCGCGATGCCGGTCGCGGTCGCCGGCGGGAGCTCGGCGGCCCCCTTGAACACGCCGTCATAGTCGAGCGTGCCCACCGCGCTCCAAATCCACATGATGCCGAGGCCGAAGCCGAAGTCGCCGACGCGGTTGACGATGAACGCCTTCTTGCCCGCCTGCGCCGCGGCCGGTCGCGTGTACCAGAACCCGATCAGGAGGTAGGAGCAGAGGCCGACCGCCTCCCAGAACACGTACAGGAGGAGGAAGTTGCCGGCGAGCACCAGCATCGTCATCGAGAACACGAAGAGGTTCAGGTAGGCGAAGTAGCGCGCGTACCCCGGGTCGTCGTGCATGTAACCGACCGAGTACAGATGGATCAGCGCGCCCACGCCGGTGACGACGAGGAGCATGACGGCGGTGAGCGGATCGACGTAGGCCACCACCGACGTCGCGAAGTCGCCCGCGACGATCCAGGCGAAGAGCGTCGTCGTGAGCGTTTCTCCGGGCACGACGTTCGCGAACAGCACGCACGACGCGAGAAACGATCCCGCGAGCGCCGGCACCGCGATCCAGTGCGCGCGACGACCGATGA
>JAHFDK010000147.1:2243-14180 GCA_023249095.1 Candidatus Rokuibacteriota bacterium | reverse complement strand
GGGCTAGGGCTTGATCCCTAGCAGCTTCGCCGCGGTCTCACCGAGCATTGCCTTGCGCTGGGCGGCGGTGAAGCCCGGCGCCTTGAGGATGTGGTCCACCGACTTGGCCTGCCACGGAATCGGATGGTCGGTGCCGAGCACGAGGTGGCTGACGCCGACTTCCGCCGCCAGGTGCCGTAGCGCTTCCGAGGTGAAGACCAGCGTGTCGTAGTACATCTGCCGCAGATACTCGGTCGGCTTCTTCTTCAGCTTGACACCGGTGTCCATGTCCGGCGCGACGCGCAGGCTGTTGTCGGAGCGGGGCGCGTAGGACGGCAGGAAGCCGCCGCCGTGGGCCGAGCATATTTTGAGTCCGGGGAAGCGATCGAGCGTCCCCTCGAAAATGAGGTGCGAGAGCGCGATGGTGGTGTCGAGCGGGTTGCCGATGGTGTTCGCCAGCCAGCCGTTGCCTTTGAATCTCCTGGCGAGGTCCGGCGTGCTCTGCGGATGGATGAAGATGAGCACCCCGAGCTCCTCGGCCTTGGCCCAGAAGGGGTGAAACTTCGGGTCGGAAAACTCTTCGCCGGCGACGCTCGCGCCAACGGCGGCGCCGCGGAGTCCGAGCTTCTTCACGCCTTCCACGAGCTGCTGCACCGCCAGGTCGGGATACTGGAGCGCGACCGAGGCAAAGGCGACGAAGCGGTCCGGGTATGTCGCGCAGAACTCGGCGAGCCGTTCGTTCTGGATCTTGATCACTTGAGCTACGACGTCGCGCTCCGCCCGGTACCACGCCGGGTTGATGCTGAGCGCTTCCATGTCGATGCCCTGCGCGTCCATCTCGCGCATGCGCCTCGGTCCCACCTCCTCGATCCCCGGCCCTCGATGGTCTTCCACCTTCAGTCCCAGCAGGGCGTACGCCTCCGGTATCACGCAATGCGCGTGCACGTCGATCGTCTTCACGCGGCGGCCGGCTACCACTACCTGGCGGCGCCGGCTGGCCACCACCGCTTCCTGGCGTCGCTGCGCCGGCCTCGCTCGCGCCTTGCCTCGCGCGGCCGACGGCGCCTGGGCTCGCGCCCGGCCCTGCGCGGCACCGAGCAGATCGCATCCGGTAAAGGCGATGCCGGCCATCGCGACGGCCGTATTCCCGTTGAACGCTTCGCGAAGAGTCATTGTGTCTCCCTGGTCATGTCGCACGTGATGGATGAAAGGTATCAGGCCTGACCTCTCGCGAGGTCTTCCAGGAGCGCCTTCGCCTCCTGGAGGTCGGCCGTGTCGAGGCCTTCGGTGAACCACTCGTAGACGGCGAGGGTGCGTTTCGCCTTGTCGCGCTGGCCCTCCGCAACGAGCAGACGCGCCAGGCTCAAGGCGGCACGCAACTCCCACGACCGGGCTGCCTGACTGCGCGCGATCTCGATCGCCCGGCGGAAGCAGTCCAGGGCTTCGGCGACGTTATCCGGAGACGCGGCGAGGCGTAGCTCTCCCTCGAGCCGAATCAGCTCCGCCTCCCACACACGCTCACCCGTTGTGCGGGCCCTCTCCAGCGCCTCGCCGATGACGCGCAGCCCCTCGCGAGGCTCGCCGATCTTCAGGCACGCGCGGGCCAAGAGGGAAAGGAAGTACGGCACGAACAGGTGCGCGCCGGTCGAGCCGTAGGCCGCGAGCCCGCGCCTGATCTGGGCGATGGCTAGCTCGCCCTGGCCGAGCTCGGCGTGGACGAATCCGTCGATGATCGTCCCCGCCGCCAGCCACTGCGAAGCCTCGTGCTCGGTCGAGAGGGTGATCAAGGCGCGAGCGTGCTCCCCGACCTCGTGGAGTTCTCGCCGCAGGTCGCGAAAGACGCAGGCCCACACGAGCGCGACGATGATGCTCGTGGGATGATCGAGCTCCCTGGCCAGCTTGAGGGAGGCGACGCTCTCCTCGAGGCCGCGCTTCGGGTAGCCGAGGATCCAGGAAGCCCAACTCGCGACCTTCCGGCAGCACACGCCGGGGTCGTGGCCGCCATAGACGAACGCGTGGCTCCGGTGCCGCGCCTTGTCGTAGAGCGCCATCCCCTGATCCAGGTGCCGACGCGCGGCGTCCGCGCTTCCCAGCCACACGAGCACCGGCCAGAGCGCGTGATGCCCCTCGAGCAGAAGTGCGGGGTCGTCGAAACGCTCGGCGAGCGCCAAAAGTTCTCGTCCAAGCTCGAGCGCAGTGCTTGCGCTCGCTCGGTGCGATGCCACCAGCCATATCCCCCACAGCGCCTGGAACCGCTGGACCGGCGCGCCGACCTCGTCAGCGAGCTGCCGGGCACGCGCATAGTTCTGCTCGACCTCCGGCGTGGCGTAGCCTCGCGTCGCCTGGAGTGCCGGCCCGAGGGCAAGTCGCAAGGACAGCTCCTCGCGGTCTCGCGTAGGGCCCGGGGCGAGCTTTCCGAGAAGGTCCAGCGCCTGCGTGAAGTAGGCGAGCGCATCGGTGTGGGCCGAGTTCGCGAATGCCTTCGCCCCGGCCTGGCGGAGGTATCCCACCGCCTTGTCTCCGAGCTCGCCGCGCGCGGCGTGGTGCGCGAGCCGTTCCACTTGCTCGGCCAGCCGGTCCGCGTACAGCGTTTCCATGGAATTCGCGATTCGCGCGTGCAACGCCCGCTGGCGCTCCCGGAGAAGGCGGCCGTAGGCGACCTCGCGGATCCGATCATGGGTGAAGTCGAACCGCTCGCCGACGCTGTGCAGGACACGGCGCCGCACCAGCTCTTCCAGGGACTCCGCCGCGTCGTTCTCCTCGAGGCCCGCAGAGCGGCAAAGGAGCGGAAAGTCGAACTCCCGTCCGATGACGGCGGCGACGATCGCCAGATCGCGGCCGCGCTCGCTCAGCGCTTCCAGGTGCCGCAGGATGACCTCGCGAACCCGCTTCGGGACGGCGAGCTTCGTCGAGGGGTCGGCCACGAACCCTTCCGGAAGCGCGCGCACGGTCTCGACCACCGCGAACGGGTTGCCCTCGCTGATGATCCAGACCTGCTCCGCGAGTCCGGTCGTTACCGCCTCGTTGCGCTCCGCCCCGGCGAGCGTTCTGACGAGCGTGAGCGTTTCTTCCTTCGAGAGCGGCGCAAGCCGCAGCTCGACGAGATGCTTGTCGCGGACGAGATCTTCGAGCGTCCGGCGCAAGATCGGCGCGCCGGGCAGGTCCTCCTCGCGGGCCGTACCCACCACGAGGAGTGGCCACGTCTGAAGTCGACGCCCGAGGAACGACAGGAGGCGGAGACTCATCTCGTCGCCCCAGTGGAGGTCCTCGAGGATCAGCACCACTGGTTGGTGCAGGACGAGATGCCGGACGAGCTGCGCCACGCTCTCGAAGAGCTGGCGATAGTCCACCGGACTCTGACCGGGCCCGTGTCCAGGAACGCCCAGCTCGGGAAGGAGGCGCGCCACCTCCGTTCGCCATAGGGGCGTGAGGCCCTCGAGAACGTTCTTGTCTGCATCGACGCGACCGGCGCGCAACGCGTCGACCCACGCCGCGAACGGCAGGATCTGCTCGGCCTCGTAGCAGCGCCCGACGAGCACACGGCCCCCGCGGGCAACCGCCTCGGCGGCGAGCTCCGCCAGCAGGCGACTCTTGCCGACGCCCGCCTCGCCGATCAGTACTGCGACCTGGCCGTGTCCCTCCCACGCTTGGTTCAGCGCCTCCCGCAGCCGGTCGATCTCTGTTTCGCGCCCGACGAGCGGCAGCTCGCGCGGGAGGGTCTCGTCGGGCGGGGCCGGCGCTTCGGCTGGCACCGCATGCGCCGTCGCCGGGCTCTCCACATCCGCCGCCGCATGCGATGGGCGCTGCCGAAGGATCTCTTGGTAAAGCTGCTTGGTGGTCGTTTCCGGCTCTACTCTGAGCTCTCGCTGCAGAACGCCGATACAGATCTGGTACTGCCGAAGTGCCGACGCCCGCCGGCCCAGCTGGACGTAGAGACGCATGACCGCGCGGTGGACGGGCTCCTGCAGGGGGTCGAGGGCGAGGAGCCGGAGCCCTGTCCGCAAAGCCGCTTCAGTGGCCTCCGTGGTGCGCTGGTGACGGAGGAGCTGCGCCAGCGCTTCGAGCGCCAGCTCGCGCAGTCGCTCGCGCTCCGCGAGGAGCCACTCCTCGAACGGCGCCTCCTGGAGGTCGAGGCCTTCGAGTAGCTCGCCGCGATAGAGCGTGGCGGCTCGTTCGAGAGCGGCCGGCGTGCCTTCGGCGACCTGGCGCTCGAACTTCACCACGTCCACGTCGACGGAGGTCGGGTTCAGGGCGACGGTCTGGCCGTCGATCAGCAAGGCCGGCGGCTCTGCATCCACAGCCTTCCGCAGCGTGAAGAGTGACTGCCGGAGGCCCCTCCTCGCCTGCGGCTCCCGCATGCCACCCCAGAGCAAGGAGGCGAGTTTCTCCCGGGGATGCGATCGGCCGGGAGGGAGCGCGAGGAACGCGAGGAGTGCCTGCGACTTCCGGGTCGGCAACGTCAAGGGCGCCGACGCGTCGACTCGTCCCTGAAACCCGCCGAGCAGAGCGAGATTGAGACGCGGCATAGTCTGAGCGTGTGGCGGACGATAGCACGGCCCCCCGAGCGATGACCATGCCGCTTTTGACGCGGTTTTTGACGCCGGCCTCTACGGATCCGGAATTGCCCGGCGACAACGAGTGGGCCGACTGTCATCGGGCAAAACCGCGCACGTACGACCCGTTCGAGAGACTGGCGAAGCTCCGCCAGATGTTCTTCCCCGGCGATCAGAGCCTCGGCCGGCGCACCATGCGCCTGACGCGCCAGAGTGAAGACGCCCGGTACGCCAAGTTCCGAGAGAACGTGCGCTGGAGCTACGGTGATGTGCTGTTCGTCACGCTCCACGTGATCGGCAGCAACAACAACCTCGGACGCACGCCGGAAATGGACGCGGAGTACGCTGAGCGCACCGCGGCCAACCTGGCGTGGATGAGACAGGCCTTTGCGCTGGCCACGCACGGCGGAAGCCGAGCCGTCATGATCATCGCGCAGGCCAACCCTCGGTTCGAGACCTCCTGGCCCTCCGACATGCAGCAGCGATACATGCTGGCCGGCCTGGGGTTCAAATCACCCGAAACGAGAAGGGCGACCGGCTTCGATGAATTCCTGGCCGCGCTGGAGAAGGAGACCGTGGCGTTCGGCAGGCCGGTCGTCTACGTGCACGGCGACAGCCACCTCTTCCGCGTCGACAAGCCTCTGGTCGGCTCCAAGAGCCGCCGAATCATCGAGAACTTCACGAGGGTGGAGACCTTCGGCTACCCGTACACGCATTGGGTCCGGGCAATCGTCGACCCCAGGGATCCGAAGGTCTTCAGCTTCAGAGAAGAGATCGTGCAGGAGAACCTGATCAATCATTGATCCAAGCGTCACGTTCAGAACGCCAGGCGCCATGCGGTGTACACGGCCGCACCGGCAGCGGCCACGAGCAGCCACTGCACCGACGCGGGCGGCATCCAGAGGATCGTCAGCGCCCCGAGCAACCCGACCGCACCGCCGGCGAGCAGACCGAACACGTGAGCGAGGAGATCGGCATTCGGGCCGGTCGCTCCTCGTCGAGCCCGACGGTAACGACCTCGTGCTACGTCAGGGCTGGATCTTCTGCGCGCCGTCGAGCATTCGCGAGCTGGCGGTCGAAGGTGCCGACGGGCACGTGGCCCGCCTTGCGGGCGATCTCGAGGACCAGGCAATCCGGGAATCGCTTTCTGGACATTCCAGGGGGCCCGGCCGAGCGCCGGTCAGGCGCGGGGCAGATCCGTCCTTGCGAAGTCCTCGCCGACGTAGAGGAGCGGCTGGCTCGCGAGTCTGGCGACGGCGTAGGTGAGGCAATCGCCGAAGTTCAAGGCCGCGGCATGCCGGCGCTTGCCGAACCTGGCGTACGCGTCGATCGCGATCGGCCAGTGCTCGTCGGTGAAGGGGACGACCGCAATGCGCGCCTCCTGCACGACCCGGGCGAGAAGGCTCCGCCCGCGTGGGCCCAGCTTCGCTGTCAGGACCAGCCCGGCCTCGGCCAGGGTCGGAGCCCCAGCGCCGGCGTGGCCCGCCGAGAGCTTGTCGACGAGCGCCTCCCAGCCAGGCTCCCGCAGAACGATCGCGATGAGCGCCGACGAGTCGACGATCACACGCCCTGCGGCCCGAACCCGAGGATCCGTTCCCGTTCCCGCTTGTTCGTTCTACGGCCCAGCGTTTTGCGCGGCACCTGGGGCCAGACCTCCGTCTCGAGAAAGCGTACGAAGTCCGCGTGACGGTCACGTGCGCCTCCACGGACTGCGAGCCGAGCCCTGCGCTCCTGAAGCGCCACCTTGACCGCTCGCGTCTTGCTTTCGCCGGCGAGCGCTGCCACTTCCGCAGCCAGCCGTTCGGTCTCACGGTCCTTGATGTTCAAGGCCACAACGTCGCCCTCCATGGTGGAAATCAACCATAATGGTACCATGCCCCCTCGGGTAGAGGAGTCGAGCTACTTCGTGGCGAAGCAGTAGAACAGGCCGTTGCCGCCGGTACTCTTCAGGTCGTTCTGACTGCAGCCCCCGTCCGGTCCGCGTGAGGGATGCGACGAATTCCAGGACTTCGACGCATCGTCGTCGCGCAAGCCCTGCCGGTCGTGATGGCCGACCATCGCCGTCCCCTGGCCGCTCTTCGTCCAGTTGCCGCAGGTGCGATCCTCGCCGGCCGCGAACGCGGTGCCATCCGGCTGGGCGCCAGTCAGGATGTCGTGCATGTTCGGCGTGTCGCCGCGCCCGTTGACCATCTCACCTTTTTCAGTCAGGGCGGTCTGCTTGGTAATGTCGTTCTTGCCGTGCAGCTCGGTCAGATCCTTCGCGATGACGATGCCCTTGGAATTGTGCCAGGGACCGCGGCCGATGCGGTCGCGCGCGTTGACCGCGCCGGTTCCCTGGGTGCTCAGATAGGCGTGCCAGGTCTTGGTGCCCGCGCCTGCGGCCCCACCGAGCAGCTGGCACCACTGGTCCGCCCCGGAGAGGCCGCCGAGGTTCCCGCCCTTTCCGGGGCCGGCGCTGGTGATGAAGAAGCTCATCTCGGTCTGTTGTGCTTGCCCTCCGGTGCTCCCGCCGAGCGACAGCACCGCGACTGACGCAAGAATCGACAATCCCATTCTGTTGTTCATTTCGGCCTCCTATGAGGTTGCCGCGGCCGCCCGCCGCGCCTCGCGCAGCCCGGCGAGGATGGCGTCGCGGTCGAGGCTCATCTCCATGAGCGCGACCTGAGCCTCGTACACGTCGATCGGCACCTGGTCACGGACTTCCGGCTCGAACACGTGGAACACGGGGAGCCCCAACGGGACTCCGGCCAACGGGCCCGCGTAGGAGGGATCGCCGGCGACGACGGTCTGGGCGAGCGTCTGCGTGCTCTCGGCATCGGGAGTCCCGAGCAGGACGACGACGCCGCTCCCGTGCTCGTCCGCGACCCGCTTCACCGCCGCCTGATCCTCCAGGCCCATGGCGCCAGCCGCCGTTCAGACGTAGCAGGCGGTCAGCGTCAACACCACCTCGGCGCCCGCCCGCTTGGCGCACTCCGCCACCGCCGGGCCCGGCACGCCGTCGCGCTCGCCGAGCGCAATGACCTTCTTCCCTCTGAGCTCCATGCTGTCTCCTTTCTTGTAATGGGGGGCCGAGACGGGCCCCCCAAGCCCCCCCCCACGCGCGCAGCGGCATCAGGCCGTGCTGGGGCGCGCTCCGTTGCGCTCCAGGACGAGCGAGAGCCCGTCCGGGAGCTGCGTCATTCGACCAAGGAACAGGCTACCCTTTCCCGCGAACATCGTGCGTGTGAGGCCACCTTCGGTGAGCCCGCGACGCGCGTGGCCGAGGTACGGGATCGCGGAGGCGATGTGCCCCTGCGTCGGTGAGAACCCCGGCATGCCCCGTGTGCGGACGAAGTCGTCGATGCCCTCACGGGTGATCAGCTTCTCGACGACGGCGAGACTCGCCAGTGTCCGGTAGTTGTTGAGCGGGACGTTGCCGCTTCCCGCCGGCTCCGTCGCCTCGGGGTTGTGCAGCTCGAGTGAGAACCGGTCCACGTCGAGCAGCGTCAGCCCGACACGCTCGAGCGGCTCGCTGTAGAGCGCCTTCATGACCGCGAGCGGCGCCGATCCGGAGGCGACCTCGTGGCGACCGATCGCGTCCAGCCGCAGCACGGGCGAGACGCCGTCGTCGCGCGCGACGTGGACGGCGAAGCCGGCGAGGACGTCCTCCACGATCGGCATCGCATGCTTCACGTGGCCCTGGAACTTCATCCCGAGCTTCGCGAGCGAGCCGCCCGCCACCACCACCACGTCGTCGAACATGGCGGAGCGGACGAGCGCGCCGGCGAGCATCAGCGCGTGCATCGGTCCGGAGCAGAACGCCTTGACGTCGCTGCCCGTCGCGCGCGCGCACCCTGCCCACTCCGCAACCGCCTTGGCGACGTTGCCGCCACCCCGCTGGTAGCGATCGCCCACCGCCTCCTCGCCGCAGTTGATGACGTACCGCACGTCGGTGGCGGCGATCGCGCCAGGCCGCGCGAGCAGGTGGCGTAGCGCGAGCGCCGCCGTCGCCTTGCACGCGAGGTTCTCTAACAAGACTTGGCCGGTGAGCGTGTCGTCCTCCTCGTGCCCGGGCAGCATGGCGCCGAGGAGTCGGCCGTCCACGCCGACGAGCGGCACCGCCCGGTGGCGCGCGATGCGCTCGTTGAGCACAGCGGTGCCGACCCCGGCCGGCACCGCCGGGCGACCTGACTCGCGACCGACCACCGGATGCGCGTCGAGCGTGCTGCGCGCGCGGTCGGCGACCTCGCCGGTCAGCGCGAGGAGATCGAAGCCGTCGCACGTGGCGAGGAGGCCGAGGAACTCGTCCTCGGGCATGATCTCGCCGTCGGGACCGAACCGCTGCGCGCCGGCGATCGGATGGCGGTGCCAGGGAGTCGGCCGGGCCGCGAGCTCGTCCACGCCCACGTTGCCGATGAACACCTGGTTCGGGGCGTAGGCGCGCGCGGCGTTCCAGTCACGCAGGTGCGGCCGCAAGTACTCGATCGGCTGCTCCACCTCGCGCAGCACGCGGAGCGGCTTCGAGCCGAGGCGTACGAGGCTGGGGACGTGCGCGAGCACGAGAGAAACCGCGCGGATGACCGGCATCCCGTTTGGCGTCACGAACGCATTCTAGTTGAAAACTCGACCCCGCCCAGTCGGGCGGTGGACACCGACCTCGCCCGTCCTGGCGAGCAGACCCGCATCATCCACGTCATCGACGCCATCGAGCCACGGTGTAAGGCGGCGCCAGCGGCCCCCGCGGGTCAATCGAGGCGGCCCTACCTTACCCTTTGGATGATGGCCTTCTCCAGCAGGTTTGCGTTCTTCTTTACTAACAACACGGCTCGTCGGAGCCAGGGATCGAAGCTCGAAATACTCTCCTTCAGAGTCCTCAGCCAAGAGCTGGCTCTTGCCGTAGTTGCGGCCAGGACCACCTTCCTCCGCGCATCCTTCAGGTCGGCGGTGTCGAATCCTTCGGTGAACCAGGCGTAAACCTCCGCGAACAGGCGTCGCGCGCCCTCGCGCTCGATAGGTCACTGGCGGAATCGAGGCGGTTCCCGGTAAGCTAGCGTCTCCAGCGCCGATCCACCGGGCGGCGTGGACAGACAGGGAATTCAAACCCGTTTGGCGGTCAGCGTCCGAGCAGGAGGCATCGCGATGTCGATGGACCAGCGTACCACCGAGCGGATTCCTGGCTACTGCGCTCTGTGCATCGCACGCTGTGGCTCGATCGCTGTCGTCGAAAATGGCCGGTTCGTCGCCTTGGAGCCGGACCCGTCACACCCTACCGGTCAGGCGCTCTGCGCCAAGGGGCGAGCCGCGCCGGAGCTCGTCTACCACCCGGACCGGCTACTCTATCCGCTGAAGCGGACGCGCCCCAAGGGCGATCCCGATCCCGGCTGGCAGCGGATCAGCTGGGATGAAGCCCTTGAGCTGACCGCTACCAGGCTACGGCGGCTCGCAGAGCACCATGGGCCGGAGTGCGTCGTGTTCAGCTCGGTGTCTCCGTCCACATCGGCGATCCCAGATTCGCTGGTCTGGGTCCAGCGCCTGATGCGAGCCTTTGGCAGCCCGAACCTTTGCGGATCGGTCGAGCTGTGTGGCTGGGGTCGAGCATATGCGACCCGTTATACCTTCGGCATTGGCAATGGCGTCGCGGGTGGCACGATGCCGGATCTCGAGAACGCTGGCTGCATTCTGTTCTGGGGTTACAACCCAAGCCTCGCTCGCTTGACCCATGCCACCAGCGCGGTGGCGGCGCTCAGGCGTGGGGCTCGTCTTATCGTGGTCGATCCGCGCCGCGTTGGGCTCGCAAACAAGGCCGACATCTGGCTGCGTGTACGGCCCGGCAGCGACGGCGCGCTCGCACTCGGGATCGCCAACGTGATGCTAAAGCGTGATTGGTACGATCGCGCGTTCGTCCGCGACTGGACGAACGGGCCGCTCCTGGTTCGCTCGGACAACAATCGCTTACTGACCGAACGCGACCTTTCGCCCGAAGGGAGCGCACGGAAATACATGGCCTGGAGCGCAGCGGCGCGGCATCCACTCGTCTATGACCCGGCCCTGGGACGCTACGAGCGGGATGATGCGGATCCGGCTCTCTTCGGGGAGTACAAGATCGGTACGGACCGAGGCGAGGTCCTTTGTCGGCCCGCCTTCGAGCTGTCCGCCGAGCGCTGTCGTCGCTACTCTTTCGAGGCGGTCGAGGCGATCTCCGGCGTTCGGCGCGACCAGGTTGAAGGGGCTGCGCGGATGCTCTGGGAATCGCGGCCCGTCGCCTACTACGCTTGGAGCGGCGTCGAACAGCAGAGCAACGCTACCCAGATCTTTCGGGCCATCTCGTTGCTCTACACCTTGACCGGTAGCTTCGACGCCCCAGGCGGCAACGTCCTGTTCCCCGTCGTGCCCACCCGGAACGTGGCCGGCGACGAGCTAATGTCGGCGGAGCAGCGCGCACGGTCACTCGGTTTGCCGGAGCGGCCGCTGGGCCCGTCGCGCTGGGAGTGGGTTACAACGGATGAGGTGTACCGCGCCATTCTGGAGCACCGACCATATGCAGTCCGGGGATTGTTCGGGTTCGGGGCCAACTTGCTCCTAGCGCATGCCGATGTTCGGCGCGGGCGAGAGGCACTGGCTGCGCTCGATTTCTACGCCCACGCGGACTTGTTCATGAACCCGACCGCCGAACTAGCCGACGTCGTGCTGCCGGTCGCGACTCCGTTCGAGCGCGAGGGCCTCAAGATCGGGTTCGATGTGAGCCCGGCCGCGCAGTCGCTCGTGCAATTGCGCCGGAGAGTTGTTGAGCCACGCGGCGAGGCCCGATCAGATACCGAGATCATATTCGACCTGGCCGGCCGTCTCGGTCTCGGCGCTCATTTCTGGGACGGCGACATCGAAGCAGCCTACCGCTACCAGCTCGGTCCGTCCGGCGTGTCACTTGAAACGCTCCGCGAGCACCCGGGTGGGATGCGGGTGCCGCTCCAGACGCGCTATCGCAAGTATGCCGAGGAGAAGGATGGGATATCGACCGGCTTCGCGACGCCGACGCGCAAGATCGAACTGTACTCCGAAACGTTTCTGGAGCACGGCTACCCGCCGCTGCCCGAGCACGAGGAGCCGTTAGTCGGTCCAGTCTCGCGTCCCGACCTGGCCGAGCGCTATCCGCTGATCCTGACCTGTGCGAAGTCTACGCAATACTGTGAGAGCCAGCATCGCGCCCTGCCGAGCCTTCGGCGGCGTGCTCGAGATCCGGAGATCGAGCTCCACCCCGCTGCTGCCTCCGAGCGCGGCATTCGCGCTGGCGACTGGGTGACCGTCGAGACGCCGGAAGGCCGCATCCGCGCGCGGGCTCAACTGAACGAGAGCCTGGAGCCGAGGGTCGTCTGCGGGCAGCACGGGTGGTGGCAAGCCTGCCCTGAGATCGGCGCGCCCGGCTACGACC
>JAHFDK010000147.1:0-2143 GCA_023249095.1 Candidatus Rokuibacteriota bacterium | reverse complement strand
ACGCCGGAAGGCCGCATCCGCGCGCGGGCTCAACTGAACGAGAGCCTGGAGCCGAGGGTCGTCTGCGGGCAGCACGGGTGGTGGCAAGCCTGCCCTGAGATCGGCGCGCCCGGCTACGACCCCTTCGGTCCGGAAGGCGCCAACCTCAATCTCATCATCGGCAACGCGGCGATCGACCCGATCAGCGGCTCGGTACCCCACCGCGCCTATCTCTGTCAAATTCGTCGCGCCGACTAAGTGTCCTAGCAGCACACCGACGTTCACGGGCATTCTGGGGTAGTGCAATGCGAGGCGCGTAGCCGCTCGCAGATAATGTCCGGGTTCTGTCCGTGCAGTACCAGCTCTCGTGGGTCGCGAGGTCCTTGACGGCTCTCATGGTTCGCGAACGGCTCGCCCCCGCGCCGGATGTCGCCACTGACGTCGACGAGTACCCGGCGCGACTCGGGGTCCGCGTCGAGTGCCGCTGGCGGTTCACGACGCCACCGGCGCGGTCGCCGCCAGCCGCTCTCCGAGGCCGCGGCGCCCGTCAGGGTGCGAGCACCGGACGCAACTGCGGAAGCGCCTCGAGGAAGTCGCGCATCGTCTGATTTCGATCGAGCGCCGGTGGTGCACGGGGGCACCGCCTCCCTTTCCCGTCCTCGGTGTAGCCTCGCGGTCGGCGGCGCGCTGTGTCACAATGCCACTCGCGGCACTCGTGCCTCGGGGACACGGCGGACCCGCCGCACGCGAGAGGTGACATGGAGCAGGTCGCACCCATAACGAGGCGCCTGGCCGCGATTGCGTTCGCGGACGTTGCCGGCTGGTCGCGGTTGATCGAAAGAAACGATGTCGAGACGCTCCGTGCGTGGAAAGCGCTTCGCGCCGACGTCATCGAGCCGAAGCTTCGCGAGCACCGCGGCCGCGTGCTGGAGGTCGCCGGCGACGCCGTGCTTGTCGAGTTCGCGAGCGCGGTCGCCGCGGTCAGCTGGGCGCTCGACACGCAACGCGCCTTGTCCCACGAGGAAGGGGACACGGCTGGTCCCTCGCTGAGACTGCGGATCGGCATCAACGTCGAAGACGTGATCGTCGACGAGGACAAGTTGATCGGCGACGGCGTGAACATCGCCGCGCGCATTCATCAATTGGCGTCACCCGGCGAGATCATCGTCACCGGCGCCGTCCGCGATTACGTCTGGAACAAGATGCCGGTCACCTTCACCGACCTGGGGGAGCGCGAGCTGAAGAACATCACCCGCTCGATCCGCGCCTACCGGATCGAAGTCCAGGGGACCGGCGGAATCCCGGCTCGCTCGCAACCACACCTGTCCTGGACCAAGCGGCCGGCCGTCGCCGTGCTGCCGTTCCGGAACCTCAGCGGCGACCCCGAGGAAGGATACTTCGGCGAGGGGATCACCGAAGACATCATCAACGGTCTGGCGCGCAGCCACTCGCTGTACGTGATCGCTCGCAACTCCACCCTGCGATACCGCGACCGGCAGATGGATGCCCGAGACATCGCGGATGAGCTGGGTGTCCGCTACATCCTTCAGGGTAGCATCCGCCGGCAAGCCGCGCGGCTGCGCATCTCGTCCGAGCTCGTCGACGCCGTCAGCAATCGGACCGTCTGGGCGGAGAAATTCGACGGGGCCAACGACGAGATCTTCGAGTTTCAGGACCGGATCGCCGCGAGCATCGTCGGCATGCTCGAGCCCAAGGTCTACCAGGTGGAGGCCGCACGCGCCCTGGAAAAGCCGACGGAGAGCCTCGACGCGTACGAATGCGTCCTCCGGGCGCTGTCGCTGCTCTACACCTTCAACGACAAGGACTTCGCGGAGGCGGGCACGTATCTTCAGCGCGCGGTGACGCTCGATCCTCTATATGCGCAAGCGCATGCGTACCGGGCGTGGTGGTTGAACTTGCGGACCGGTGAAGGTCGCTCGACCGATCCGGAGGCCGATAGGAAGGAGGCGGGCCGCGCCTCGGCCACGGCGTTAGCGCTCGATCCGAACGACGCCTTCTGCCTAGCCGTCGCCGCGCACATCCAGGGCTAATCTCCACAAGAACCTCGAGACCGCGGCCGACATGTTTGACCGGGCGCTGCAGTTGAACGAGAATTCCGCGTTCGCGTGGGGCGTGAGCGGGTCGACGTACTGCTTCCTCGGGC
>JAHFDK010000421.1 GCA_023249095.1 Candidatus Rokuibacteriota bacterium | reverse complement strand
CTAGCTACGTGCCTGATGGCGACCTAGTCAGGGCTGCGTCAGTGGTATTCCCAGATCAGCCGCCGCATGGCACGGTGGACGACTACCTCCTGCGCATCGCCCCAGGGTCAGCGGACCCGCCGCGCCATGTGTTCCTGCTCATCATGGAGAGCTACGATGCCTGGCCATTCGCGGAGCGCTATCGTTCCCTGGGGCTGACCGAGGGCGTGCGCGAGTTGGGCCGCACGGGGATCTTGGTGACACGCTTTGTGCCGGCGTCGACCGGCACCATGTCCTCCCTCAGCGCCCTCCTCACCGGCCTGCCGGACGTGGGCGTGTACACCGATTACCAGCCCGCGGCGCGCCAACCTTTCCCATCGTCGCCGGCGGCGATCTTCAAACGGCTCGGCTACCGCACGCGCGTGTTCTACTCAGGCTACCTGAGCTGGCACCGAATCGGCGACTTCTGCGCCGCGCAGGGCTTCGAGGAGGTGCACGGCGGCGGCGCCATTGACCGTGGCACCTCCGGCAACGAATGGGGCGTGGAGGACGAATCGCTGTTCGGGTACGTCGAGCAGCACGTGCCCGCTGATCGACCAAGCTTCAACGTCATCATCACCACCAGCTACCACCCGCCATTCAACGTCGACGTGCGCGCCAAAGGGTTCGCCCTCCAGGCCGTGCCTCCCGACCTGGCGCCGATCTACGACGGAGGCTCCAGCCTGACCATCTTCGGCCACCTCTGGTACTCGGACCGCGCCGCCTCGCGCTTCATCCGCGCCATGGACCAGCGCCTGCCCAAGGCACTGTTCGCCCTCACCGGCGATCACTGGTCGCGGCGCTTCCTCAATCACAGGCCGACCTTTTGGGAGCGCAGCACGGTGCCGCTGCTGCTATACGGCCCCTCGGTTCTGGGCCGCGTGCGGCCGCCTGACGCCCCGGTAGGCGGCCATCTCGACATCGCGCCGACGCTCATCGAGCTGAGCGCCCCGGCTGGTTTCGCCTACCACAGCCTGGGTGAGAACCTGCTCATGCCGAAGCGCCGACTCGGCCTCGGCAACGGCCGCATCATCGGTCCGGACTACCTCGCCGAGATCAGCGAGCCAGTGGTCATCCATCCCCTCCCCGATCAACCGCCACCAGCCACTGCCCCTGACCCAGAGGCGTTGCGCCGGCTCTACAACGCCTGGAGCGGCCTGGGCTGGTGGCGAATCCTGAAGGGCAACGCCTTGCCAGCGCCGCGCTCAGCCTCGTCAGATTCTGTATGGTCAAGGTAGAGTGATAGTGAAAACCTTCGCAGAGGAGTTTCAGTAATGTTTGGGCTTGGGACGCAGGAACTGCTCGTGATCCTGGTCATCGTGTTGGTCCTGTTCGGCGCGAACCGACTCCCGCAACTCGCTCGATCGCTTGGGTCGAGTCTCAAGGAGTTCAAGAAAGGCATCGACGATGCCCAGGCGAAGGAGGCCAGCGTCAGCCCGTCGAGTGCTGATGGTGGGGCTTCGACGGCCGGCGAGCGAAGCTGCGGGCAATGCAAGAGCGCGCTCGCGCCCGATTGGACCCACTGCCCTCGGTGCGGGACAGCGGTGACCTAAGGCCGAACGTGAGGATTGGCCAGGACCCTGATGACGCCCCGAGGAGACGGGTGAAGACGAAGGTACGCTGGGTCATCGGCGGTGCGATCATCGCCGCGGTTATCGCCTTCTGCGGCTGGCTCGTCCTGACGAATGCTCCGGCATACCAGTTCCTCCTCCGCCTCTACGTCGACAAGCGCTTCCTCAAGCACACGCTTCAGGAGTGGGGCGTGCTGGCGCCCGTCATCTTCATCGGCCTTCAGGCCTTGCAGGTCATCATTTCCCCGATCCCGGGTGAGTTGACGGGGATCCTGGGCGGCTATTTGTTTGGCCAATGGGTTGGACTTCTCTATTCGACGATTGGGCTCACACTGGGATCGGTGGTGGCCTTCGCCGCCGGGCGGTGGCTTGGCGCCCGTTACGTTCGGAAGCTAGTGAGCGCGGACATCTGGCACAAGATGGGCTTCATTGTTGAAGCGGAAGGTGCCATCCTCTGCTTCATCATTTTCTTGATGCCCGGCCTCCCGAAGGATGTGACTTGCTACCTCTTTGGTCTGAGTCCCATGCCGTTCTGGGTCTTCGCTGTGGTCTCCACGCTCGGTCGCATTCCCAGCACCTGGGTACTCTCGGCGCAAGGCGCTCGGACAGCGTCGGGCGACTACCTTCAGGTGGTCTTACTCACAGCCGTTGTCGTGGCGGTGACGCTGCCCCTCTATTACTACCGGAAGCGACTCGTCGAATGGTTTCGAGGGAAGCATGTGCACTCGGCTGATCGCTCTCGCTAACGATTAAATCGTTCGCGTGTCCGCTCCAGCACTAGCTGCCGGCGCAGTCGCCGCGAATCGCGATGCGACGCGATGGAAGAGGCTGGCTAACGGCGGGCGTCGGGGGAGACACCTCGGCCCCGCTGTCTATCTCAACCGCGCTGGCACAAAGATACTCCCTCCGGCCGCCGAAAAATCTGCTCGCTGGGAGCCCCTTGGCGCGGACGGACTACTTGGAACTGACGGCGGTAGAATGAGTGGGCTCTAAACTCTTCCCTCAGAAATCCAAAGCGGACCTGACCGGACCCTCGGCAAGGGGCGCGTGGGCGCGTGAGTTATTTGGTGGACGATACTGGACTTGAACCAGTGACCTCTGGCATGTGAGGCCAAGCCCTGAGACTCCCGAAGTGCGCGTAAGCATGCACAGTCGCTCGCGGTGGTGCACGCGGCCGCTATGCCTGGGAGTGCCTGAAAGTGCCGGGTGGCGACTGGCGAAGGGCACAATGACGCGCACAACAGACTTCACTATCGACGCGACGGATGACCGACGGACAGGACTACGGGCGCGGTCGCTCCCAAAGTTTGACGGTGCCGTTTCGGAAGACTTTGGCGATGAACGGTGGCCTGTTTCCGATGGAGAATCGCTCCATTCTCCGGAGGGCTCTGACGAAGACTTCTCCATTCTCCGGTCCTGTGAGGTTTTTCGGGACCAGGAAGAAGGCGCGTACCAAGTTTTGAGCGATTGCCCGCTTCTGTGCGGCTCGGTATCGGATCTTCTCGTCCTTGGTCAGCAGAACCCATCCCCGTTGGCCAACTATCGGCAGCCATTCCTCGTCTGCTGCCGCGGCCGGGAAACTTCCCTCATGAGTCTCGACCATGGCACCAGCAGCTTGAAGAGCACTGGGGACATCGCCGCTGCCCAGCTCTCGAGAGACGAAGAAAGTAAAGGTTGGTGGACTAGGCGCGGCTCGTCTCGCAGCGAATCGCTTCCTGAATTTGCGGTAGTGACAACCGGAAATCCGTCGCGAGATGTTCTATGTCTTCGCCCGCGTGATAACGCTCGACGATCACACTAGTGGGAATGCCGCTGCCAGCGACAATCGGACGGCCAAACGAAATTCTCGGATCGATGACCACAACCTTGGGTTGGTCGGCGTGGCTCGGTCTTGTGAATGGGAAGAGCATGGCTGCGAGGCCTTCCTCGTCACGCGAGATCCTTCTCAGGTGCGTCTGGAAAGCTTCGCGGAGAGCTATTTGGCCTCCATCCGATGCGACGACAAGGAGTCCCAACCGTTGAATGAAGAGGTCAACTCCATCGGTCTCGAACTCCTGCGTGACGAGCGGGTGTCGCTGTCCCGAGTCTTTTTGGACATACTCCAATGCAGATCTGACCTTCCGAAGCTTCACATCATGAACATGCCGGATCGCGTGAAGGACATGGGCCTCTACCAGATTGATGAACGACAACAGCAGCACAGGCCGCGACTGCGCCGGCTCGAGTAGCTTGTGAAAGCGCTTTCGGCCGTCCTGAATTGGATAGTCTCGCCCGATGACCCAAGATTTCAGCGTCGAGGGCGCGATGCGGAGGTAGTGGGACGCCTCAAGCATCGTGTAGTTGGGCAGGGCCCTAACATCTTCTGGGTTCAGGTTCCTAAGCCTCACAAGGGACACTATATACTCGTCCCATTCGAGGGACCAAAAACCTCGTGAAATCGCGGGCGTAAGCGCCGGCTAGCTACCGGCGTGACGGGGCGGACCCTGCCGCCCTCGCCCGCGGACACTCTCAGGGGCTCCACAGGGGGGAGCGATGAAGCGCGACGGAGGATCGGGGCAGGCAACAGAGCAGAATCGCGACGACTCCATCGGTGAGCTGGTTCCGGAGGATGATAGGCGGCCGCTGATCCCGCCAGCCCTGCGAAAACAACTCGAGGCCATCCTGTGTCATCCGCGGGTGCGGCGGC
>JAHFDK010000146.1 GCA_023249095.1 Candidatus Rokuibacteriota bacterium | reverse complement strand
TCGCTCAGGAAGATCGCGCAGAGGATGGAGCGTCTGGCCCGACGTCAGTCCGGCGCGGGGGACCTGACCCGCGACGACGAGCTGGGAGAGCTCGCCGCACGGGTCAACCAGCTGGGTGAGCGGGTCCACGCGGACCATCAGCCGTGGCAGAGCGAGACAACGCAGATGCAGGGGATCCTCGACAGTCTGGAGGACGCCGTCATCGTGCTGAACGCGAAACGACAGGTGGTGTTCTGCAACCAGGCGGCGGAGGCGCTGCTCGGGAAACGGCTCGGCTCGACGATCGGCGAGACGCGCGAGCCGCTTGGGGCCGCTGACCACCCCCTGGCGCCCCTTGTCACCGAGCTGTTCGACGATGGAATCGAACGTCGTAACGCGCCTGTGAAAGTGGCGTATCCCGACGGACAGTCGCGGGAGCTGGCCGTGTCGAGCTACCGTATTCCCGACGGCGATCGGGCCGGCGGCGGCGTTCTCGCTCTCAGGAACCTCGACCCGGTCCGGGCCGTGCAGTCGCTGGTGACGTACTCGCAGAAGCTCGCGGCCCTCGGCCGGCTCACCTCCGGAGTGGCGCACGAAGTCAAGAACCCGCTCAACGCGATGCGCATCCACCTCGAGCTTCTCAAGACGCGCCTCGACGGCGCGCGGCCGGCGGCTCGCGAGAGTCTGGATGTGATCGCGCAAGAGATCCACCGGCTGGACCGGGTCGTGCAGGGGTTCCTCAAGTTCGTGCGGCCCCAGGAGCTTCACCTCGGACCTGTGGACGTGAGCACCTTGCTCGGGGAGGTTGGACGGCTCATGGCGCCCGAGGCGGCGCGCGTCGGGACGCGCATCGCGCTGGACGTGGCGCCGGAGCTGCCACCGGTCGCCGGGGACGTCGAGCTCCTCCAGCAAGCGTGCACGAATCTCGTGACTAATGCTATTCAGGCGTTACCGAACGGTGGAACCGTGACCCTGGCGGCGTGTCGGGGCGGTGACGGGGCGATCGAGGTGCGCGTGAGCGACGAGGGTGTCGGCATCCCGCCCGAAGACGTCGACCGGATCTTCCGGCTCTACTACACGACGAAGCCGCAGGGTTCGGGCATCGGGCTCTCGATGGTCTACCGGATCGTGCAGATGCACGACGGGCGGATCGACGTCGAATCGGCGGTGGGTCGGGGCACGGTGATGATCGTGACGCTCCCGGTGGCGTCGGGCCGAGCCGGAATGTGACAAGGCGCGCTCTCCTCGCGGTGGCCCTGATGGCCCTGTACGGATGCGGCGCCGGGACCGAAGCCACCTTCAAGAGGTCTCCGGCAGCACCAGGGACGGCCACACCCCCTCCGGTGCCCTCGCCCCCGACGCCGCCGCGGCCAGCGGGCACCTCCCCGCAGCCCCCGCTTCGCCCCGAGCTGTCACCCGAGGAAGAGCAACGGCTCGCGGAAGGTGCCCGGCAGAACATCGGTGATGTGGAGCGGCTCGTCGCGGAGCTCGAAGGGCGTCCGCTGAAGCCGCCGCAGCGAGAAGCGCTCCAGACGGCGAAGAGCTTCCTCGAGCAGGCGCGGACGGCCCTGGGGCAGCGCGACTACCCGAGGGCGGCGAACCTGGCAAGCAAGGCCCGGGCGCTCACCGACGACCTCGCGGCTACGTCGAAGTAAGAACTACCGGCAAGTCTTACATCGTCTCTCAGCTCTGGCCTTTCCCCCTCCGTCCGCCGCCGTGGGGTTTCGGGCACTTAGCTCTCGCTGCTCGCCGGCGCTGGACACGGCACGAGGGTTGCTGTCGTCTTGCGCAGCGATGTCGCTGAGAATTCTCGTAGTCGAGCGAGAGGGTCATGCCCGAGAGGGCTTGCGGTCGATCCTGTCCTCCGACGGGCCCGCCGTCAGCGTCGCCGGGGACATTTGGGCGGGATTCGCGCGGGTTACCCTTCAGGCCTACGACCTGCTGTTGCTGGACGACGACGTTCGCCTCGACCGCCACGAGGCAATGATGGTCGTCGACCTTCTCTCCTTCGCGCGACGAAAGCACCCCACCACATGCGGGATCGTGATCTCGAGCTTCGAGGACGACCTGCCGCGTTACCTCCGCGAGGACGGAGTGCTGGCCGTGCTCGAGAAGCCCGTGGAGGTCGGCCGACTGCGCTCCGAGCTGGAGGCCCTGAGGTCGCGTCAGGCGCAGTAGTCGTGTCGTCGATCGCGTCGCCAAGGTTCTGACGGCCGTCAGCCTTGACTCTCCCCTCACCCGCGGGTAGGCTCCGTGCGATATCCACGCCACGGAGGAGACGGATGATCTTCTCGCCGGTAACTCCCTGTCGCTCGAGCGCGCTTGGCGCGATCGTCGTCTTCGCAATCACCGCGACGGCGGTCGCGGCGCCCTCCGGCCCGCCGATCCGGATCGGCGGCACGCTCGCCCTGACGGGACCGCTCGCCGCGACCGCGCTCTTGCACAAGATCACCGGCGAGATCTACGTCGAGGAGTTGAACCGGGGCAACGGTCTGCTCGGTCGTCCCGTCGAGTGGGTGCTGCTGGACGACCAGTCCAAGCCCGAGGTCACCCGCAGCCTCTACGAGCGGCTCATCACCGTGGACAAGGTCGACCTGCTCATGGGCCCCTACGCGACAGGCGCGATCATCGCCGCGATGGGCGTGGCGCAGCGCTATCAGAAGATCCTGATCCACCACAGCTTCGGCATGCCGCATCTCGCGAAGTACGAGTTGCACTTCCCGTCGGCCGCCTTCGGACCCGAGCCGAACCGCACGGTGCCGGGTGTGGTCTTCGACGCGGTCGCGGCGACCGGCAATCCCCCGAAGTCCGTCGCCATCATCACCAGCAAGTTCCCGTCGGCCCAGTTCCAGTCTTCGGGGGCGCGCGACGTCGCGACCCAGCGGGGGCTGAAGGTGGTCCTCTATCTTGAATACGAGTTCGGCACCCGCGACTTCGGTCCGATCGCCGCGCGGATCAAAGACGCCAAGCCGGACCTCCTCTGGGTCGGCGCGCTGGGCGTCGACGGCAACCTGGTCCTGGAGGAGCTCAAGCGGCTCGATTATTCGCCCCCGCGGCACTTCCACCTCTTCCCGGCGCCGGGTCCCCTGGTCGTGGCGCCGGAAGCCAAGCTCGCCCTCTCCCTCACGTTTTTCGAGGAGCATCCTCCGTTCACGAACAACCCCGGCGCCATGCGCTTCGTCGGGGCCTACCATGAGCGGGCGACGAAGGCCGGCGTGCCCTACACGAACGTCGACACTCAGGCCGCCCTCTCGTACGCGGCGTGGCAGCTGCTCGAGGCGGCCGTCACCGCGACGAAGAGCCTTGACGACAAGGCGATGGCGCAGTGGCTCCGCAAGAGCCAGGTCCCCACGATCGTCGGCCGCCTCCGCTTCGACGGTCCGAACAACTATGGCGACGATCTCTCGAAGGTGAAGCAAGCGCAGGGCGGCAAGTGGGTCGTGGTGTGGCCGAAAGAATTCGCGGCGCCCGGCACCCGGCTGCTGCCTCAGTGATCGAAGGAGGTACGTGCTGATGGGGCAGTTCGGAATCGGACAAGGAATCAAGCGGGTCGAGGACGCCCGGCTCTTGCGGGGCGGGGGCAGGTATCTCGACGACGTGAACGTTCCCGACCAGACCTACGCCGTCATCGTGCGCTCGCCGCACGCGCACGCGCGGCTCCTCGCCTTCGACATCTCGGCGGCCCAGCGGGCGCCGGGAGTCGTTGCCGTCTTCACGGGCGCCGATCTCGCCAAGGACGGCCTCGGGACGATGGTCATGACGCTGAAGCGCAAGCGTCCCGATGGCTCGCCGATGTTCGCGCGCCCTCATCTCGGCCTCACCCAGGACCGCGTGCGGTACGTGGGCGATCCGATCGCCGTCGTCGTGGCGGAGACCCGGGCCCAGGCCGAGGATGCGGCCGACCTCGTCCAGGTCGATTACGAGCCCCTGCCGTCGGTCACGTCGACCGCGGAGGCGCTCCAGCCCGGGAGCGCCGCGGTCTGGGACGAGTGTCCCGACAACATCTCCAACGTCTTCGAGTCCGGGGACAAGGCCGCGACCGAGGCGTCCTTCGTGCGGGCCCATCGTGTCGTCCGGCGCCGCTACGTCATCACGCGGGTCCACGCGCAGTACATGGAGCCCCGAGGCTCGCTCGGCGTCTACGACCCCAACGAGGACCGCTACACGCTCTACGCGGACGTCCAGTACCCCCACCGCGTGAGGAACGCGTTGGCCAGTAACATCTTCAAGATCCCGGAGCACCGGATCCGCGTCGTCGCGGGGGACGTTGGCGGCGGCTTCGGCACCAAGGGCTGGCAGTATCCCGAGCACCGGCTCGTGCTGTGGGCGGCCCGAAAGCTCCGCCGGCCCGTCAAGTGGACGTGCGAGCGCCGCGAGGCGATCCTCGCGGACGAGCACGCGCGGGACAACGTGAGCGATGCGGAGCTCGCCCTCGATGCCGACGGCCGCTTCCTCGCCATGCGCGTCCACACCCTGGCGAACGTCGGCGCGTATGTCTCCTCGGACCGGAATCTGCTCGCCACCTTCAGCAACGTGATCACGCTGGTCGGGGTCTACGCGTTTCCGACTGCCTATGTGCACGTGACGAGCGTCATGACCAACACGAACTCGACGGCGCCGTACCGTGGGGCGGGGCGCCCGGAGGCGACCTACGTCCTCGAGCGGCTGATCGACGACACCGCCCGCGAGCTCGGCGTCGATCCGGTGGAGCTGCGACGGAAGAATCTCATCCCGCCCTCCGCCATGCCGTACAGGAACGCGCTCGGCGCGACCTATGACTGCGGCGATTTTCCGACCAGCATGGAGAAGGCGCTCAAGCTGGGCGACGTCGCCTCGTTCGCCGTCCGGCGCGAGGAGGCGCGGCGGCGCGGCAAGCTGCGCGGCCTCGGCCTCGTCAACGCGATCGAGCAGGCGGCCGGCCCGCAGCCCGAGTTCGCCGAGATCCGGTTCGCGCCCAGCGGGAGCGCAACCGTCCTGATGGGCAGCAAGAACCAGGGCCAGGGGCACGAGACCACGTTCAAGCAGATTCTCAACGAGCGGCTGGGTCTCGATCCCGCCGACGTCCTCTACGTCGATGGAGATACCGACCGCGTCGCGTTCGGCATGGGGACCATGGGCTCCCGCTCGACGGTCATCGGCGGCACGGCGCTCTGGACGGCCGCCGACAAGGTCATCGCCAAGGGCAAGAAGATCGCGGCGCGCCTGCTGGAGGCGGCCGAAGCGGACATCACGTTCGTCGACGGTAAGTTCGGCGTGGTGGGCACGGACCGCGCCGTCGTCCTCAAGGACGTCGCGCGCGCGGCGTTCCAGCCCAATCAGCTGCCGCCGGGGGTCGAGCCCGGGCTCTACGAGACCGGGACCTTCTCGCCCAAGCAGGCCACGTGGCCCAACGGCTGCCACGTGTGCGAGGTCGAGATCGATCCGAACACCGGCGCCGTCGAGATCGTGAGCTACGTGATCGTCGACGACGTGGGCACCGTCATCAATCCGGTGACCCTCAAGGGCCAGATCCACGGCGGCGTGGCGCAGGGCGTGGGCCAGGCGCTCATGGAGCAGGTCGTCTACGACCGGGAGTCCGGTCAGCTCCTGACCGCGTCGTTCATGGACTATGCGATGCCGCGCGGCGACACGCTGCCCGACATGCACATCGAGAGCAACCCGGTGCCGACGAAGCTCAATCCGATGGGCGCCAAGGGCGCGGGCGAGGCCGGGACGGTGGGCGCCCTCCCGGTCGTCATGAACGCGGTCATCGACGCCCTGGCGCCCGTCGGCGTCCGGCAGCTCGATATGCCCGCGACGTCCGACCGCGTGTGGCGGGCGATCCAGGACGCGAGGACGAACTGACCATGCGTCCGACGCTCGACGATGCCGCGCTCGATCTGATCGTTCGCAAGGCCCGGACCCAGAACGGCTGGCTCCCCACGCTCGTCACCGACGATCAGCTGCGGGCCATCTACGACATCATGCGGTACGGGCCGACGAGCGCGAATTCTTGCCCCGCTCGGATCCTCTTCGTCCGGACGCCGGAGGCGAAGGCGCGGCTGTTGCCGGCGCTGACCCCGGGTAACGTCGACAAGACGAAGGCTGCGCCGGTCACCGCGATCATCGGCTACGACACGCGCTTCTACGAGCTGCTCCCGAAGCTCTTCCCGCACCGGCCGGAGATGAAGAATCCGTACGAGGCCAACAAGCAGCTGGCCGAGACGGTGGCGTTCCGCAACGGCACGCTCCAGGGCGCCTACTTCATGATCGCGGCGCGCGCGATCGGGCTCGACGTCGGCGGCATGTCGGGGTTCGACAACGCAAAGGTGGACGCGGAGTTCTTCCCCGACGGCCGGGTCAAGTCGAACTTCCTGTGCAACGTGGGCCACGGCGATCCGACCAAGGTGCTCCAGCGCCTGCCGCGGCTTGAGTTCGAGGAAGCGTGCACGCTGCTCTGACAACGACCTAGAGTCGGCCGATCTCTTCCTGCCAGGTGAGCACGCGGGCCTGGACCGCGCGCAGACCCCGCGTGAGCAGAAGGCCGAGCGCCCCGACGATCGCGAACGCCGCGTACATCTCCGGAGTGCTCAGCATCTGCCAGTGACGGTAGACGAGATGGCCGAGACCCGACTTCGCCGCGATGAACTCGACGGCGACGAGCGCGACGAGCGCGAGGCCCAGCCCGAGCCGCAGCCCCGTGAAGATCGCCGGGAGCGCGGCCGGAAGGATCACCTTCCAGAAGAGCCGCGCGCCGCGGGCGCCGTAGTTGCGCCCGACCTCCAGGAGGCGCGGATCCATCGTCTGCACACCGCCGAGCGTGCTGATGACGATCTGGAAGAACGCCGACGTCGCCCCTGTCAACACGAAGGCCGGCTCGCCGACCCCGAGGATGATCGTCAAGAACGGCAGCAGTGTGATCTTCGGCACGGGGAAAATGAACGCGATGTATGGCTCGACGGCATCGCGGACCGGACGCGCCATCCCCATCAGGAGACCGAGAAGCACGCCGGGAACGGCAGCGGTCGCGAAGGCGAAGCCCAGCCGAGTGAGCGTGACGAGCGACTGCGTGCCGAGGTCGCCGGCCGCGAAGCCGTCGACCAGCACCCATCCGACCGTCGTTGGCGGCGGGAAGTAGCGCGGGGAGACGATCGCGTGTCGCGAGCATATCTCCCAGAGGACGAGCAGGACCGCCGGCACCGCCAGGCTCATCCCGCCCGCTCCGCTACGTCCTGGACCCACGGCAGCAGCCGCGTGCGCAGCGCCGCCAGGCCATAGGAGAGGACGGCGCCGAGAAGCGCAATGACGAAGAAGGTCGCGTACATGTCCTCGACCTTGAGGATCTGCCACGAGAGCCAGAGAAGCGCCCCGAGCCCCCGGCTCGTCGAGACGATCTCGACCGCCACGACGACGATCAGGGCGAAGCCGAGCCCGAGCCTGAGCCCGATGAAGATGAACGGCAACGCCCCAGGCAGGAGCACCGTGGCGAAGAGGCGCCAGCCCCGCGCACCGTAGTGGACAGCGGCCTCGACGACGAGGCGGTCGATCTGCCGAACGCCGTGCGTCGTGGTAAAGGCGATGAGGAAGAAGGACGTTACGGCGGTCGTCACGACCAGCGCGATCTCACCGGGGGGCACCAGGAAGCTCACGAGCGGCAAGAACAGGATGCTGGGGATCGGGTAGATCACGGCGAAGACCGGATCGAGCCCCTCCCCAAGCTGGCGCCAGAGCCCCATGGCAAGTCCGATCCCCACCCCGAGGACTGCGGCCAGGGCGAACGCCCAGCCGATGCGGACGAGCGTCATCGCGGCATGGTCCCAGAGCGTCCCGTCCGCTGCGAGGTGGCGAAGGTGTATGACGATTGTCGAGGGACGCGGGAAGAACGCCTCGCGAAGCAGGCCTGTCGCGCTCGCCCACTCCCAGGCGATGAACAGGACGATCGGCGAGCCGACGGCGATCCAGTGCTCCCTGAGCCAGTGGCTCATCGCTCTCATGCGGGCTCCCCGCCCCGATCCTCCGCCATCGCGCGGACGACCTCCTCGCGGAGCTGCGACCAGATCTTCTCGAGCAGCACGCCGTAGGCGGGCGACCCGCGCACCTCGAGCCCGCGCGGCCGGCCGAGATCCACCGAGTAGACCTGGCTCACCCGCCCGGGGCGCGCGGTGAGAAGCACGATGCGGTCGCCCAGCAGCAGCGCTTCCTCCAGCGAGTGGGTGACGTAGACGACGGTCTTGCCGAGCGTGGCCCAGATGCGAAGCAGCTCCTCCTGCATGATCGTCCGGGTCTGCGCGTCGAGGGCCGCCAGCGGCTCGTCCATCAGGAGCACCTCGGGGTCGTTGGCGAGCGCGCGGGCGATGCCGACGCGCTGCTTCATGCCGCCCGAGAGCTGGTGCGGGTAATGCTGAGCGAACCGCGTGAGCCCGACCATCGCCAGCATCTCGCGCGCGCGGGCTTCCCGCTCCGCGCGCCCGACGCCGCGGTTCTCGAGACCGAACGTCACGTTGTCCCGGACGGTGCGCCACGGCAGCAGCGCGTGCTCCTGGAAGACCATCGCCGTGAGCGGCGTTCCCGGGCGGTCGGCCTCGATGCGGACGTCGCCGGCGCTCTGAGGGAGGAGACCGGCCAGCACGCGTAAGAGCGTCGATTTGCCGCTGCCGCTCGGCCCGACGATGCAGAGGAACTCGCCGGCGTGCGCCTGGAGCGAGATCCGGTCGAGCGCCACGACGGAGCGGCCGTGACTCTCGAAGGTCACGCTGACCTCGTTCACGAGGACTTTAGGGGCACGTGTGGGCATCGATCTCCGAGGTCAGCGTGGAGCGGGCGACGGGCCGGGTTGGTGTCCCGGCCCGTCGCGTCAGCGCTACTTCAGATTCTCGATCCCAGCGCGGCCGATCTGCGCGTCCTGGGTGGCGAGGACACCCGAGACACCGACTCCGCCGACGAGCTTGCCGTCGACGACGATCGGAAGCCCGCCCTCGAGAGGGCTCGCGCCGGGAAGCTTGAGGATTCTCAAGTTCACACCGCCCTGCCCGAGAGCGTCCTCGAACGCCTTGGTTGGCCGGCGGAAGGCCACGGCCGAGTACGCCTTTTCCTTCGCGACCTCGACGCTGCCGAACTGTGCGCCGTCCATCCGCTGCAGCATCACGAGGTTGCCACCCGAGTCAAGGACGGCGATGACGACGTTCCAGTTGTTCTTCTTCGCCTCGGCTTCGGCGCCCGCCATGACCTTCTTGGCCTGCTCAAGGCTAATCGGGGTGCCGTACAGCGGCGGTGGCGGCGGTGGCGCTGCCGGTTGCTGAGCACTTGCGCACGACGCGGCCAGAACCAGCGCCGTGCCGAACATCAGGGACAGGAGCCGTTCGATTCTCATGAACTCCTCCTTGTGAGTGGACGTTGGCTCGACGCGGCTCGCCGGCCGCAGTCGTGAAGTGCCGGGCGCATAACTCGGCGGCGATGCCAAGGGTTCCCCGGGGGGGAACGGTCACGCCTCGCCGCCGGGATTGATCGGCTCCAGTGTCATGTCGACCAGCGCGACACGCCCGCTCGAGACGGCCTCCAGGCCGCGCAGGAGAGCGGCGCGGACCTGACGCGGATCCGTCACCTTCTCGCCGTATCCGCCGAACGCCTGGGCGACAGCCGCGTAGTCGGGGCTCGGCGCAATGGAAGTCCCAACGAACCGCTTGGACTTCACGGCCCACCCGTCGGGATAGTGAAGCGGGATCCCCGCCTTCTGCGAGAGGTAGCCCGAGTTGTTGAAAATCACGATCAGGATCGGCAGCCGATGCTCCTGGCTGGCGCCAAACGCGGCGAGGACCGGATTGTAATTGAGAGCACCGTCGCCGATCAATGCGATCACGGTGCGATCCGGCGCCGCCGCTTTGACGCCGAGCGCCTCCCCCAAGCCGGTGCCGAGCCCGCCGTGACTCGCTTCGAAGAAGCGTCCGGGCGTCAGGCGATCCAGGTAGCGGAGGATGTCCAGCCGGTGGGTGATGGTCTCGTCGACCACCACGGCGTCGGCGGGCAGGACCTCGTTCAGCTCGTGGGCCACCCACCGCGTCTCGATGGTCTTGCGGGTCCCCGACGCGCGCCCTTCCGCCCGCAGCGCTTCTCTCGTCTTCTCGTGACGCGCGCGCCATCGCTCAGCATTGCCGGCTCGGGAATGCGGGGCGATCGTCCGGCTCACGCGCTCGAGCAACATCGCGAGCGACGGCTCGACTTCGCCGGTCACGATCAGATCCGAGCGATAGCCCCAGAACGGGATCTGTGAATGGAGCGGCTCGTCGTCGAGGATGACGACCTTGGTCCCAGGTCCGGGGGCGGACGACGGCGGGTGCCACGGTGCCAGGGCCGCGAGCAGGAAGACGACGTCGCATTCCTTCAGATAGGAGGCGATATGGCTCGGCGGTCCGCTGCCGCCGTAAAGTGGGTGCGTGCGCGGGAAATTCACGTAACCCGGGATCCAGCCCTCGACGACCGGCGCGCCGAGCAGCTCCGCGAGGGCGACGAGATGGTCGACGGCGCGCGCGCTCCGCCCGACCTCTTCGGTCACGATAAGCGGGCTCGAGGCCTCGGTGAGGACGCGCGCCAGCTCGTCGATCGCCTCGGGGTTCGCGGCGCCGGCGCGCGGAAGGCTCGCCGATGGCGGAGGAGCGGTCGGCAGCGTGTCGAGAAGGAACTCCATGGGCACGGACACGAACGCGGGACCCTTGGGAGCCGCCATGGCGAGTTGACACGCACGCTGCACCGTCGCAGGAAGGAGCGCGCTCGAATTCAAGCCGAAGCTCCACTTCACGCAGCGCTCCACGAGCCTTGCCGGTCCCCCCATGTCGGCCAGCAGGACCCACTGTCGTCCAGGATCGGGCCCGGGCGTCTCCCCGAAGCCGATCGACTCGCCGGCCAGCACCACCATGGGCACGCGTTGATGAAGCGCCCCGCGGAGCGCCATGGTCGCGTGAAGCGAGCCGACGGTCGTGTGGATCATCACGGCCGGTAGCTTGCCCGACGCCTTCGCGTAACCGCTCGCCATCGCCACCGCGACCTCTTCGTGACGCGAGGAGATGTACAGCGGGATCTCCTCAGCCGATCCGTAGGGCTTCGCGAGATGCTCCCAGACGGGCGACCACTCCGATCCGGGCGACGCGAAGATCCGCTCCACACCCATCTCGCGCAGCAGGCGCAGGAGCGCTTCAGCTCCGGTCAGTCCTTTGGTGTCCATGGCGATATTCCCTCGTGTCGAGCGGTATACAGCGCGGACGAGAGGTCGTCAAGCCAGCCTTGCCTTCGTCGACGAACTATGTTTAAAACTCGGGGAATGCAGGTCGAGATCAAGCGCTGCGCCGTCTGAATGGACCTGAGACGTGAGGCCGTGCGCCTCCGTGACGAGCTCCAGGCGACGCTCCACGTGCCGGCGAAGATCCGCTGGGGCGGCTTCGGAGAGCTGACGGTCACGGTGGATGGCCGCGCCGTCTTTTCCAAGCGTCAAGTCGGCCGCGTCCCGGAGCCCGGCGAGATCGTTCGGCTCGTCCAGTCTGCGCGCTGATTACCTGAACCCGGAGGCGTCCATGAGGTTCATCCGTAGACCGGGAGTCTGGCTCACCATGGTCGCTTTGGCGGCGCTCGCCGCCGCGGCGCCGGTGTCGCCCCAGGCGAAGCCCACAGTCCGGATCGGCTACATCCCCTCCGACTCCTTCGCGGCGCTGTACATCATGGCGGACCGGCACCTTCCGGCGGCAGGCATCGGCGTGGAAACGGTCCGCCTGGCCGGCGGGCCCGAGATCCTCTCTCAGGTGGCGACCGGCCAGCTCCATGTGGGCGGAGCCGGCATGGGCGCGGCCGGTTTCAACGCCGTGGCGTCGGCGCTGCCGGTAGAGTTCGTGGCGCCACTGCACTCGGGCTACGTCGAGGACTATTTCACCGTGCGCAAGGCCTCCTGGGAAAAGGAGATCAAGCGCATCGGTGATCTCAAGGGTAAGCCGGTGGCGCTCAACGTCCGCGGCGCCGCCGTGGAGTGGATGCTCGACCAGGCTCTCAAGAAGGACGGGCTAACTCTGCGGGATGTGCAGATCAAGATCATGCCCTTCCCTGACATGGTGCCCGCGCTCGAATCGGGAGCCGTCGAGGCGGCGATTCTGACCGAGCCCTTCCCGACGCTGGCCGAGGAACGCGGAATCGCCGTGCGGCCGCTTCCACGCCCCGCGGGCGCCAGGGCCACACCGATCACCACCATCTTCTGGAACAAGGACTGGGCGGCCAAGGACCCGGACCTGGCCCACAAGGTCATGGTGGCCTACGTCAAGGCTGCGCGCGATCTCGCCCTCGACAACGGCTGGAAGCAAGAGCGCAACATCGACCTGATGGTCAAGTACACCGGCGCCAAGGCCGACGTCATCCGGCGCGCGCGCGCCCACGTGCTCGATCCGAATCTCGACATGGACCCTGCCGTGCTTGACTCCATGCAGCGTTTGAGCCTGGAGCTCGGTTACCTCAAGTACAAGGACCTGCTGCCGCCGCACCGGCTCTTCAACTTCTCGTATCGGGATCGGGCGGTCGCCGAGCTCGGGAAGAAGTAGGCCTCACCGCCCCCGCAGCTTCGGGTCGAGCGCGTCGCGCAGGGAGTCGCCGAAGAGGTTGAAGCCGAACACTCCGAGGCTGATCGCGATGCCCGGGAAGAGGGCGATCCAGGGGGCCTTTTCGGCGTACGATGGGGCGGAGCCCGAAAGCATCAGCCCCCACGACGGCGTCGGCTCCGCCGCTCCCAGCCCGAGATAGGACAGGGCCGCCTCGGCCAGGATGGCGGCCCCGAGCTGCGCGGTCACCATGATGATGTAGGGGGCCATGACGTTTGGGATGATGTGCTGCAGGATGACACGGGGCCTCGAGGCGCCCAGGGCCTGCACGGCCTCGACGTACACGTTCTCCTTCACGGACAAGGCGGCGGACCGCACCACGCGCGCGACACGGGGGATGACCGGGATCGAGATGGCGATCACCACGTTCTGCACTGCCGGGCCGAGGATCGAGGCGATGGCGAGGGCGAGGATCAGCTGCGGGAATGCCAGCAGGATGTCCATGAGCCGCTCGAGCAGGAGGTCGACCCGCCCGCCCCAGTAGGCACTGATCACGCCCAGCAGGGCGCCGATCGTGCAGCCCGAGAACGACGCGGTGAACCCGACGAACAGGGCGATGCGTGCCCCGTACATGATCCGGCTCATCACGTCGCGGCCGAACTCGTCGGTGCCGAACCAGTGCTCTGCGCTCGGCCGAGCGAACTGCAGCCCGTAGTCACCGTGGTACGGGTCGTAGGGCGCCAGCAACTCCGCGAAGAGGGCCAGGACCAACATCCCCAGAATGATCACCGCGCCCGCGGCGCCGATCGGCTTCGTCCGGATGAACTTCGCCACCTCTTCGGCGCCGGTGAGCCGCGGCGACAGTTCTGCCGACGCCGTCGCGTGGGCCAGCCTGACGTTCGTCGCCATGGCTAGCGATACCGGATGCGCGGATCGAACCAAGCGTAGGTCAGGTCGACGAGGAGGTTCACGAGCACGAAGCTGGACGCGGTCAGAAAGATCAGGGCCTGCACGACGGGGTAGTCCCGGTGGGAGACGGCGTCGATCAGGAATCGGCCCACGCCGTTCAGCGTGAACACCGTCTCGGTGACGACCAGGCCGCCCATGAGAAAGGCGAGCTCCGTCCCGATCAACGTGATCACCGGGAGCATCGAGTTCTTCAGGGCGTGACGGATGACGACGGCCCGCTCCCGCAACCCCTTCGCCCAGGCCGTACGGATGTAGTCCTCGCGCAGCACCTCGAGCAGCGTCGAGCGCGTCATGCGGGTGGTGACGGCGGCCTGCCGATAGCCCACGGTGACGATCGGCCAGATCATCATCTGGAGATTCGCCCAGGGATTGACCCAGGGCGGGGTGAACTCGAGGGGAGGTCCCCAGCCGAAGAAGATCACGAGGAACAGGATGCAGAGGATCCCGACCCAGAACCCCGGGATGGCCAGGCCGCCGATGCTGACCACGCGGACGGCGTAGTCCACCCAGGTGTCCTGGCGGATGGCGGCGAGCATGCCGAGGGGGATCGCGATCATCACCGAGACTATTGTCGCGAGGATTGCCAGCTCGAGGGAAAGGGGCAGGCGCACGAGCAATTCTTCGATGACCGGGCGCCCCGTCCAGAGCGAGGTGCCGAAGTCGAAGCGGAGCACCCCCCAGAGCCACGTGCCGAACTGCACCCAGATGGGCTGATCGAGGCCGAGCCGCTCGCGCATGGCGGCGAGCTGCTTGGGATCGATGTGGCCGCCCGCGT
>JAHFDK010000145.1 GCA_023249095.1 Candidatus Rokuibacteriota bacterium | reverse complement strand
TCCTACGCCGAGGGGTTTGATCAATCGTCGTGCCGGGATAGGCGCCGAAATGGCGCTTGATCTCGTCGTATCGTCGGCCTACCGTTGCCCGTGACCGACCTCGTGTCCTGGAGGCTCCGATGATCTTCGACGTGCCCGATCCCAATTTCGACCGGCGAATCCGGACGAGTTTCGCGCGGCAGGGCCTCAACGAGGCGATCGGTGCAACGCTTGGACGCGTATCGGCGGGAAACGTCGAGATCAGGGTGCCGTTCAGCGCTGGCGTCAGTCAGCAGCACGGCTTCTTCCATGGCGGCGTGATGGGGGCGATCGGGGACTCCGCGTGCGGCTATGCCGCGATGACGTTGACGCAGGCCGGTGCAGAGGTACTGACGATTGAGTACAAGGTGAACTTTCTCTCGCCGGGACAGGGCGAGCAGCTCATTGCCCGCGGGCGCGTGACCAAGCCCGGACGTACGGTCACCGTGTGTGCGGGAGACGTGTTCGCGGTGATCGGGGACCAGCAGAAGCTCGTCGCCACGATGCTCGTGACGATCATGACGGTCGGCGGACAGCGCGAGGCCTCGCCGACCCCGCAGACAACCCCGGTGCGCGAGATCATCGGGCACGAGCGATTGGTCTCACCGCGGTGGTGTGCCCGTGTCGTCGACTACGCGCTATCAAGCGCTCCACCGCCTCCAGGCGGAGGCCGATGCCCTCGTCCTCATCCCCGGCAGCCCGTACAATCTGGATGGCCGAGCCGTTCTCCGCGATTCCGACCTCGTTCCTTGTGCAGTCCGGCACCCGCCAGTGGTGGGGCAACTGTATCTGGGACGGCCTCGCCATCCTGGCCTTGAGGCGAGCCCTTAATATGTTAGCCACTTATGCAACACCCGCGGTCTCGGGAACTTTAGATCGAGGAAGCAATGTCTACTCCATGACTTCCGGGAGGTCGTTGAATAGTAACCAACCGAATTGGAGGTACCGACCATGCAGATAGATGAAAGGAAGTTGTCGCAGACGCCGCTGGACCGCCCGGCTCCGCTCCTCCGGCCCAACCTCCTGGAGATCTTGCTCGACCCGCGCAATATCCAGTGGCTGCTGGCGTTCGGCGGAGCCTTGATGGTGATCGGTCTGGTTATCCTGTTGTGGGTCAACGAGTTCTTTACGCCGCCCCTCGTCGCACTGGGCCTGGGACTTGTCAACGGCGCCTTTCTCGCCACCGGCTGGTGGGCCCTCCGCATGACCCGCTATCAGCTGGCCGGCCGAGCACTCACACTGCTTGCTTGCCTCATCATGCCATTCAACCTCTGGTATTACCCCGCCAACGGGCTCATCACTATCGACGGCCATCTGTGGATGGCAGCCGTGGGCATCAGTGCGCTGTACGCGGCCTCTGCGCTGGTGTTGCGCGATGAATTATTCGTGTACGTGTTCGTCGCCGGCATAACGCTGACCGGGCTCCTGATCCTGGCGGACCAGCCGCCTTCGCCGCAGAAGTTCTGGGAGATCGCTTGGCCGGCCACCTTGTTGGTGGTGCTGGGACTACTAGCAATCCACAGCGAACGGGCCTTTCCCGCCGAGGAAGGTCCTTTCTCCCGCAAACACTTTGGGCTAGCCTTCTTCTGGTCCGGGCATGCATTGCTGGCAGCGGGTCTGTTGCTGGTACTCGGCGCTCAAGTCGCGGGCAACTGGCTTTACCGGCCAATCTTCCAACCACTCTATCAGCAATGGCAAGCTAGCCCATCGCCAATCGTCAACGAACAACGCCTGCTCGCGCTCGCCTTGGTGTTGGCAGGGACGTACGCCTACATCTATTCCGACGTTGTGGTGCGGCGTGTGGGGGTGTACGTCTACGTCGCGAGTTTTACGCTCCTCTGGGCCTTCGTGCTGATCATAGAACAACTCCATCTGGAGTTGGGAGTGGACGCCCTGATCGTCGTACTAAGCGCGACGGCGCTGGTTGTGAACATCATTCAGGCCACGGCCCTGCGTAACGTGACCTACACGCGGGCGTTGCCTGTCCTCGGTCTGCTGTTGGGCCTGACGGCCGTGGTGCTCGGAATACTGGTCTGTTTCCGTGCTATCAGTCTCGACCTGAAGAGCGTATGGCGAACGGAACCGCCGGCCTGGAGTTACGTCGGTGCCATGCTGCTAACAGCGATCTCTTGCCGCTTCGGGGCGCACCTGTACCGGCACAGCCAACCACGGCTGACGGCGCTGTATTTCTTTGCCACCGCCGCCGCCACCCTGGCCGGCGCAACGGCGCTCCTGGCGGCGCTCGGACTCGAGAAGTGGCAAGAGCACGCGCCGTGGCTGATGCTGTTGCCCATCGCCTACCTGATCGCGGTCCGCTTGTACCGCGGCCAGCCCGTTGAACAGCCATTGGTCTGGGTCAGCCACGCCGCCACCGCCGTCTTGCTGCTGTCGAGCCTCGCGTCGGCTCTAGAGGGCTTCACCCAGATCGTCGAGAAGCAACCACTCAACCTAGCACTGGCGTTGTTCTTCGCGGAGGCAGCGGTGTTCTACGGCTTGGCCGCTGCCTTGCGCCGGCAGGTGACAGCGATCCACCTGTGCGTTGCAATGGCCTGTACTACGATCTGGCAGTTGCTGACCTACACCGGCGTGGAGGGCGAATATTACACGCTCAGCTTCGCCCTGGTCGGCCTAGGGCTGCTGGTCGTGTATCGCTTCGCCATGCTGGAGCGCTTCGCCGCGGGACAACTGGCCGACGCCGTTTTCGAGATCGCCAACGCGCTACTGTCGCTGTCCTTCGTAGCGGCGGCCTTGCTGGCGCTGAGCCGACTAACGACCGACCGCGTCTACTGGGGGTTCGTGGGCCTGTGCGTGACGCTGACGCTGGTCAGCTTGCTGGCCCTGGCGCTGGTGCGGCACAAGGCTTGGCGCCGCTGGTACATCGTCACGAGCATCGGCCAGGCGCTACTCACCTTCCTGACGCTGACGGTAGTGAGCGACCTGGGTCCCTGGCAAAAGCTGGAGATCTTCAGCGTGGCAGTCGGCCTGCTCCTGCTGGTGGTCGGACACGTTGGCTGGTATCGGGAGCAGGAGCGGCAGAACGACCTGGTAAGTGTCGGCCTGTTGCTAGGCAGCCTACTGGTCGGGGCACCTCTTGCGCTAGCGGCCCTGGCCGACCGTAGCCGCGACCAGTTCATTGTCCTTAACGAACTGGGGTTTCTGGCCGCTGGCGTGCTACTGCTGACGACTGGCTTCCTGTTCCGGCTCAAATCGACGACCCTGAGCGGCGCAACGCTCACCGTACTGTATTTCCTCACACTGCTGATTTATGTGCCGTGGAGCCGGTTGAACGCAGTGGCGACGTTTATCTCGGTAGGGGGCGGACTACTCTTTGGCACAGGGTTGCTGTTGAGTGTCTACCGTGACCGGCTGCTGGCCTTATCAGAGAAGGTCAAACGGCGCCAGGGTCTGTTCCGTGTCCTGAACTGGCGCTGACGGCGGACTGAGGTTGAGAATGAACCTTGCGAAAATGATGAGCGTAAATAGCTAGAGGAAACGGTAGCTAACAAATGGTGGGCGACATTCCGCAACGATAAAAGGCGGGAAAAGGCGAAAATCCTCGGGGGCCGAAGCCGATTGCCAGCGCCGTTGGCGGCTCGCCCTCGCCTGAGCCACTCCGCACTCCGCTCTCTACTGCCGGATCGACGTCGTCGGGCGCGAGCGGATTCCGCCCGACGGCGGCGTGATCGTCGCCGCCAACCACCACAACTCGGTGGTCGACGCGATGCTGATCATCGCAATCGTTCCCCGCGCCGTCACGGGGCTGACCAACGCGCCGCTCTTTCGCCACCGCCTCGTCGGCCCTCTCCTGAGCATGTTGGGCGACGTGCCCGTCAACCGCCGTCTCGAAGCCGGCGACGATCCGCGGAAGAACGAGCCGATGTTCACGGCTGCGATCGACGCGCTGCGCACATCGAGCAGAAGAACTGGACGCATGTCCGCAAGCTCTTGGGCTACGTGCGCTACGACACCCCCGCGGCCAGGGGGCGATCCAGGCCCTCTACCGCGGTGAGCTGCGGCTGTTTCAGAACCTGTTCCTGCCTTCGGTGAAGCTGATCCGCGAAGAGCGGGTCGGCTCCCGGGTTCGCCGTCGGTATGACGCGCCCCGCACGCCGCTGGAGCGCGTGCTCGCCTGCCCCGACGTCCGCCCCGAGGTTGCGGTCCAGTTGCAGCGGCAGCGCGATCGGCTCGATCCGTTCGTGCTGGCCCACGCGATCGAGCAGCAACTCGAACGGATCTACGCCCTCGCGAACTCGCGCCCCAGTGCGTTGGCGACGCCAGCCAACCCCGCGGCCCCCGTGCGCCGGCCCGTGCGCAAGCGCTTCAGCATCAAGCCGAGCCCGCACCTAACCTCGAACGCCCGGCCGGTAACATCCGAGACGGCGCGATGATTCACCGCCCGGTAACATTCTCAAATGGCTTGACAGGGATCGCCGTCGGCGTCAGTTATGAGCGGCCGGTGCCGGTGCACCCGTGTCAGGCATGGTGTCCGCTTTCCGCGGCCAGCACATCGGTCCTTGCCGCCATGATGAAGTCGTTCCGATGGAGGCCGCGGATCTTGTGGGTCCACCAGGTGACCGTGACACGCCCCCACTCGGTGAGGAGGACGGGATGGTGACCCTCCGCCTCGGCGAGGGCGCCGACCCGGCTGGCGAAGGCCAGCGCTTCGGCGAAGTTCGGGAAGTGGAAGACCCGCTCGAGCCGCGCAATGTTGTTGCGCTCCAGCAGTTGCCGGCCTGAGACCTCGCGCCCGAGCTCCGCGATCTCCGCCTCGGTCACCCGCGGCGAGTCGCGGCGGCAGGCGACACACCGTTCGGCGGACAGAGTGCCCATCGCAGACCTCCTGGTTTTTCGTTGCGGGCAACCTACGCTCGCCGGATGCGCTCTCCGGGGACCTCCACACGCTTGACGCCCTTGAAGCTGAAGAGCAATTCGACGAGGTACGTAGGCGGCTCCGCGGTGATCCGTTGGATGATCGTCCCGAGCGCCTCCTGCACGTTCTGGCTGAAGGCGACGCCCTTGATCGTGAGGCCGCTCAGGTTCACCTTCACGCGCTGGCTCGGCTCAAACACGCCAGAGTCTCCGCAGGATCATCTCGTCGCTGGTCCGCACTGCGAGGCATACGCGCATCGGAGCCGGAGCCAATTCAGCTTCATCGGGCTCCCTTCTTCTCAGCTCGAAGGATTGTCCAGGGTATGGTAGGCGTGGCGGGCGGCATCCGCAACGGAGGGCTCGAAGACGGCGATCCTCGGTATCTCGTCCTTGACAGCGACTGGGCGGGCCTGTCAGGATTTCCCTCGTGCATCGGTTGTGCGTTAGGTGAGTCAATGAAGTCGGAACCAATCGAAGAGCGCGCGAACTCCAATGCTCAAGCGAGGGAAAGGCGCTCGCTGGTTCAGGGCACCAACTCCGCTGGTAGGTAGGCCCGAGCCGTCTTCCCCGACCGTTTGCGGCGCTGTTGGCCGGGCCGTCCGTCCCCATGCCCGATCCGATCGGCACCGTCGTGCCGTTCGAGCCGATGATGAGGGCCCCGGTCGCCAGAATTCTCGTGATCGACGACGACCCCGAAGTGGTTGACGTCCTGGTCACCTGTCTTCGCGAGCAGGGTTACGGAGCCCTGGGCGCACTGACGAGCGATGATGGCTTGCGGTTGATCACGCGGGGCCGTCCCGATCTGGTCTTGCTCGATGTCGCGTTACCCGGGATGAACGGCATCGACGTGCTCAAGAGAATCCGATCGATCGATCCGACGCTCAGAGTGATTATGGTGACCGGGAGTAAGGACCCCCTGCTGGCCGGCGAGGCCCTGCAACTCGGCGCACTCGCCTATGTCGACAAACCGTTCGATCTCGCCCACCTCAAGCGGATCGTGGCCATGGCACTCCGGCCGGACCAGACGATAACTCAATAGTCTGATCTGCCTTGAGCCGCCGACCTCTCCTAGCGACAATCGGATGGACGGAGGTGCCACGCATACTGCCCTCGGCTTTCGTCGGTCAGAGGCTCTGCGGAGAGTCTCCCAGCCCACGCGGGTTCGGGCGTTCGGTGATTTCCCCCAGAGGGGGCCTTAGCCCCCATACGACTTCTCCCATACGACTTCTATTGATCACCGGAAATTCCTACTGGCAATTCTCGTACCTGATACTGGCGGGAGGCTCACTGGCGGTTCTTCTCCCGGGAATGCCTGCGAATCGGCCGGGCGCCGGATCGGCGCATGCCGGTCGTGTGTGAACGCTTCGCCGTCGTGTATCCGGAGCCGGCCGCCGCGCCTACCGCGTGAAGAAGTAGCGCGTGAGGTGGAAGAAGATCGGCGCGGCGAAGCAGACGGAGTCGATGCGATCGAGGATCCCGCCGTGGCCGGCGATGATGGCGCCGAAGTCCTTCACTCCTCGATCGCGCTTGATGGCGGACATCGTCAGGCCGCCCGCGAATCCCATGAGGGTGACGACGAGCGCCATCGCGGCCGCCTGCCAAGGGCGAAACGGCGTCATCGGCCACAACGCCGCGCCGAGGAGGGTCGCGCAGGCGACGCCCCCGACGAATCCTTCCACGGTCTTGTTGGGGCTGACGGTGGGCGCGATCGCGCGGTGGCCGGCGAGCTTGCCCCAGACGTACTGCAGCACGTCGCTCATCTGGACGACGAGGAACAGGTAGAGGAGCAGCTTGGCGTTCTGGCCCTCGTAGCCCGGGATGTCCAAAATGAGCAGGGCAGGCGCGTGGCTGACGCAGTAGACGCAGACCATCAGGCCCCACTGGATGGTGGCGATCCGCTCGAGGAATCGATCGGTGTCGCCGCTGAGCACGCTGCGTGTGGGCACGTACAGGAACGCGTAGACGGGGATCAGGATGCTGAACAGGCCATACCACTCGATCGACAGGAGGTAGTACTGCAAGGGAATGGCGGCGAAGAAGCCGTAGAAGAGCGTCCGGTGATCGGCCCGGCGGGTGGGCGTCAGGGTGATGAACTCCCGCAGCGCCAGAAAGGAGATCAGCCCGAAGAGGATCAGGGCCCCGGGCCGGCCGCCGAGGATGGCGACCGTGAAGACGGCCACCATCGCCCACCACGCGTTGATGCGCGCGTTGAGGTTGGCCATGGTGGCGCGCCGGGCCTCGTCGCCCGCCCGGCGGGCCAGGATTCGTCCCGCCACGGTGGCGATCACGAGAAAGGCCAGCACGCCGGTGAAGAACCACACGAGCTGCCGGTCGAGGACGAAGTTCATGCGCGCCGCAGCTCGAGGAGGGCGGCCCGGGCCCGCGCGAGGAAGGCCGCGCAGGCCTCCCTCGGCTCCACCCGGAGCGGCGTCCCGAACGTGACCGAGGCGATCATGGGCACGGGGAGGATCTCGCCCTTGGGGAGGATGCGGTTGAGGTTCTCGAGATACGCCGGAACCAGCTCGACGTCGGGGCGCAGCTGGACGAGGTGATAGAGGCCGCTCTTGAACGGACCGGGCTCGCCGCCGCTCCCGCGAGTGCCCTCGGGGAAGACAATCAGCGAGTGCTGGGTCCCCAGGGCCTGCGCCGTCCTCTCGATCGTGCGCCGCGCCGCCTCGACCCTCGCCGCACGGTCCGTCGCCGCCCCTCCGCCGGACCCCTGGCGATCGACGAGGACCGCCTGAAACACGCGCGCGGCGAGATAGCGCCGCAGCGCGTTTGGCTCCCAGTAGTCGCGTCCGGCCACCGGCCGAGTCAATCGGCGCAGGGCCGGCGGCAGCGCCGACCACAACACGACGAAGTCGAGATGGCTCGTGTGGTTGGCGAAGTAGATCCGTTGCCGGAGGCTCGGATCGCAGCCGACCCAGCGGGCCTGGGTGCCGCCGAGCAATCGGGCGATAGCGACGACGAGCGGGGCAATCACCGCGGCGCAAGGGCGAAGCGGTGCAGGGCCGCCATCGCCTCCGGACGGATCACGATCGACGGACGCGCCTGGCGCAGCCGGACCTCCGCCTCCGCCACGTTGGCGGCCTGGCCGGTGGCGAGCAGGTGGGCGCCCACCACCGCGGCGCTGCGCGAGTAGCCGATCTTGCAGTGGACGTACACGACGCCGGTCTTGGCGTGCTGAGCGATGAACGCAGTGGTGGCCTGCAGATGCTCGGGCGTCGGCGCCGTGAGATCCAGGATCGGCGTATTGCAGTACGCCAGGCCGAGGAACGGCGACGCTTCCGAGAACTCAGAGGTCAGGTCGAGCACCGCGGTGACGCCCGAGCGGATGAGCCGGGTGGCCTCAGCGTTGCTGAGCCGGCTGCCGATCAGGACGTTCGGCACCACCTCGTCCCAGGGGCCGCAGTGGCGTCGGTAGTACCGCAGCGAGAGATATTGCCCGAGGAGGCAGGGCCCGAGTAGCAGCCGCGTGGAGAGCGGGAGCCGGCCGCCGGCCTTCCGGAAGATGCCGGGCCCGATGCCAAGATAGGCCGTCGCGACGATGAGGAGTGAGCCGGCGGGCCACAGGAGTACCCCGGTCCAGGGCCAGCTCACCAGCGCCAGCGCCACGGCGACCGCGCATCCAGCCAGGTAGAGCGCCGCCACCCGTGGGTTGGGAACCACAGGCGCCGTCAGCGGAGACTCGCGGACGGCCCAGAAACAGACCGCGGCCAGCACGAAGCCGCCCACCACGTCGATAACGTGGTGCTGATAGGTGAACACCGTCGAGAGCCCGATCAGGCTGAACCAAACGTGCACGCCACCGCGCAGGAGCCCCGTGGTGTGACGTGCATAGAGGTCGACGAGGATCGTCCGCAGCGTGATGTGCAGCGACGGCAAGAGGTTGTAGGGTTGATCGAGCGTGCGAAACGCGTCGAAGACACCGCCGAGCCAGCCCGTCACTGTCGGGCGCTCGAAAGCGAATCGCAGAGGGAACAGGAGGAAGCCAGCGCCGGCCGCGACGATCGCCAGCACGATCCGCCGTCTGAGGGTGCCGAGCTCCGCCCGGTCGCGGCAGAGAAACGGGCCGACCACGAAGAAGAGGTCGATCGACATGTACGGCAGGATCATGAGCGGGACGAACGGGATGAGGCGCTCCCACTCGAAATACCACGTCCCCACGTCCGTCCGCAGCGACGTGAGCCAGTTGCAGCTTCCGTAGACGGCCAGGAAGAGCAGCGAGAGCCCGACCGACGTCCGCGCGGCCGGCCAGGTCACGCCGGTAGCCGGCGGGCCGTCGAGACGGTGAAGATCCCCCAGGGGTCGATCTCCATGCCGAGCTTCGTGAAGCCGGCGGCGCGGACCAGCTCGTCCATCTCGGCCTGCGAGCGGCGGCGCATGACCCAGGGGCGGCCCTCGCGGTTGGTCAGCACTCGCGCGATGAACTCGAGCTGCGGGTGGTAGGGCTGGTTCGTGTAGACGAGATAGCCGCCCGGAACGATCACGTCGGCGAGACCCCGCAGCGACTCGCGCACCGGCGCGTTCTCGGGGAACAGCTCGAAGAGCCCGGAGACGACCGCCACCGAGGGGCGCGGGTGGAGGTTGCCGAGCGCCGCGCGCTCGAAGGCGTCGCCCTCCTCGAACGTCACGTTGGTGAGGCCGAGCTCGGTGGCGAGGCGGCGGCCGGCCGCGATGTTCTCGGGCTTGTAGTCACGCAGGAGGGCGGTCATCGGGATGGCCGTGAGCGAGCGGATCGTCTCCAGCAGATATCGCCCCGGCCCCGAGGCGATGTCGAGCAGATGGACCGGCCGGCCCTCGGCGTGGAGCCGCTCGATCACGGCCCGCAGCGCCTGCTCCATGTGGCGCCGGCGCAGACGGATTCCCCGCCATCCGATACTGCCGAGGTAGGCGCGGTCGATGAGGCGCCCAAGCGGCGTCACGCCTTGGGGGCGGTTCTCGTACACGTAGTCGAGCATCACGCCCGAGTCGAAGCCGGCGCGCCACCCGAGCTGGACGGCGGTGCTGAGCCGCCCGGCGGTCTTGAGGAACCACCGCGCGACGGCGAACTGCGGGCCGCCGCCGGGGGCCTGCAGACGGTCGTACTCGGCCTGCGACGGGCCACTCCGGTCCGCATCGACCAACGAGCGCCGAGGGATGGCGGCGTCGAGCCGCGCGCGGATGAACCGACGGGCATCCTCGATCGGCCGCTGACGGTCGCGCTCGTGGAAGATCGCGTGAAAGAAGCCGGGATAGGTGTGGATCTCCTTGACCGGGGAGGAGAGACCGTCGAAGAAGCGGCGCTGCGCCGAGCGGTCCACGACCCAGTCGGCGCCGGCGACGAGCATCAGGGTGGGGACGTCGATCGCCGAGGCGTCGTCCAGGAGACGGCTCGACGTATCATGCAGATCGAGGAGGACGTTGACGGCGATCTGTCGGAAGATCAGCTCGTCCCGCGCGTACCGCTCCGCCTCCACCGGATCGTGCGTGAGCATCCGGGCCTTGACGTAGCTTTTCACGTGGCCGGGGCCCAGCAGGGCCTGGCGCGCGCGCAGGAGCGGGACGGCGAACGGGACGTAGAGCCGCACGCGGAAAGCCGGCGTGGCCAGGACGAGACCTCGAATGGGCGGCGCGAAGTCGTGGACCCACGCGGCCACGACGACGGCGCCGACGCTGTGGGCCATGACGACCGTGTTCTCGGTGGGGATGCCGTGGTTCGCCTCGACGTGGCGCACGAACGCGTCCACGTCCTTGGTGAGCACGGCGAGACTCTCCGCCGAGCCGCGCTCGCCCGGGGAACGGCCGTGGCCCCGCGCGTCCCAGGCGAACACGGCGACGTCGGGGAGGTCGAGCCGCTCTACGATCTCCTGCCAGCGCGCCGAGTGCTCGTGACCTCGATGGAAGAGCAGGAGCGCCTTGTCGGTCGCCTCACGCGGCAGCCAGGCGCGATAGAACAGTGCGGTGCCGTCCCAGCTCGTCATCGTGTGCTCGGAGACTCTCAGCTCCGCCATGCTCCGCTCCTCGCGGCCAAGGGCGTCACCGCGCCGCTCGCCCCGCCTTCGCGGCGAGGCCGGCGAAGATCCGCCGGAGCCGCACCGCGATGGTCTGCAGGCAGCCCAGGATCACGACGACACAGGTCCAGTCAAGGATGGTGAGCTCGCCGGGACGCGGCACGCCCGCCGCGGGCCACAGGGCGGTCAGCCAGGCGCCGGCGTGCAGGATCACCATCCGCCAGGGCTTGGCCATCACGCCGCCGAACTCCCGCTGCGCCCCCGCCGCCTGCCCCAGCACGCCCACGTAGGCGGTCAGCAGCGCGAGGATGGCGCTCCAGTATCCGCTGAGCGGCGCGTTGAGGCCGCTGTGCGCGAGGCCCACGAAGATCAGGACGTCGGAGAGGCGGTCGGGCAACTCGTTGAGGATCTCGCCGCGCGGGCTCGCCTTGCCGGAGGCCAGCGCCACCATGCCGTCGAGCATGTTGAGCCAGAGGCGGACGTAGCACAGCACGGGCGCGACCCACAGAAGCCAGCGGTGGGAGCCGGCCTGCCAGAAGCAGACCGCCGCCGCCGCCGAGGCGACGATCGACAGATAGGAGACGACGTCGGGGTGGATGTCGAAGCGCAGGCACAGCGCCACGGCGCCCCCGGCGGTCCGCCGAAACATGTCGGCGATGGGGCGGCGCGAGGTGGGCCGATACCCCGTCACCAAGGGTGGACTAGGACCCGCCGGGCGCTCAAGGTGACCTATTATAAGTGATACGCGCCGACACCAGGCGGCCATCGGGCGACCCGCGGGCGTCTATTTCTCTCCCAGGTAGGTCTTGCGGACGAGGTCCGAGCGTAAGAGCTCGGCGGCGGCGTCCTGCAGCATGATGCGGCCGGTCTGGATGACGTAGCCGCGGTGGGCCACCCGCAGCGCCATGCGCGCGTTAATCTTGCGGTTGTCGGCGCCGCTCAGCGGCCCGAGACGCTTCAGACGGTCGCCGCGGTCATTCGCGCTGTGACGGGACCGGCCGTCGGCACCGAAGAACGCGCGAGCGATGTCTCCGGCCAGCAGCCGCTGGCGGTTCTTCGTGAACACGGTGGCGTCCCAGACGGGATCATCCATGTCGAGGCCGACGAACCACCGAAAGAGGAGGTTGTAGTCGAGCTGCTCCATGAGCAGGCGCTCACTGCGCACGCTGTAGAGCACCTGCAGCAGCAGCGCCCGCAGCAGCTTCTTGGGCGCGATCGAGGGGCGGTCCACCCGCGCGTAGAGCTGACTGAATTCGGGCGACAACTCGGCCAACGGCGCCGGGCGAGCTGCCTCAGCAAAGGAAAAAGGGGAGGTCCGAAAACCCTCTCGGAGTGCCGCCGGCTAACTGTGCGAAAACTCGGCACCGCGAAAATCGCGCCAGAGGGGGCCCGATCACTCCTGTTTTCGGACCCCCAAGCAGTGCAGGAAGCGGTAGGATCACGGCCAAGCCGGGATCGATCGCGACCAACTCGAGACGTTTATCGAGTATCCGGCAACGTGCGAGGCGGCGGTCGATAGCAAGGACCGCGAGTTTGCGTGTGAACGTGCAAAACTGCGACTTGAGATCAAGGCGCATATATGGCGAAGGCCTTGCAGAGGCTCGTTTTCGCGATGGCAGTTTCTAGCCGCATCGTGAAGCTTGGTTGGGACCGGGCTGACAGAGAGGAGAAGGACCGGCTGGCCAAAAGCATCAAACGCCGCGTCCATATCGCTGGGCGCCTGCGTGCCGCCGCGAGCGAGCGTTACACAGCTCGCACCGGCGGTGAAGCCGCCTTGATCTCATGAGATGGCGGGCTGGACTGACGGTTGTGGTCGCCAGCGTGCTCCTCGCGGCGGGCGCGGCGCGCGCCGGCGCCCAGAAGGCCCCGACGTTCGCGGGCGTGCCGCCCGAGGCGCGCGTGGTGCTCGTCCCGCCAAACGTCCAGCTGTCCGAGGTGACCACGGGTGGAACCGTCGAGTCCCGGGCGGATTGGACCGCGGAGGCCGCCGGTTACGTGCAGGCCGCGCTCGCCGAGGAGCTGCAGAAGCGCAGGCTCGCCGTCGTGCGATACCAGGCGCCCACCGACGGCGCCGCGCAGCGGCTTCACGGGCAACTCGCCCTCGTGCACGGGCTCGTCGCGCACGTCATCCTCCGGCACCGCTACAACGAGCGGCTGAAGCTGCCGAGCAAGGGCGAGCGCTTCGACTGGACCCTGGGCCCTCAGGCGGCGTCGCTGGCGGGCGACTCCGGGGCGACCCACGCGCTCGTCACCGAGTTCGCCGACGCGTACGCCAGCGGTGGCCGCGTGGCCCTGAACGTGGCGGCCGCGCTCTTCGGTGGCCCCATCGCGCACGGCCGGCAGGTCGCGGTCGCCTCGCTCGTCGATCTCGCTACGGGCGACATCGTCTGGTTCAACTACGCCGTGGGCATGACGGGCGACCTGCGCGGCGACGGCCCGGCCCGGCAGGCGGTCCAGCGCCTGCTCTCCGAGCTGCCGCAGTGAGCCGCATGCCCGCGCTGGCGGCCCTCGCGCTGCTCGCGGGCTGCGCCGGCTCCGGTGCCGGCGTGGCCGACATCAGGCCCGGCGAGCGGCCGCCGATGACGTCCGACGAGGCCGGGCTCTGGATGCAGATGCAGCGGGCCGAGGACCAGCTGCGCGCGAGCGGCGCGCTTCTGCGCGACGCGGCCCTGCACACGTACGTGCGCGAGGTCGTGTGCCGGCTGGCCGCCGACTACTGCCGCGACGTCCGCGTCTACGTCGTGCGGCGCGCGGGCTTCAACGCCTCGATGGCGCCGAACGGCATGCTGGTGGTGTGGTCGGGGCTCCTCCTGCGCACGGCGAACGAGGCGCAGCTCGCGTACGTGCTCGGCCACGAGATGGGGCACTACCTCAAGCGGCACTCGCTCCAGATGTGGCGCGAGCGGCGTTCGCGCAGGGCGGGGGCGGCGATCGTCGGGACGATGCTGGACGTCGCGCTGGGGGGCACGGGGACGGCGGCCGTCCAGTCCGCCGTGGCGGGCAGCCTCGCCGCGTTCTCGCGCGAGACGGAGCGCGAGGCCGACGAGCTGGGTCTTGAAGCCATGGCGAAGGCTGGCTACGCGCCTGCGGAAGCCGCGCGCGTATGGGAACAGCTCCTGAAGGAAGAGAAGACGGCGGCTGGCACGGCGCCGTCCGCCTTCTTCCCCACGCACCCGCCGACCGAGGAGCGCCTGGGCGCGCTGCGCGAACTGGCCGCCAGGACCCCGGCCGGCGACACGCCCGGCAAGGTCGGCCGCGACGCCCTGCTCGCCACCACGGGCCGCCTGCGCGCGATGTTCCTCGGCGACGAGCTGCAGCAGCGGCGCTTCGCGGCCACCCAGGTGCTGCTCGATCACCTCCTCGCTGCCGGCGAGCGCCCGGCGGAGCTTCAGTTCTTCCAGGGTGAGCTCTATCGCCTGCGGAACGCGGCCGACGACGGCCCGCGCGCCATCGCCGCCTATCGCGCGGCGCTCG
>JAHFDK010000144.1 GCA_023249095.1 Candidatus Rokuibacteriota bacterium | reverse complement strand
GCGCAGCGTGTGGGGGCCGGCCCGCTTGGCGATCCCGGTGCGCCACACCGCCTGCTTCACTGCGCGCTGCAAGACCGACTCGTGCAGGTGATGGCGGCGATGCTCGCCCGTGAGCCGGTCGGGTCGGCTTCGCCTACGCGAAGTGCGCAAGCGAGCGCGGATGATTCCGAGGCGGTGGGATAGGAGAAGGAGCGGCTCGACCGAAGGGCGACACTGGCCATGTCCTGGCGGCTCCCCTTTTGTTCGTGAGGTTCGAACATAGCCGAGCGAGTCGGGTCGAGCAAGGCAAATCGACGACACGGCGCGAGTTTCGCTGGCTGGATGGAATCGGATACAGTCGAGGCGCCGGGCGACGACACGGCGAGGTGGGCATGGGGTACGGGCTCCGCTGGTTCATCGCGGAAGATGACGGAACGATCACGCGCGTGGCCGCGGCCACATGCGAGCGCTGGTTCGACGGCGAGGCGTTGCCCGCGGCCCGGGCCGGCCGAGATCTGAAGCTCCTCGAGGTCGTGGTCGACGTGGATCGCCACCACGTGGTCGGCGTGCTGCGGATCCTTCCATTTCGACAGGGAGTGCGGGAGGACGGACGGCTCGACGTGAGCGCGGCGACGCGCCTGGCGATGAAGCGAGTGGATCTCCTCGGTCCTGTCGACCCTTCAGACGCAGCGGCGCAGATCGAGCGGCTCGAGGCCGACGCGAACTACTTCTGGTGGCCGACGGACGGGCAGCTCAGGGCGCTGGGCACGGCGCTGCTGAAGCGGCCGACGTCCTTGCAGCTCGTCGATCTGTGGGCCGCGGTCGTCACACCCGGCAGGGGGTTGCCTGATCGATGACCCGGTGCGCGCTTGCGCCGAAGCGGCGAGAACTATGCCGACGTGTCCCGCGGAACGGAATCTTCAGCGAAACCGCGGGATCACGTCCTCGCCGAAGCGGCGCATCGAGTCGACGATGGTCGCGTGCGGCAGGTAACCGTAGCTCATTTGACACAGCACGTGATGAACGCCGGCATCGCGGAGCTCGCCGAGACGGTCCGCGACGTGCTTGGGGGTGCCGCAGAGCGTGGCGGTCTCGAGCGAGTAGCGCACACCCTCCTCGTCCGACACACGCGGATCGTTCCACGGGTTGACCCGCGTCGCCTCGACGTGGAAGTCGGCGGGGTTGTGGGCTTCGCGGGCATGGACCATATGGCGTCGCGTCAAGAGAAGCGCCCGGGTCAGCTCGTCCTCGGCCTGGGCCTGGCTCTCGGCGACGTGGACGAAGCGCCAGAGGGCCGCCTGTTCGCGAAGCCGTCGCTGCCGCTCACCGTCGAGGCCGCTGTCGGCGAGCCCGGCCTCGTAGAGCGCGAGCCGCTCCGGGACGCGCGCCGCCGGTATTCGCGCCATCATGATCGGCGCGCCTGTTCTGCCGCACTCCCGGACGGAGCCCGCTGACGAGACGCTGCGCCAGACGGGCGGATGCGGTCGCTGTCGGGTTCGGGGGCGAAGCTCGGGCAGGCGGAGGCGATAGAACTTGCCGTCGTGAACGAGCGGCGACTCGGTCCACGCCCGGATCATCACCTCGAGGGTCTCCTCCATCCGCTCCCGGCTGTCGTCGCTCCGCAATCCGTAGCCGACGAACTCGTACTCGTTGAAGTTGGTCCCGTGGCCGACGCCGACGTCGAGTCGGCCGCCCGACAGGTTGTCGAGGAGCGCCAGCTCGGTCGCCAGGCGGATCGGATGGCGCAGGGCGAGCTGGAGCACTGCGAAGCCGATCCGGATCCGCGACGTGCGCGCGGCCACGACGCTGGCGAATGGAATCGGATCGCAGTACACGCTCTCGCCCGTAAAGTTGTGCTCGGTGAGCCAGAGCCCGTCGAAGCCCATGGTCTCCGCGAAGCACGCCTGGGCGACCAGCTCGTGGATCGCCCCGTAGTCCTCCTCGGGGGACCCGGAGTGGGCGAGCGTCAACCAGCCGAACTGCACCCGTCCTCCGTGCCGACGCGCCCTACAGGGCGCGCCGGTGGGAGAAGGCGATCTCTTCGCTGGTGACGAACTCGAGCAGCACGGCCTGCCCGCCCTCGTTCGCCTTCCGGGCGCGCTCCAGCGCCGGGACGATGTCCGCGGGCTTCTCGACTCGCTCTGCCTGGCCGCCCATCGCGCGCCCCATGTCGGCGTAGTGCCCGCCGATATCCCGGGTCCGGTAGCGGTCGTGTGAGACGACGAGCGCGTGCCGCTCGATCGCCATGGCGGAATTGTTCAGCACGATCGTCGTGATGGGAATGCCGCAGCGCACGGCGGTTTCGAAGTCGAGCCCCGTCATCCCGAACGCGGCGTCCCCCATGAAGTTCACGCAGAACTTGTCCGGGGCGGCGAGCTTGGCGCCCATGATCAGGCCCAGGCCGGTGCCGAGCGCGTGGGATTTGCCCCAACCCATGTAGCCCCGAGGGGCGGTCGCGGCGTAGAACGGCACGAGCTGATTGCGCGGGCTGCCGGAATCGTGCGTCACGATCGCGTCGCGGGGATTGATCGTCTGCATGAAGTCCCAGATGACGCGGTAGGGCGTGATGGGCACCGCGTTCGAGGTGAGCTTGGGCATCCATTCCTTGAGCCACGTCTCCCTCGCCTGCCGCACCTCGCCCGCGGCCGCGCCGTCGCGCCGGAGGCGAGCGCCCAGGAGGTCCCTGGCCGCATCGATGAACTGGCGCAGGACCAGCTTGGCGTCGCCGAGGATCGGATGGTCCGCGGCATAGTTCTTGTTGAGATCGCGCTCGTCGTTGGTCGCGTGAATGATGGTCTTGCCCGCCGGGATGTTGGTGGCCATGCCGTGGCGTGTGAAGCTGCAGCCGATCCCGAACACCACGTCCGCCTGGGACAGGAAATGGTGAGACGGGCCAGACATGACACCACCACCCCCGGTGCCCAGCGCCAGCGGATGATCTTCCGGGAAGGCGCTCTTCCCCTCGAGCGTGGTCATGACCGGAATCTGCAGGAGCTCGGCGAGCTCGAGCAACTCGGGGGAAGCCTCGGCGTACATCACGCCCTGGCCGGCGTGGATCACGGGCTTGTCGGCCTCGATGAGCACACGCGCCGCCGCCGCGACGTCACGCGGGTTGCCCGACGGCCGGGTGGCCTTCACTACCTTGTACTGGAGCACGACCTGGTCACCCACGTCCGCCACGGCCACGTCCGCGGGGATCTCGACCATGACCGGTCCGGGGCGCCCCATCTTCAATAGATTAAACGCCCGCCGCATGACCTCCGACACCTGTTCGGGCTGGTTCAGCGTCTCGACCCACTTGGTGACCGAGGCGTACGTGCGCGCCGAGCTGAACAGGGGAAATACCTGCGCTCGATCCCGCTGGTGCCCCAGAGGCAGCACCAGGATCGGCACCGAATCGGAATACGCCGTGGCCACTCCCGCGAAGGCGTTCTCGGCGCCCGGGCCGTACTGCATGGCGAACACGCCGAGGCGCCGGCCGTTCGTGGTCCGGCTGAAGCCGTCGGCGATGCCCACGCCGACGCGCTCCTGGCGGCAGAGCACCGGCCGGATCCCGATCGCCGCCACCGCGTCGATCAGGGGCGTCGTCGGATACGTGCTGAGGAATTCCACTCCCTCGCGCTTCATGATCTCGGCGATCGCATCGACCACTTTCATCGGGCTATCTCCTTTGGGAGAGGGGGGCTCCGCCCCCCTCTCGACTCCCCTGCGTACACGCGGGGCGTGCATGTCCGCCCCCGTCTCGACTCCCCTGCGTATCCGCTGGGGCGTGCATCTCCGCCCCGCTCTCGATTCCATGCGCAGCGGCGGGGCGTCTGTCTCCGCCCGCTTCTCGGCTCCTCGCCAAGCTCATTGCGTTAGGGGCTTGGCGGGAGGCCGAGGGCTTGGCGGCCGAATTGTTCGGCGACGAGGTCCCAGCTGAGTGCTGCGTGGTGCGAGGCGCCGTGCACGTCGCGATGGCAGCGCTGGATCGGTTCTGTGTCCAGCACGGCGCGGGCCCCGCTCGCTTCGAATAGCCGGTCGACGGCACGGACGCAGAGCCGCGCGACGAAGGCCTTGTCTCGACGGTAGCGGGCCCGGTCCAGCTCCGTGAACGGTTCGCCCCGCGCCGCCCGGTCGAGGATCTCCTGGATGTCGAGGCGATGCAGCGAGCGAGCGGCGTCCACTTCGGCGCTGGCTTCGGCCAGCCGTAGCTGCAGAGCCACGGAATCCGCTGTCCGGCCCGGGCCCGACGTGCGCTGTAGGCGCGACGTGAACTCGTCGATGGCGCCCTGGGCGATGCCGACGAGCGGAGCCGCCAGATCCCACCCTGCCAGACACCTGAGAGGGGCTCGATAGCTGAGGCGTCCGTGGAACTTCCACCCGGTCATGTCATCGGCGCCGCACCGATCGGGATCCACGGCTCGGTGGGCCGGAACGAAGGCATCCTTGATCACGATGTCCTTGCTCCCTGTCCCCCGCATCCCCGAGGCGAACCACGTGTCGAGTATCTGGTAGTCCGAGCGCGGGAGCAGGAGCCAGCTCAGCCCGTTGGGACGAGGGCCGGGGACCGCCACCATGACCCAGGTGGCCGCGTCGCAGCCGCTGGAGAAGCCCCAGCGACCGGACACTCGGAACCCGCCGCTCGCGGGCTCGACCTTCCCACCCGCGGGGTTCAAGCCGCTCGAGAAGAGCGTATCCGGGCCCGTCGCGAAGAACTCTTCCTGGGCCTGCTCGGGAAAGTGGCCGAGCCACCAGTTGTGCGCCGTCCACAGTGAGTAGCACCAGCCGGTCGACCCGCAGCCGCGACCCAGCTCGAATCCCACGTCGAACGCCGTGTCCACCTCGACGTCGTGGCCGCCGTATCGACGAGGATTCCCGATTCGGATGAGCCCGGAGGCCAGCAGATCCTGGACGCTTTCCGGGGGAATCTGCCGGAGCTCCTCGGTACGGGCCGCGCGCTCCTTGAAGACCGGCACCAGCTCGCCCGCTCGGCGAAGGAGTTCCTCCCGCGTCAGAAGCGAGTGGGCGATCCCGGTCGTGGCGAATTCCCCAGGGCTCACGGCGCCCCCATGCTACGCCGGACGGCCCGTAAGAGCGAGAGCGGACCAGCGTGACCGGATCAGAAGGAGAGACCCATCGCGCGCGCCAGGAATTTCATCAGCGGCGCCTGACCGCGGCAGGCCGCGACGAAGCGGGCGGGAAACTGCGGTGCGCAGGCCTGCCGCTCGCTGAACCGCACGCCGGCCGTGAAGCTCAGCCGCTTGAGATCGTCGATGAGCGGGTGGTCGGGATCGAAGCCCCGCGGCGGCCGCTTCAGCGTCGCTTCGCCATGCGCGAGGTCCGAGCGCTTCGCTCGTTTCCATCCACGTGGGTCCTTGACGATCGCCTCGCGGATCGCGCGCAGGGCATCGGCGCTCGGGCGCCAGATACCCGCGCCCATGAAGACCTCACCGGGCGCCAGGTGGAGATAGTAGCCAGGAGCGTCAAAGTCTCTCGGGGCATCGAGGCCGAAGGACAGTCCCGCGTTGGTCTTGTAGGGCGTCTTGTCACGACTGAACCGCGTGTCCCGATAGATTCTCAGCAGCGAGCCGCCCGAGGACCGCGCGTCGGCGACGATGTGCGGGCTGATCCGGGTGAGCTGCGGCGCGATCGCCTGGATGAAGGCGAGGAGCGGGTCGCGCACCTCGGCCAGGTAGCGGTCCTTGTTCGCGTTGAACCACTCGCGGTTGTTGTGTCGCCGCAGCTCGCCGAGAAAGCCAAAGAGCTCGCGGGTCACGTGGGTCATGCGCGTTCAGACGGAGCGGTGCAGACCGCCGTCGACGTGGATGCGTTCACCGGTGATGTAGCGCGCTTTGGGCGAGCACAGGAACGCCGCGAAGAACGCCACGTCGGACGGATCACCGAAATAGCCGAGCGGGATGTTCCGCGCGAACTCGGCCTGACTCTCGGGCGTCGGGTGCAGACGCATATCGATCTGCTCGCTGTGGATACGCCCGGGCGCCAGGCAGTTGATCGTGATCCCGTGTCGCCCGATCTCGCGCGAGAGCCCCTTGGCCCAGGCGTGGACGCCCGCCTTGGCGGCGACGGCGGCGTTGACGGTGGACGGCTCGGCGCTCCCGGTGACGCAGAGGATGCGGCCCCATCGCCGCTCGATCATGCCGGGCAAGAGCGCCTGGGTCGTCCGGCGCACGGCGGTGAAATTGAGAGAGAACGATTCGTCCCAGGCCGCGTCGGGCGAGTCCCACGGGATCGTCCGCGACCCGCCGGCATTGTTGATCAGGATATCGACGCGCCCATAGGCGGAGAGCGCGGCATCGCGAATCCGCGGCGCGGTGTCCGGCCCGTACAGGTCGATGGGCAGGGCAAGCGGTCGCGGTCCGCCCGCGCGTTCGATCTCCTCCCGGAGCGTGGCGAGCAGATTCGCACGGCGGGCGACCACGGCCGTTTGCACGCCCTCGAAGGCCAGCGCCTTTGCGATCTCGCGTCCGATGCCGACGCTGGCCCCCGTGACGACGGCGACCTTACCCCTCAGCTCGAGATCCATGTCGCTCTCCGCCGGAGATCCAGCAGGCTTCCGAGGATGCCCTTGGGCAGGAAGACGATGAAGAGCACCAGCAGGACTCCGTAGACGAGATTGTCCCACCCGACCGCCCTGGTACCGAACGAGATGCGTAACACTTCGGCCATCAAGATCGTGATCACGGCTCCGATCGTGGGACCGAGCGATACGTAAATGCCGCCGACCACCACCGCGAAGACCATCTGGAGCGAGACCGAGATCCCGCTCACCGTGTCGGGCGAGATGAACATCTGGTACTGGCAGTAGAGCGCCCCCGCGAGCGCCGTCATGGCGGCGCTGAGCACAGTGATCTTGAGCTTTTCCGCGGTCACGTGAACCCCCGTCGCGGCCGCGGCGTCCTCGTCCTCCGAGATCGCCTCGAGCGCGTAGCGGAGCATGCTCCGGTCGACCCGATGCCAGACGTAGAGTCCGACGGCCCAGACCGCCAGCGCGATCAGGTACCAGGTCGTCTTGTCGCTGAACTGGAGCGCCCACAACGAGTTGCCTCCGCGGTAGCGCTCCGGCGTGTAGCCCAGCGAGCCACCGGTGTGGTCGCGCGTCGCGGTGATCACCTGCAGGACGATCCCCGAGAGGGCCAGCGTGACCAGCGCGAAGTAGTGGCCGGTGATCCGGAAGCGGAAGCACGGATACGCCACCAGCGCCGCCAGCCCGGCGCCGGCGAGGAGCGCCAGCGGGATGCCGATCCATGGGCTGACGTGCCCATGGTTCCACGCGAGGGCCGTCACGTAGGCGCCGATTCCCATGAATCCGCCGTGACCGAGCGAGACCAGGCCGAACCGCCCCATCACCGACCACGAGGTGTAGGCGAACGACCAGATGAGGATGATGATCAGGATGTGCAGTGGGTAGGGCGACCGGTAGACGAACGGCAACGCGACCAGGGCGGCGCCGCCGATCCACGGCAGATAGCGTGTCACGAGCGCCTGGCCATCAAGCCCTCGGGCCGCACGAACATCATCACGATGAAGAAGGCGAACGCGAACACGTATCCCCACTCCAGGTCGAGGTACAGACCGCCGACCGAGATGATCTCGGCGAACACGAAGGCGGCGACGAAGCCGCCGGCGAAGTTACCGAGGCTGCCGAGGACGCAGATCAGGAAGGTGATCGGCCCGAACGAGAGACCGACGAAGGGATGGACGTCGTACTGCAGCACCAGCAGGCACGCGGCGAGACCCGCCAGCGCGCCGCCCAGCCCCGAGGTGATCAGGTAGATCCGGCGGCTGTTGACGCCCATGAGCGGCATGATCCGGCGGTCCTGAGCGATCGCGCGGATCGCCGTGCCCGTGTAGGTCCGCGTCAGCAAGAGATAGACCAGCACCATGCCGATGAGCGCCGCGGCGAAGGCCAGCAGGCGGGAATAGCTGACGAACATTCCCGCGACCGTCAGCACCGGCAGCCTCAGGCCCAGGTTCTTGAACTCGATGCCGAAGAGCACGGTCGCGGCGGACTGCAGGAAGAACAGCACGCCGCCGGTGGCCAGGAGCTGGTTGATCGGCGCCGCTCCGAGGAGCGGGGCGATCACCAGGACGTGCAGCATCACGCCCAGGATGCCGACACCGAGGATGCAGCCCGCCGCCGCCAGCCAGATGGGCTGGTGGTACACCGTATAGAGGAAGTACATCCCGTACATGCCGAGCATGATGAGCTCGGCGTAGCAGATCCAGACGACGTCGATGACGCCGAAGACCAGATTGAGGCCCAGCGACAGCAACGCCAGGACCCCGCCCAGCAGAATCCCGTTGATCAGCGCCTCGAGCAGGAAGATGTCGAAGATGCCCAGGTCGTGCCCTCCTCGCTCAGACTCCGAGATACGCCTGGCGGATGCTGTCGCTCGCCAAGAGCTCGGCGGCCTTCCCGGCGGCGTGAATGCGGCCGGTCTTGAGCAGGTAGGCCCGATCGACCACCCGCAGCACCTGCTGCACGTTCTGCTCGACGATCAACACCGTCAGGCCGCCGGCGCGGATTCGTCTCACCAGTTCGAACACCTGCTCGACGAGGACAGGCGCGAGCCCGGCCGACGGTTCGTCCAGGAGGAGCAGCTTCGGTTCGGACATGAGGGCCCGGCCGATCGCGCACATCTGCTGCTCGCCCCCCGACATGCTGCCGGCGAGCTGGCGGCGGCGCTCGCGCAGGCGCGGGAACAGTTCATAGACGGCGTCGAGCTGCCGGCGGAACTTCGGCCGTGCCGCCGGCACGAAACCACCCATCTTGAGGTTGTCCTCGACGGTCATGCGCGCGAAGAGGCGCCGGCTCTCGGGCACGTGGGCCACGCCGAGCTCCACGATCCGGTGCGGTGGGGTCGCCGCCAGGTCGATGCCGTCCATGACGATCGACCCGGAGGTTGGCCGGATGAGGCCGGACACGACGCGCATCAGCGTCGTCTTGCCGGCGCCGTTGGGTCCAATGACGCCGACCGCCTCCCCCTCGCGAACCTCCAGCGACACGTCGTACAGCGCCTGGAAGCTCCCGTATCCCGCGCGGACCGATTTCAACTCGAGCATGGGCGCGGTCGACGTCACGCGACGATCCCGGTCAGGTGCGGGCGGCCGCGACCGCTGACACCGCCGCGGCCTGGGTCCCGAGATAGACCTCGATGACACGCGGATCGCTCGCGACCTGCGCCGGAAGGCCCTCCGCGATCTTCTCGCCATGATCGAGCACCATCACGCGGTCCACGACGCGCATCAGGACCCCCATGATGTGCTCGACCCAGATGATGGTGATGCCCAGCTCCTTGCAGATCCGGCGCAGCAGGTCGGCGGCCTGATCCATCTCGTGCTCGTCCAGGCCGCTGAGGCTCTCGTCGGCCAGCAGCAGCTTCGGCGCCGTGGCGAGCGCCTTGGCGAGCTCCAGCTTCTTCAGCGCCGCCGCCCCCAATCCGTCGACCGTCGCCGCGCGATCGGTCGGCAGGCCCACCAGGCCGAGCGCCCGCTCCGCCGCCTCGAAGGCCTTCGCCCGCGAGCGCCGACCCTGGCCGTAGAAACCCGAGAGCACGACGTTCTCGAGGATCGAGAGCCGGCGGAACGGCCGTGGGATCTGAAAGGTGCGACCGACGCCGAGGTTGACGATCCGGTGCGGCGCCTGGCCGGCGATCTCGCGCTCCTCGAAGCGGATCGAGCCGCCATTCGGGACCAGGGCGCCCGACAGCATGTTGAAAATGGTGCTCTTGCCGGACCCGTTCGGGCCGATCAGGCCCAGAATCTCACCCTTTTCGACCGCGAAGGACACATGGTCGACGGCCGTGAAGCCGCCGAAGCGCTTGGTGAGACCATGAACGGCTAGCATCGATATGGGGCGGGCGGCGCCGCCCCTGAGTCAACTCAGCGCGTCGTCGCGCCGCTCACTGCGCCGCGTAGGGCGACGAGCCCGGGAGGGGCAGGACCGGGTCGCGCTGCTGCTGGCTCTTCGGCCATACGAGATACGGCTTGTCGTCGACGTACTGGAGGATGACCGGGAAGGCGCGATCGTTCTGGCCGGACATGGGCGCGCCCTCACCCTCGAACTTCACGCCGAAGCCGAGCATGGTGCCGCCCTCCGGTAAGTCGACCTCGAGCGCCGCCTTCCGGAGCGCGTCGGCGTCGATGCCACCGTACTTCTTGATGGCGCGCGGCAACACCTCGCTCATGAACACGTAGGTGTTGCTGGCGGACATGCCCACGTGCGCCGACTTGACCAGGGTGCCGGGCCGCGCCTTTTCGTACTCCTCGCCCACCATCTTGATCATGGCCGGCAGCGGGGAGCGCAGCGCCTTCTCGTTGGTCAGCCAGATCGAGATCGGGTCGACATTGAAGAAGTAATTGACGTCCCGGCCGAGCGCCTCTTTCAGCTTGTCGTAGACGCCATAGCCGGCGCCGTGACCGATCAGCGCGCTGAAGCGCAGGCCCTGCTCGCGGGCCTGGCGCAGGAACAGCGTGATGTCCGGGTTATAGCCGGTGTGGAAGATGACGTCCGGGCGCCCGCGCTTGAGCTTCGTCACCAGCGAAGACAGATCCGGCGCCGTCGCGGCATACCCTTCCTTCAGCACGATCGTGAAGCCGGCCTTCTTGGCGCCCTCCTCGTTCCCCTTCGAGACGTCGACGCCGTACGCGCCGTCCTCGTGGATGATCGCGACGCGCAGGTCCTTGGGCTCCTTGCCGAGCTTGGCCTTCGCATTCTGAGCGAGGAAGTCCATCGACATCAGGCCGAACTGCCGGCCGCTCGGCTGCGTCCGGAACACGTACTTGAGATGGCGATTCTCGAGCACCGCCGAGGAGATGCAGGTGGTGATCCACATGAACTTCTTGAGCTGCTCGACACGGGCGGCCACCGGAACGCACTGCGCCGACGAGTAGAAGCCGAGCAGCATGTCGACCTTCTCCTGCTCGATCAGGCGGATCGCCTCGTTGATGGCGATGTCGGGCTTGCTCTGGGCGTCGGCGTAGATCGCCTCGATCTGGTAGCCCTCGACCCCGCCCTTCTTGATGAAGTAGTCGATCATGATCTTGGCGCCGAGCGCGTGCAGGTCGGAGCCGCCGCCCGCGAGCGGCCCGGTGTAGTCGTAGATGACCCCGATCTTGAGCTTCTTGCCCTGCGCCGACGTGTCCGACGCCAGCGAGAGGGCCAACACCAGCGTCGCCGCGATCAGCCCACACACGAAGCGCACAGATCGGTACGGAAACATGGGATCCTCCCCAGAGAGCGTCGGTCGGCAACCGCTCTGCGCGGGCATTAGAAGTTGCTCGTCGGACAATGTCAAGAGGATGGACGGCGCGAAGTGGTAGGTTCGGAGCCATGAGCCGCGCGGCGACCGCTCGCGACGTGCCCGGTGGCAACTATCGCTTCCTGCCCGGCATCGCGCCGTTCTCGTCGGGCGTGGTCGCGCTTCCCGGATACCAGGTGGTCCACGTGACGCTCCGCGCACCGATCCCGTGGCGCGATGGCTTCGCGCTCATCGACCGCCATCTCCGCCCGGAGGGTCGGCCGCGCACCGCGCTGTGCGCCATCGAGCTCCGAAGCCCGGTGCCGTTCAGCTTCGAGGGGTTCGATGCGTTCAACGCCGGCTACCGCGCGCTGCTGTCCGAGTGGAAGCTGCTCGTCGACGGCAAGAACCCGATCGCGCGCACGAACGTCGCCCCCCTCGTCGGCGCGCCGTCCGAGCCCTCGCTCTACGCGTTCGCCTATACGGTTCCGGGCGCGACGCCACGGCCCACGTTCGTCGTGGCCGGCGCGGGCGAAATGCGCGAGCGCGGCGTCGGCGTCCAGGGGATCGTGCGCCACGGGGAGACATCCCCCGAGGCGATGCGTGAGAAGGCGGCGCACGTCATGGGCGTCATGCAGGCGAGGCTCTCCGGGCTCGACGCCGACTGGCCCGACGTCACGACGGTTGACGTCTATACCGTCAGGCCGTTCGACACATTTCTCGCCGACACGGTTCTGCAGCCGGCGGGCGCGGCGGCGATTCACGGGGTGCGCTGGTTTCCAAGCCGCCCGCCCCTCGTCGGCCTCGAGTACGAGATGGATCTTCGGGGCGTCGTCCGCGATCTCGTCGTCTAGGTACATGGGGGGCCTCGACGGGCCCCGAACGGGCTTGAAGGGCGATCCCCGGTGGGTCAGGTTCGAGGGCCAGGTGCGCGGGTAGGCCCTAGGAAACCAACAGGAAACGACGAAACGGCGGCCCCTCGATGGTCTGAGGGGCCGTCGCCTTGTCAGGGCACAGCGTCGGGATCGTGGCTGCCCGGCTCGTCGTCGTCCGACTTCTTGCCCTCGACCCTGTAGCCCCGGAATGCCCCGAGGCGGCCGCCGTGCGCGTCGATGAAGTCGACCAAGTCTCGCACCTTCCTCTGACGGGGGACGAGGTCGACAACGGTCCGCGCCGGTAGCCGCGAGAGGTCCGCTTGCTTACCCGGTGAGCCGTGAATGACGATGTGCTCGCCCAGGTCGGAGGGAAACTGGCAGACGCGCTGGACATAGGAACCACGCGCGCCGCTCACCCCTCGGTAAGTCGCTGATTCGCTGAGGGAGTTTTCTTTCTCCTGTTGGCTGGCGTTGGCTGAAATGGGAGACCCTGTGAGGTGGCCGGGGCCACGTTTTCAGCCACGTTTTCCACCGTCGCGCTCCCGCGCGCACCAGAACAAGATTTGCGTTGGAGCCCGTGGCGCATCGGGTGTAGCGGTAGAAGTAGGGCCGCGCGACCACGCGCAGCGACTCGAGCCGCTCATGAGCGCCCCTCGCGACGAGATCGTCGTGCGGATCCGCCACGTTCGCGCTCGACCAGCCGGGGACGCTGCCGATCAGCGAACTCGGCAATCTCGTGGTCGCGTAGAGGAGGACTCTCCATGAGCGAGCTTTCGCAACGCCTGAGCCAAGTCCGGAACATGCTCGATGATCTCGTCGAGGCGGACAAGCTCGTCGGCAGGATCGGTGAGCTGCTCGCGCAGCGGAATGCGTTGCGCGAGCACCTCCACGAGCTGGGCACCGAGATCGCGACGAAGCGCCAGGCCGTCGAGCAGGAAGTCGCCGCGCTCGACGCCGATCTCGCGACCCGACAGCGCGTCTTTGCCGACGAGATCGCCCGCATGGAGCAGCAGACGGCGACCGCGAAGGCCGAACAAGCGCGCGCGGAACACGAGCTGCAGGACGTTCGCATGAGGCTCGACCACACGCAAGCGGTGTACGACGAGATCCGGAAAAAGTTCGCATAAGCGACCCACTCACCCAGATCGGTTGCGCCTTGACGCCGAGCCCGTGGACGACAAGACGGTCACGGACATGGGTGCGAACGAGGGCCTGCGTGTGATCGGCCCGATGAAGGTGGCCCAATGAGTGCGTGGTCGAGCGGCTCCTCACGCTCTCCGGTCCTGTGCCCGACGAGGGCCTCGAAGGGCCCCCAACCCACCTATACGCTCGGAAGCGCCCCGGCGTAGCCGTGGCGCTCCTCGATTTCCCGATCGGCTCCTAGCCGCCGACCTGCACGCCCGCGAGCCGTTCGAGCACCTGGATGATGGCGGTCCCGTCCTGCTTGCCCAAGCCGGCCGCACGCGCCATCTGGTAGACTTGCTGGCTCACGTTGGCCAGCAACAGCGGCACACCGAGCTGCTTGGCGAATCCCGTTTCGAGCTCCTGGTCCTTGTACGAGATGTCCACGGTTCCGGTCGGCGAGAAGTCGCGCGCCAGGATCCGCGGCACCCGCCGCTCGAACGCGGAGCTGGTCCCGGTGCTGACCCGCACGACCTCGTAGATCGTGCGCGGGTCGAGTCCGGCCTTGACACCCATCACGAGTGCCTCGGCCACCGCGACCGTGTTCACCTGGACCAGCATATTGTTGACGAGCTTCATCGCCAGTCCCTGCCCGAGCCCACCCACGTGGAAGATCTTCGTCCCCATGGCCTTGAAGAGATCGCGGCACACCTCGAACGTCGCCGTCGCCCCGCCGGCGATGATCGAGAGCTCGCCGGTCGCCGCGCGTTCCGTACCGCCGCTCACGGGCGCGTCGAGCATCGCCACCTCGCGAGTCGCCAGCGTGTCGGCCAGCCGCCGCACGACGAACGGGTCGATCGTGCTCATGCAGATCACGATGTGTCCGGGCGCGGCGCCGTGGATGATCCCGCGCTCGCCGACGATGACCGCTTCCGCCTGGGCGGTGGTCTCCACCATGCAAATGGTGCGGTCGGCCGAGGCGGCCACCCGCTCGGCCGAGTCGGCGACCGCTGCGCCTCGCGCGCGGAGCGGCTCGAGCTTCGCCCCATCGATGTCGTGCACGACCAGCGGAAAGCCGTGCTTGACGAGATTGAGCGCCATTGGCCGCCCCATGTTGCCGAGTCCGATGAATCCAACCGCCAAGGCCATCACGTCCCCCTTTCGTA
>JAHFDK010000420.1 GCA_023249095.1 Candidatus Rokuibacteriota bacterium | reverse complement strand
TCGAGCGTCAGCTCGTGCCGAATCCAGGCGAGGATCGTGTCGACCCCCTCGCCCGTCCGGAGGTTCGTGAAGACGAAGGGGCGGGCACCACGCATCCGGCGCGAATCGCGCTCCATCACGCAGAGGTCCGCGCCCACGTGCGGTGCCAGATCGATCTTGTTGATCACCAGGAGGTTGGAGCGCGTGATTCCCGGACCGCCCTTGCGCGGAATCTTCTCGCCCGCGGCCACGTCGATCACGTACATCATCGCGTCGACCAGCTCGGGGCTGAACGTCGCCGCCAAATTATCGCCGCCGCTCTCGACGAGAAGAAGGTCGAGATTCGGAAACGTCTTCAGGAGCGCGTCCACGGCTTCGAGATTCACCGAGACGTCTTCTCGAATCGCCGTGTGCGGGCACCCACCCGTCTCGACGCCGACGACCCGCTCCGCCGGCAGCGCACCCCGGCGCACGAGGAACTCGGCGTCCTCCTTCGTGTAGATGTCATTGGTGATGACCGCCATGTCGAGCTCGCCGGAGAGGCGCCGGCAGAGGGCCTCGGTCAGCGCGGTCTTCCCCGAGCCGACGGGCCCGCCGATGCCAATCTTCAACGGTCGCGGAATCGTGGTCATGATCTGAACAACCTCATGTCGAGGGTGGCGTGACGGATGCCCGCGAGCTCGAGCGCGGGATTGAAGCTCCACAGGTCGTCGGCGGTGGCCCGCGCCGCCGCGGCGGCCAGCCGCTCGATGCGAGCCCGCATCGCGGCCAGCACTCGCTGGCCGTCCAGCTGTCCGAGCGCGATCAATCGCAGACCTGCACCGACCAGCAGTGCCGCGGTGGCGTAAAGGTACGCCGCGGCGGCCGGCTCGGGCCCGGCGCCGCCGCGCCCGACGATCGCGCCGAACACCGTCGCGTGATGGCCGGACGAGCGCTCATCGTCGACGGCGCGCGCCAGACGAGCCAGGAACACGTCATCGCCGAGGCCCACGGCGATCCGGAGCGACTGGCGACCCATCTGCCGGCTCGCCGTCCTGAACTCGGGAATGCTCTTCATCGCGTCGAGCCGCGCGTCGAGCGCGATCCAGTCCTCGATGTCGGCGCGGGCCGACAGCCGCACGGCGATCGCGGCCGCCGCCGCGTCAGCGGGACCGGCGGAGCCCTCCAGGTGAGCCGCGATGAACGCCTCCAGGCCCTGGCGGTCCCGAACCCGACCGTCCTGTACGTAGGTCTCGAGCCCGAACGAGTGAGCGAAGCCGCCGGCCGGGAACAGCCCGTCAGCGAACTGGAGCAGCGTCAGCAGCGCTGGATCACCCGTCATGGCGGTGCCCCCTTCCGATCGGCACGAACACTGCCTGCGCTCGCTCGAAGGGCACGCCGAGCCGCGTGAGGAGCTGATCCATCGCCCGGTCGTCCGGCACAAGGAGCCGCTCGCCATCGAGGGCCAGCGTGAAGTGGCGGTTACCCACCTCGAAGGCGATGCGTAGCGCTTCCTCGCCCGAGGCCGGCGTGACCGCGAGAACCGGTTCCGGCGCGCCCTCCACGATGAGGTACCAGTCCAGGCCGACGTGAAGGATCTCCCCGGGCGTGAGCGTGGTGCCGGTGGGCAGCGCCAGCGCGAGCGTGCGCCCCCTGGTCGTCGTCACGCGACGGCGGCCCCATTGGCGCTCTTCGGCCGTGAGCAAGAGCGTGTCGCGCTCGTGCCCGGACAGATCCTCCTCGCGCTCGCCCACCTGTGAATGGGTAACCACGACCACCTCCCGGTCGCCGGCAGTGCCGCGGTCGGCAACCTCGCGCTCGCCGGCCCCGTCAGGACCGCCGGAACGATCGAGCCCCCGGCTCGATCGCGACGCAGACGGGGGGGTATGGGGGGCCATTTCGGGGCCCCCCATTAAAAGAGAAAATACCGTTGCGCCATGGGCAAGACGCGCGCCGGCTCGCACGTGAGCACCGCGCCGTCCGCGCGCACCTGGTAGGTTTCGGGATCGACCTCGATCCGCGGCAGCGCGTCGTTGTGGATCATGTCGCGCTTACCGAGGCCGCGACAGTGCGTGACCGCGACGGCGCGCCGGGTGAGGCCGAGTCGTTGCGGTACGCCGTCGGCAAGCGCCGCCGCCGACACGAACGTCAGCGCCGTGGCGCCGACGGCCCGGCCGAACGCCCCGAACATCGGACGGTAGAGCACGGGCTGGGGCGTGGGAATCGACGCGTTCGGGTCGCCCATCGCCGCCCACGCGATCACGCCACCCTTGACCACCAGCTCCGGCTTCACGCCGAAAAACGCGGGCTTCCAGACTACCAGATCGGCTAGCTTGCCCACCTCGACCGAGCCCACGTGGCCGGCCAGGCCGTGGGCGATGGCCGGGTTGATCGTGTACTTCGCGACGTACCGCTTCACGCGCGCGTTATCGTCGCCCGGGGGGTCCCCCGGGAGTGGACCGCGCTGGCGCTTCATCTTGTCGGCGGTCTGCCAGGTCCTGATGATCACCTCGCCGATCCGGCCCATCGCCTGGGAGTCCGAGGACATCATGCTGATCGCGCCGAGGTCGTGCAGCACGTCCTCGGCGGCGATCGTCTCGGCGCGGATGCGCGACTCGGCGAAGGCGAGGTCCTCGGGGATCCGCGCGTTGAGGTGGTGGCAGACCATGAGCATGTCGAGGTGCTCGTCCATGGTGTTCACGGTGAACGGCATCGTCGGGTTCGTCGACGAGGGCAGGCAGTTCGGTTCGCCGCACACCCGGATGATGTCGGGCGCGTGACCGCCCCCCGCGCCCTCGGTGTGATAGGTGTGGATCGTCCGTCCCTTGAAGGCGCGGATCGAGTCCTCGACGAACCCGCTCTCGTTGAGCGTGTCGGTGTGGATCGCGACCTGGACGTCGAGCTCCTCGGCGACGCCGAGCGCGCAGTCGATCGCCGTCGGCGTCGTCCCCCAGTCCTCGTGGAGCTTGAGCCCGATGGCCCCGGCGGCGATCTGCTCGCGCAGCGGCTCGGGCGCCGAGGCGTTGCCCTTGCCGAGGAAGCCGAGGTTGATGGGAAACGCCTCGGCCGCCTCGAGCATCCGGTGGATGTTCCAGGCGCCCGGCGTGCACGTCGTGGCGTTGGTCCCCGTCGCGGGGCCGGTGCCGCCGCCGACCAGCGTCGTGAGGCCGGCGGTGATCGCCTCGTCGACGAGCTGGGGGCAGATGAAGTGGATGTGCGTGTCGAGCCCGCCGGCCGTGATGATCTTCCCCTCGCCCGCGATCACTTCGGTGGAGGCGCCGACGACCATCCCCTCCGTCACGCCCGCCATCACGTCCGGATTCCCGGCCTTGCCCACGCCCACGATCCGCCCGTCACGGATCCCGATGTCGGCCTTCACGATGCCCCAGTGATCGACGACGACGGCATTGGTGATGACGACATCGAGCGCTCCGGCGGCGCGCGTGGCTCGGACGGACTGGCCCATGCCGTCGCGGATGACCTTGCCCCCGCCGAACTTCGCCTCCTCGCCCGGCGTCGTGAGGTCACGCTCGATCCGGATGAACAGCTCCGTGTCGGCGAGACGCACCCGATCGCCCGTCGTGGGACCGTAGAGGTCGGCATACTGTCGGCGGGTCAGCCGGAGCGTCATGACGGGCGCTCCCACGCCGCGAGCTTCGCCAGGGCCTGGTCGCGGCCGCCCCCCTCGGTGAGCCCGTTCAGGCCGAAGACGCGCCGCGTGCCGGCCAGCTCGACGAGCGTCACGCGCTTTTCGTCACCGGGCTCGAAGCGGACCGCGGTGCCGGCCGGCACGTTCAGCCTCATTCCGAAAGCTTGCGCGCGATCAAAACGAAGCGCCCGATTGACTTCAAAGAAGTGGAAGTGGGAGCCGATTTGTATGGGCCGGTCGGCCGTGTTGGACACCGTCAGCTCTACCGTGCGCCGGCCCTGGTTCGCGACGATCTCGCCTTCACCTAGAACGTACTCACCCGGAATCACGATAGGCCTCCTTCGGTCAGCAGCCGGTAGTAGAACGCGCTCGGATCGAGCGCGCCGTCGGCACTCTTCGCGTACGCGGGAATCGCGCCGGCCAGCCGGTAGCCGACTGAGGTGTAGAGCCGCTCTGACGGGTCGCCCTGGCGCGTGTCAAGCACCCCCTCGGCGCTGAGAGATTCGATCACGACCGGCCTCGCCCTCGCGTCCTGTCCTCGACACCATGCTGAGGCTCCGCAACCCTGGAGCCGGAGGCGCCGGGCGTGTGCGGTAGGGGGCGGCCGGACCCGTTCCCGCCAAGCGGCGTCGGGCGCCACGCGCCCAGATGGAGCCCAGCCGCAAAGGAGCAGCGAGCGCGTGCCGCGTGGTCCAGTCGCCCCCTACCGAGATTGGAAGAGCGTC
>JAHFDK010000419.1 GCA_023249095.1 Candidatus Rokuibacteriota bacterium | reverse complement strand
CTTCGATACCGTGCGGCACGACCTGCTGCTCGGGAAGGTGGCCCGTCGGGTCCAGGACGGCGCGATCCTGCACCGGCTCAAGCTGATGCTCAAAGCCTCCGGGAAACGGGGCGTACCCCAAGGCGGGGTGCTCTCGCCGCTGTTGGCGAACATCTATCTCACCGAGGTGGAGGCGATGCTGGAGCGGGCCACGAGGGTGCCCCAGGAAGGGGCGTACACGCGGGTGGACTACGCGCGCTACGCTGACGACCTGGGGATCCTCGTGGACTGGCACCGTCGCCATGACTGGCTGCTGAGGGCGGTGCCCCGGCGACTCCGCGAGGAGTTCGCGAAGCTCGATCTGCGGCTGAACGAGGAGAAGAGCCGGCTCGTGGACCTGCGACAGGGAGAGACCTGTGGATTCCTGGGTTTCGCCTTTCGGCGCGTCCGCTCGTTGCGGGGCGTCTGGAGGGCGCAGGGGACGCCGAAGGTTTCGCAACGGACGGCGTTGCTGACAAGGCTCAGGGAAGTGTTCCGACGGTATCAATCACAACCGGTGGGCCGGATGATCGCCGAGATCAACCCGATTCTTCGGGGGTGGGTGAACTACTTCCGGATCGGGAACGCGAGCCGGTGCCTGGCCTATGTGAGGCTGTGGGTCGAGCAGAGAGTGCGGCGACATTTAATGAGGGCGAGGGGCCGTCGAGGCTTCGGCTGGAAGAGGTGGAGTACGGTGTGGCTCCATGAACGGCTCGGGCTCTTCGGAGATTATCGGGTCCGATATTGGGCTGCGCCCGAAAGCGCTCCTGGTCGATAGGTCACCTAACCCATGGCGCGAAGCAGACAGGAGAGCGGCGTACGGGAAATCCGTCTGCGCCGTTCGATGCGGCGGGGGCTGGAGACGGGCTCATCCGGGCACCGCGCCAGTCCTCGACCCTACGACTAGCGCGTGCTGGCCCGCGAGCCCTGACCGTACGGTTCTCACCTGGCCCGGTTGGTGGGCTGCAAAAAGTGTGTCTCGGGGCTCCCCCCGACACTCCCGGTCACCCGATGGCGGCTAAGTCCCGTCAGGTTGCGCGGGCGAAGCCCGCGCTCGAACCACGGTTCGTCTACCTGCTCACGAAGCCGTTGATCCGATCCATCTCCCGTGCAGCCTTCGCGCGTTTCGCCGGCGGCCCGTAGCCACCGCCCCCGGAGGACTCAACCAGGAAAACGTCGCCCTTCCGCACGACAATGCCGACTTCCTTGGTCTTCAACACGCGGTCCGGACGACCGCGCGACCGGAGTCGGTAGCGGTGCGGGAGACCGTCCTTGCCGCCGAGAAGACCATACGGAGCGTGGCGCACTCCATCACCCGCGGTGTTCGCGACCGCCGGCTCCTCGATGTCCACGCGCAGGCGCAACACCGCGCCGACGCCGCCGCGGTGCATGCCGTCCCCGGCGGAGTCGGTCCGGAACTCGTGGTGCTCGAAGGTCAGCGGGAAGCGCGCCTCCGCCACCTCCACGCTGCCGAACTTGATCCCGCCGGCCGCCTGTCCCTCGCCCGCCGTCTCCCATCCGTCACCGACGGCCGTCGCGCCGCCGCCGGGGCGGGCGTGGAACATGTGCCAGATGAACGGCTTGCGCGTTCGTGGATTGACGCCCTTGATCGCGATACGAAAGCGCCGCCCCCATCCCGCGATCGCGCGCTCCGGGCAGGCCGGCGCCAGCGCCCGGATGATCGCCTCGGCGATCTCCTGGGCGCAGTGGTTCGTCGCGAGCGTCACGGGCGCCGGCGGGTAGGGCCAGACGATCGTGCCCTGCTTTGCGATGACCCTGACGGGCCGGAACGTTCCAGAGTTCTTCGGCGTCCGCGGGTCGATGAGGTAAGCGAACGCCATGTGCACGGCCGACATCGTGTTCGGAAACGACGAATTGACGAAGCCGGTTACTTGAGGATGGGAGTCGCTGAGGTCCACCGTGAGCGCGTCGCCCCGCTTGGTCACCGTCGCGCGGATCCAGATGTCGGTGAACCCGTGGCCGTCGTCGTCCAGGATGGACTCGCCGCGATACACCCCGTCCCGCCACGTCTTCACGCAGCGCCGTGCCTGCAGCTCGGCGCCGTCCAGGATCTCGTCCACGGCCGCCAGGACCGTCGCGGCGCCATAGTCGCGGATGAGCGCGAAGAGGCGTCGCTCACCGATGCGTGCCGAGCCGATCATCGCCCTGAGGTCGCCCATGAAGTCGTGCGGGTGGCGCACGTTGGTCGTGATCATGCGGAGCACGTCGTCGCGAAGCTCGCCCGCGTCGTAGAGCTTGAGCGGCGTGATCCGGAGCCCTTCTTGCCAGATCTCGGTGGCGCCCGGGTTGTAGGCGCCGTGGGTCGAGCCGCCGATGTCACTCTGGTGGGCGCGATTGACGGACCAGAAGGCGACCTCGTCGCCGACGAACACCGGCACGAACGCCGTCAGATCAGGCAGGTGGTTGTTGCCGTGGTAGGGGTCGTTCAGCAGGTAGACGTCGCCGGGCCGGATCCGTCCCTTGAAGGCGTCGCGAACGGATTCGACCGCCCACGGGATCGCGCCCACGTGGATCGGCACGTGCTCGGCCTGCGCGATCAGCCGCGCCTGCGCGTCACAGAGCGCCGTGGAGAAGTCGCGGCTCGAGTTCAGGATCTGCGAGTACGCCGTGCGCAGCATCGCCTCGCCCATCTCCTGCACGATCGCTTCGAGCCGATGGGTGAGAACGGAGACGGTGATCGGGTCGGTCACGCCCTCACATTAGACGATCGGCGGGGATTACGCGAGGGCCGCGGCGAGATGGTTGTCGATCCAGTCCGCGGTCGATTTCAGCAAGGCCTCGACCTGGCCATCGAGGATGGCGACGAGCTCTCCGGCGCCGGCGACGCTGCCTCCGTGTCCGAGACGCTCGAGCTGGTCGGCGGTCTGCGCAGCCTCGGCCGCCCCGAAGGTTCGGAGCAAGCCCTTCAGGCTGTGGGCGACCCGCTCGAGCTCTCGCGGGTGTCCCTGGGTCACCGCGTCCCGGATCGCCTGGAGATGCGTGGGGCAATCCTCGCGGAAGATCATGAGGATCTCTCGGAGCAGGCGTCGATCGCCACCGGCGTGGCGCAGCGCCGTCGCGAGGTCGCCGGCGGGGTGATCGACGTGATCGATGGCGGCCGCCACGGTCGCCTGTCCCGGGCCCCCGGGGAATAGCCGCGCGAGCGCGCCTGACAGCCGCTCGAGCGTGACAGGCTTGGTCAGATAGTCGTCCATCCCGGCCTCGAGGCAGCGCTCGCGGTCTCCACGCATCGCGTGAGCGGTCAGCGCGACGATCGGCGTATGGCGGCCGGGCGTCGCCGCCTCGCAGCGCCGGATCTCCGCGGTCGCGGTGAACCCGTCCATCTCCGGCATCTGGACGTCCATGAGGATGAGGTCCCACGTCCGCTTGTCCAGCGCCGCGAGCACCTCCTGGCCGTTGCCGGCCACGACCGCGCTGTGACCGAGCTTCTCCAGGAGCCGGACGATGAGCCGCTGGTTGACCGTGTTGTCCTCGGCGACCAGCACTCGGAGCTGGCGCGAGGGACCGGGCACGCTTCGTCCCGCGGTCGCGGCGTCCGTCGCGGTCGGATCGCCCGGCTCGGCCAGGGCGAGCAGGATCGCGTCGAGCAGCTCGGACGGGGTCACCGGTTTGATGAGCGTGCGAGCGATGCCGAGCTCGCGACAGCGGCCCAGGTCGCCCTTCTGGAGATCCGACGTCAGGAGCATCACCGTGGCGCCGGCCAGGTCGCCCTCCTGGCGGATACGCTCGGCCACCGCGAACCCGTCCGTCCCGGGCATGCGCGCATCGAGGAGGATGAGGCGGAAGGGGCGGTCCGCGCTCCGTGCCGCCTCGAGCGCGACGAGCGCCTCACGACCGCCGGCGGCGAGTGTCGGCTCAGCCCCCCAGGACGCGAGCAGGGCGCCCAGGAACCGGCGGTTCGTCTCGTTGTCGTCGACGGCGAGGACCGGCAGGCCGCGAAGGACTGCGACATCCTCTGCTGCCCGTCGAGCCAGCGGCTGCCGCGCGAGGGCGAGACGTACGGTGAAGTGGAACGTGCTGCCCTGACCAACCTGGCTCTCCACCCAGATGCGCCCGCCCATCATCCCGACCAGCCGCTGGCAGATCGTGAGCCCGAGTCCGGTCCCGCCGTAGCGGCGCGTCGTCGAGGTGTCCGCCTGAGTGAAGGCGCCGAAGATGAGCTGCTGCCGGTCCTCGGGGATGCCGATCCCCGTATCGGTGACGGCGACGTGCAGCATCACGCCGTCACCCGATGCCTCGACCAGGTCGATGCGCGCGCTCACTTCGCCCTGCGCAGTGAACTTGATCGCGTTCCCCATGAGA
>JAHFDK010000418.1 GCA_023249095.1 Candidatus Rokuibacteriota bacterium | reverse complement strand
CAAGCGCCATTTCGGCGCCTATCCCGGCACGACGATGTGATCAAACCCCTCGGCGTAGGAAATATCCCTTCTCCTTTCCAATGATCGCCGCACGATTCCGCATGAGAGTCTCCATCGCCTTGAAGTCACCGACCGCGGGGTTTCTCCTCGAGCAGCGCCTGCCGACGAGCACCGGAATACTGGTCGATACTGGTGGCCAGCACCCGATGCTACTCGACCGGATCGCCGAGATTTTTGCCCACTGGGCAAACTGCAGGCCGCCCTCGCCTCCGGGCGTGCGATCCTCGTACTACTGCCCAAGGGTAGACCGGCGGGGGAACCCGGCCTTGGGGCTCAGCGCCGGGCCCGAAGACCCAGTTGATGTTCTCCGCAGGGTTCGTCAGCGTATAGCAGAGGATGAGCAGCACCGTCCCGAGCACGGTCTGCAAGGCCAGGGCCCGGGGGTCGTAGCCCAGCCGCGCCAACGCCCACACGAGCAGCACGGGCAGGGCTACGTGGAACAGCGACAGGCCGCGCAAGTAGCGGGGCCGGCTCGGGTCAAACATGTACTCGGCGAGGCCCAACAGCGCGCGCCCAGTGACCAGGCGCGCGAAGAAGTCAAGATTCCAGACCATCTCGGGCAGCACGACCGCCAGTGTCATCGTGCTCGCGATGAGCCGGCTCTCCGTCCACAGCCCGGGCACAGGCGGACGCGGCGATCGTGCCACGGCGATTGGGGCTTCCACTGCTCGGGAATTCCACCGACCAGGTCGCGGACGGGATGACGTGGGCCAGGCGCAGCTTCGGGTCCGACTTGATGGTTTGCGCCTCGACGCCGACCATCAAGTAGCCGATGTCCGCCTGCCCCGTCTTCAACATGGCCAGGCGCGTCGAGCGGCCGCGCACGCCCTTGATGACAACGCGCTTGATCGCATGCAGGCCCTTCCCTGCGGCCCGGTTCGAGTTGCGGCCCCCGGCCGCTCGGGGGCCGACGCCCGCGAAGCTGCTCTCCCAACTCCGTTTCCTCGTGACTGACGCGGAACGCTCTGCTAGCGTGGCGGCAGGGTGACAGGAACAGGCACTCGTCGGAACCCGCACGCGGCCGTGCTCGCCCGCTCCGCGGCGCCCCTGCGACGCCGCGCGCCCTTTCGGTCGCTCCCCAGGCAAACCCTGACTGTTGTGGTGGCGATCTCGCAGCCCGCCGCATGGAAAGGCTGGCGCTGGCAGATTCAGCGGCTCGAGGGCGGCCAGAGCACAGTGCTCGAAGAATCTCGGCGCCCTTATTCGAGCATTGCCGCGGCGCTCGCCGCGGGCCGGCCGCGGATAGGGCTCAAAGGCATTGCGCCCGGGGTAGTCATCGGCTGACGAGTAGGTCTCTCCAGTTCAGCAGGGCCGCCGTGCGCGGGTCCGTGTTCGGCCAGCCAGAATCACGCCCACCGTGTCCAGCAGCAGTCACAATTGGACGCGGTCAGTGCCCCTTCCCGGGGGATTCCGTTTGAATCCGACGACGGTGTAGCCCAGCGCAAAGGTCTTGCCTTGTCGAATTCGGCGCTCGTGGTGCCGGCGCTCGTCCGGCCACTGAGCTCTGCTCACGGCGCCGGTCAACCCGGCGACGTTCCGGAATCACCGTCACGCCCTGCACGCCGGCGAGACTCCGCAGGAGGTACTCGTAGAGCGCGGTGTCGTTCGGGCGCACCACGATGAGCATCTCGGCATCCGGAAACGACGTTGCCGGAAGCGATTCGAGGAACTGCTCTCGATGACGTGGACAGACGCCATGTGTTGGTGATGGATCCTCCAGGGGTTCCCGCTCACCCAGGTATCCCGGTCGGCCCAGGTCCGCGAGAAGGCCGAGAAGCCACGAGATTCCTTGGAAGCGAAGCCGAAGGCCGTGCGGGCGCGCGGTCGCGACGGTCGCTTCGCGGGTCCGCGCCAGGATGCCGAAGATGTACCCTGCCTTGAACTAAACAGGTAGCTGATTCGGCCCGGACCTGCGGCTCGCAAGCAGCACGCGGAGACGCATACTATGGCGAGCAGTTACCGGATCAGGTCTTCTTTTCGGGCACCCGGTGCCATCAGGCGCACTCGTGTCCGGAATGGGCCGGGACGACGGGGACGGTAGCGCCGGCGCGCGCGTCTCTATGAGGGGGTGGGGGCTTTATGGCTACGCACTCGAAAACCAATCGTGCTGTTCAACGACTCTGCCGTCTCGCGCGCCGGCGCCGCGAAGCCGAGCTGAAAGAGGCGCGGCGGGGTGGGGCCGCGCCCGCGTCTGGCACCTCTTCTCAACGCCACACAAGCCGACTGGCGGGAGCCTCGGCAAGAGATGTAGAATCCGCTCGGGCTGGACGCTCCACGTAGCAGCCGGAGGTACCCCGGCCCGCTTCGGTAGACGGGTTGCCGCGCATGTGGCAAGGGTTCTTGGCGCCGCCCGCCAGGGCCGTCGGGAGCCGCAGTCACTGAAGGCGTGGTCACCGTCCAGCTCCACCGCATCCTCCGCACTGACCCGTCTAGCGGGCGGACCAAATCTTTCAGGGATCCGGCAATCGCGCGGCAAGACTCCCCGGCTCCAGCAGTGCCGAAGCCGGCGCGCCCGCCTCGCCCGCCACGGCCTCCTCGACCGGCACCGCCGAAGACGCGCTGAGGTGACAATATGCGCTGGGCGCGGATCCTTGTTCCTATCTCGATTGGGCTGGTTGGGCTGGGGCTGTTCATCTACGAGGATAGAGCCGGTGACAGGCTCCTGCGCGCCATCGGCCTTGTGGTCATCGTGATAGCGGCCTTGATCTCCACTTTCTGGCGAGCCCCGCGCCGATAGAGAGCGGCACAAAACCTCCTCGTCGGCTGTCCCGCCAAGTCCGCGCCCTTTTTGAAGGCTGGGCAGGCCTGATAGAGCCGTCTCAAACGACAGGTTTGTCGACGGGGCGATTGCGGCAAGGAGTTTGGGGGTGCGAGATACTCGACGCCTCGAAGCTCGAGGCGAGAGGCTCGTCGAACGCGGGGCCACTGCTGAACCTGGCACGGAGAGACCGTTTTATTGCCGTGGTCGGTTCAGCCGCCTCCCTGGCCGCATCACTCCGTAGTTCCGTTCCCCAAGCCCGGAGCTGGTCGCAGTCGAGCCATCACCAGGATCGGCTGGTGAGAAATCACCCGCTCGGGCCGACCGAGCGAGACCCGGCTTAACGCGACAAGTCCTAACGATGTCGGGCTGTTGTCGTGGTCCTCCGGAAACGGTCTGGGCCTTGCGCTCCTTCGCTCATCAGGGAATCCGACGATGGCCAGCGGTGACGAACGCCAGGGTCGCTTCATTCCGCGTTGGAGCGGTCTCCTACCTCAGACGCTTTCAACGCCGCCGATCGTGACGAAGCCCTGTTCCCGCCGCCGGTCGTTGCGCTCCATGCTCGAGGGACCTCGGACGATAAGTCTCCGACGCATTCTCATCGCTGACGATGAACCGGACATCCGGGACAGGCTCGTCGCGCTTCTGAGTCAGTTTAAGCACGGGCAAGACTATGCCGTGTCAACGGCATCCGATGGACCCGCCGCCCTTCAGGCGGTCCTGCGTGAGCGCCCGGAGCTCGTCCTGCTCGCTCACAACATGCCCGGGATGACGGGACTCGAGCTGCTCAAGCGGATGCATCGGATCGACCCCGGCATCCGAGTGATCTTGATCACCGGGACACTGAATACTGGCGATGTGGCTGAGGCGCTCAAGCACGGAGCGTTCTCCTGTGTGCCGAAGCCCGTCGCCGGCCAGTATATCGACGCGTTGGTCGCGATCGCGCTTCCCCGCCAGCAGGCCAGACCATGAACGCGAAGAGAGTTGTTCACGCACGTGTGCTGACGAGAACCGAGGCGACCCGAGAAGTCACGCCCCACCGCGCTCGGTTGGAAGCGCTCCTGGAGGTCAGCCGCGAGCTCTCCCAGATCCAGCCCCTCGAGTCCCTCCTGGCGAAGATTGCCGAGGCGTGTGGGCACCTCCTCGATTCGGACTCGGTAGGGATTCGTGTCCGGCAAGGGGATGACCTGGTGCTCGCGGGTGCGTGCGGCGACGCTCGGGAGGCCATGCCCACGCCACGGCTCAAGGTGGGCGAGAGCTTGTCCGGCATCGTCGCGGCCACCGGCGAGCCTCTGGTCGCTCGGGACGCGGGCCGCGACCCCCGGATGACGCCGGCGCATCGGGAGGCGTACCGGCGCGGCGGGTACAAAGCCTTCCTTGGAGTGCCCCTCAAGCTGGGCGCGCAGGTTCTGGGTGCGCGTTTCGGCCCATCGTGATCAGTCAGATCGGTCCATCGCGATCACCAGGATCGGTCGATCATGATCACCGAGATCGGCATCGTGATCACGCGGATCGGTCCATCGTGATCAC
>JAHFDK010000143.1 GCA_023249095.1 Candidatus Rokuibacteriota bacterium | reverse complement strand
GTCGGCATGCGGCGATCATGCCCGATTCCGGCGTCCCCGCCTCAACGTTTCCGCCCGCTGCCAGAGCGGCGTTCCGCACTCTCAGCCCCTTCTTTTCACCCACTCACTTCCACGAAGAACCCAAATAGAAGGGATTGAGGTCACCGATCGCCCTGGCGAACTCCTTGATCTCCACGCGCTCGACCGTCACGGGGTAGGGCGGGTACTCCTTGCCGATCAGGGCCGTGTTGATCGCAGCCAATCAGCCGCCCTTCTTCATCGCTCGCGCGAGGAACTTCTCCATGTCGGGCACCACGAACCGCTCGTGCCGACCCTCGGCGATCTTGTCCTTCTCGTCCCACGCCTCGACCGCGAAGAGATGGCGCTTGCCGTCGATCTCGAGAAGGGTGGCTTTCGCGCGCACTTTCATACCGACCGGCGTTGCGGCAAGGTGTTTCATCTCGACCATGGTGCCGACGGATCCGGCCCCCGGCGGCAGGTACGGCTTGAGGACCGCTCCCGCGGCGTCTTCGAGCATGCCGATGACGAACGGCGTGGCGAAGACGTGAACGCCGCGATTGCCCATGGCATGCGCCGTCCGGTCGGCGCCGACCGTGTAAGCGACCTCCGCTGTCGCGCCTGGCTGGACGTCCACGGAGCACGGTTTTACCGCGGAAAGAGAAGAGACTGCAAGCCCATCGCGACGAGCAGCACCTCGATGATGCCCAGGAAGACGCGATCGCTCATGTGGTCGAGCATGCGGCGCCCCAGCCACGCGCCCGCGAACATCGTCCCGCCGAGGACCGTGCCCACCACGACCGTGTCCCAGGTCAAGAGCGCGTAGCGCGCGAGGGCCGCCCCGCGCGCCAGGTGCATCGCCATGGCGCACACCGCTTCGGTCCCGATGAACGCACTGCGGCGCAGACCGTACGCCAGGAAGAAGGGCGTGTTCAGCGGACCCGTCGTGACCACCAGCGCCGAGAGGAGGCCGATGAACGCGCCGAGGAGAGGAAAGTGGTGGAGGCGCATGCGGAACAGATCGGTGGCCAGCACCCGACGGATCGGCACCGAGGCGATGAGGAAGACGCCGGCGAATCGACCGAGCCACTCGGCCGGCACGCCCGCGTAGAGGGCGGTACCGAGCGCGGTCGCCGGAACGGCGCCGAGCGCGAATCGGACAACGACGGCGCGATCGACCTCCCCCCGGCTCCACCAGATGCGCGAGAGATTGCCAATCGACATCGTCACCGTGAGCACCGGCACCGCCGAGCGGATGCCGACCGCCCACGAGACGAGCGGCAGCATGATGATCCCGGCGCCGAATCCTGCGACCCCGCCGACCACTGAGCCCACGAGCGCCCCGACGAACAGCACCACCCAGCCGATCGGATCGGGCATGTCGTGTCATCATACGCGCGATGTCTCGGTGGACCGCGGCCGCCGGCGCGCTCGTCGTGTCGCTCGACTCCATGATGAACATTGCGTTTCCTGCGATCGCGACGGCGTTCGCGGCGCCGGCCGAGCGGGTGCGCTGGATCATCATCTGCTACGTGCTGACCTATGCGATCACCGCGTTCGCGGGAGGCGCCGCCGCCGACCGGCTCGGGCACGTCGCAGTGTTCCGAACCGGTGTCGCGTTGAGCGTGGTCGCGTTCGTCATGGGCGGCGCCGCCGCCGGCTTCGGCGGGTTGCTCGTCGCGCGCGTCGTGCAGGGCTTCGCGGGAGGCCTCGTCTACGGGACCGCGCCGGCGCTCTCGACCGCCCGCGCGGCGCCCGCGCTTCGCGGCAGACGGTTGGGGTTCTTGAATGGGGCGATCGCGCTGGGTGGGGCCCTCGGTCCACTCGCGGCGGGGCTGCTGGTCGAGGCCTTCGGCTGGCGCTCGATCTTCCACGTCCGGGTGCCGCTCGCACTCGGCGTCCTCGTCGGGACCGCCGCGGCGCTCCGGCCCGAGCCGGCCGCGAGCGGGCGCCGGTCTGTCACAATCGCCGACCTGACGCGCGGTCCCGTGCTGCACGCGAGCGCGCTCTCGTTCGTCGCCCGAGGAGCGATCTTCGCGATCTGGCTATTGGTGCCGTTCTATCTCGTCGATGCGCGTGGGCTCAGCCCGTCGGTGGGCGGAATGCTCTTCATGCTCACGCCGCTCGGCACCGCGCTCGCCGCACCCCTCTCGGGCCGGCTCGCCGACCGGGTTGGCGCGGGCGCGCCCGCGGTGGCGGGGCTTCTGGTCGAAGCCCTCGGGCTCGCGCTCCTCGCCTCCGTTGACGGCGTGACGCCGCTCGGTGTGATCGCGGTTGCCCTCTTCACAGCGGGATTCGGGCTCGGGTTCTTCGAGGTCCCCAACATGGCCGCCGTCATGGCCGCGTTCCCGCCGGGACAGCAGGGCGCGGCGGGCGGCCTCACGTTCCTGTCGCGCACCCTCGGCGTCGTGGCGGGCGTCGCGGTCCTGGCCGAGGTCTTCGCAACTCGGCGGGCTACGGTCGGGTTCGTCGCGGCCTTCGCGCAGTCGCTCCTGGTGGCGGCGCTCGCGGTCGCCGCCGCTGCGCTCTTCGCGCTCGCCGGCAGGCGCCTGCAGCGCTGAGCGGAACGCGTCGCCGACTGACCAGGTTGAGGTTGCGGTGATCCCGGCCCGGGTGCTAGCGTGGCGGGGGTCGGGGCCCGCCGTCCGAGGCTTCGGAATAGTCTCAAGGAGGCGTTGATGCCGGTCACACTCACGTCCAAGCGGTATCAGGTCCAGGACCCGGCCGACGCGATCGAGTTCTGCTTCCAGCAGGGCTGGACCGACGGTCTGCCGGTCGTCCCGCCCACGCCGGACCGGGTGAGCGCGATGCTCGAGGCCGCGCGCCTCGAGCCGCAGCAGCAAGTCGCCTTCATCACCAACCGGACGGTGTCGGTCACGGCGGAGAAAGTCGCGGTCAACGCGGTCATGGCCGGTTGCAAGCCCGAGTACATGCCGGTCGTCGTAGCAGCCGTCGAGGGCATCGGCGACCCCCAGTGGAGCTATCACGGACCCGGCACCTCCACGGGTGGCGCCGCCGTCCTCATGATCGTCAACGGTCCGATCGCGCGCGAGCTCGAGATCAACGCCGGGGACAACCTCTTCGGGCCGGGATGGCGCGCGAATCTCACCATCGGGCGCGCGCTGCGCCTCGTCATGCGCAACGTCTGCGGGTCGCTGCCGGGGCTCCTCGACCGGGGGACGCTCGGCCATCCGGGCAAAGTCTCCTACGTGATCGCGGAGAACGAGGCCGACAGTCCCTGGGCGCCGCTCCACGTCGAGCGCGGTTTCCGTCCCGAGCAGAGCACCGTTACGGTGATGGCGGCCGAGTCGCCCCATCAGTTCTACAACCAGCTCTCGAACACCCCTGAAGGGGTGCTCACCACGCTCGCCGACGCCATGCGGCTCGGCGGCAGCGCCGGCCGGCAGCCGCAGTACGTGATCGTCCTCGCGGGCGAGCACATGCGGACGATCGGGCACGGCGGTTGGGGCAAGAAGGAGATCAGACAGTTCCTGTTCGAGCACACCCAGAACTCCCACGCCCACCTCAAGCGCACGAATCGGCTGCCCGGCTCGATTCAGCCAAGCGACGAGACGAAGCTGCGACCGCTCGTCGCGTCCGCCGACGACATCCTCGTCGTCGCGGCGGGGGGACGGGCCGGCGCGTTCTCGGCATACATCCCGGGCTGGGGCGGTAGCCGTTCCTCACTGGCCGTCACCAAGGAGGTCAAACGATGATGGAGCTCCTCGATCCCACCGCGGAGGTCACGACGCGGGCCATCGCGTACGTGGATCGGCCGGCGACGCTGGAAGGCAAGCGCGTCGGCCTGATCGACAACACGAAGTTCAATTCCGACCGGCTCCTGGAAAAGATCGGCGCGATCCTCAAGTCGGAGTACGGCGTTGCCGAGACGCGCATGTTCCGCAAGCACAACGCCGCGGTCCCGGCGCACGAGGAGATCATCCAGGAGATCCAGAAGACCTGCGACGCCATGGTCGCCGGCGTCGGAGACTGAGGGTCCTGCTCGTCGGGCAGTGTGCTCGACGGAATCGTGCTGGAGAAGAACGCGGTCCCCTCGGCCTCGATCGTGACGGACGTCTTCGAGAAAACGGCGCGGGCCATGGCCGAGCAATGGGGCGTGCCGACCTACAAGTTCCTGATGATGGCGCACCCCATCGCCAACCTCACCGAGGAGGAGCTCGATCGGCGCGCTCGTGAGATCGCGCCGGAAGTCGTCAAGCTGATCCTGCAGGGCCAGGCATAGAGTCCGCGTTCCGGCCCGCCTGGTGGTGCCGGAACGCGCACGTCCAGACGGTCTGGGGCCCGCTCTTCCGCCGCGACCGCGTTCGGTGGCGGCGGGAGCGGGTACCCACGCGCGACGGTGACTTCGTCGACCTCGACTGGGCCACCCCGGCGCCGCGCGAGGCGCCTCTACTCCTGGTCCTGCACGGTCTCGAGGGCTCGTCGCGGTCGCACTACGTGGTCGGCCTCGCCCGCCAGGCGCTCGCTCGCGGCTGGCGCACCGTCACGCTGAACTTCCGATCGTGCAGCGGGGAGCTGAACCGGCTGCCGCAGTTCTACCACTCCGGTCACACGGAGGACCTCGACGAGGTCGTTCGTCTGCTCGTCGGGCGGGAACCGAATCTAAGGCTCGGCGCCGTCGGTGTCTCGCTCGGCGGCAACGTCCTGCTCAAGTGGCTGGGCGAGCAGGAGGTCGGGGTGCCGGCGGAGCTCGTCGGGGCCGTCGCCATCTCGACCCCGTTCGACCTCGAGCCATGCGCCCGCGCGCTCGACCGGGGGTTCTGCCGATGGCTGTACGCGGCGAACTTTCTTGGCACGATGCGCGCCAAGGTGCGCCGGAAGGCCGACCGCGATCCCGACCTTCGCCGCGTGGTCGATCTGCCCCAGGCCCTTCGCGCGCGGACCTTCGCCGAGTACGACCGCGCGGTCACGGCGCCGCTCAACGGCTTCGCCGACGAACGCGACTACTGGCGGCGCGCGTCCAGCGGCCCGTACCTTTCACGCATCCGCCGGCCGACCCTGCTCGTCAACGCCCTGGACGATCCGATCGTTCCCCGGGAGGCGCTTCCGAACCCGGTCCTGCTGCCACCGTCGGTTCGAGCCGAGTACGTGCCGCGTGGCGGTCACGCGGGGTTCATCGACGGGCGATGGCCCTGGCACGTCAACTCGTGGGTGGAGCGGCGCGCGATCGACTTCCTGGCGCCGCTCGTCGCCGACGGGGACGGTGCGCCCCGGACGAGCCGGGTCTGCTAGCATCCCGCCCATGCGCCACGACGCCTACGGTCTGCCGGTTAGCACGGAGGCGCCCGAGGCGCTCACGCCGCGATCTCCCTCCTGTGGAGGCTCGAGCTCGTCGGGATGGAGGTGGCGGAGCGCTGGCGGCCGTTCGCGCACATCGCCGCCGAGCGCCTGGATCGTCAAATACTCGCGTTCCACGCAGCTCACCTCGCCATGGCGCTCATCGCGGGCGGCGACTGGGCAACCGCGGATCGACAGCTCGGGATGCTGCGCGAGCGGAGCGCGCATCACGGGCCCGGGCTCATCGGCGGCGTCCTGGTGCCGCTGATCGAGAGGCTCCACGCGTTCGCCGCGCGCGACTACCGGCGCGCGGTCGAGCGTCTCGAGCCGGTGGCGCCTCGGGTGGTCGCGCTGGGTGGCATTCGCGCTCAGCGCGACGTCTTTCACGACACGCTGCTCGAGGCGTGCTTCAGGGCCGAGGACATGGACCGGGCCGAGCGTCTGCTGGCCGAGCGCATCGCCCGCCGTCCGGACCACTTCTGGAAGAGCCGAACCGCGATAGGTATCGGCACCGCCGCTCGATGACGCGTGCGTGGACCCGCGCCGCGCTCTGCATCGTCGTCGCGGTCGTCCTCGGCGCGTGCGCGGCGCTGGGCGAGCGGTCCACCGACCCCGACCTCGTTCGACTGACACTGTTGCAGATCAACGACCACTACGTCCTCGAGCCCGTGGACGGCGGGCGACGGGGCGGGATGGCGAGGCTGGCGACGCTCGTCCGCGAGGTCCGGCGCGAGAACCCGAACACGGTCTTCGTTCTTGCGGGCGACACCCTCTCACCTTCCGTCGAGTCCACGTTCCTGCAGGGCGCGCAGATGATCGCGGCCCTCAACGCGATCGGCCTGGACTTCGCCACGTTCGGCAACCACGAGTTCGACTTCGGCCCCTCGGTCCTCATTGAGCGCATGAACGAGTCGAAGTTCCGCTGGCTCTCGGCCAACGTCGTCGACCGGCGCTCGGGTCGGGCGTTCGGCGGCGCGTCGACCGAGGTGATCCTCACGCTCGGTGGCGCCCGCGTCGGGCTCTTCGGTCTCACCACCCCCGATAGCGCGACGACCTCACGGCCCGGGTCGGATGTCCTGTTCGGTCAGCCCGTCACGGTCGGCCGCGAAGCGGCCTCGCGCCTCAGAGCGCAGGGTGCAAGCCTCGTGGTGGCGGTCACGCACATGGAGATGGCCGAGGACAAGGCCCTCGCCGCGGCCGCGGACGTCGACGTAATCCTGGGCGGGCACGAGCACGAGCCCCTGGTGGCCGAGGAAGGCAAGACGCTGATCACCAAGGCGGGGTCGGACGCTCGCTACCTCGTCCAGGTCGATCTGTGGCTCACGCGCGACGGGCGACTGCTGGAACGGTCCTGGCGCTTTCGCGAAGTCAGCCGACGGGTGCCACCCGATTCGGCCGTCGAGGCGCTGGTCCGCGAGTACGCCCAGCGGCTCGACCGCGAGCTGGACGTCGTCGTCGGCCGTACCGCTGTTCCGCTGGAGGCGCACGGCAGCAAGGTGCGGACCCAGGAGACCAACCTTGGCGACTTCGTGGCCGACATCATACGGGAGCGTCTCGTGAGCGACGTGGCCGTCGTGAACGGCGGAGCGATCCGTACCAACCGCACGGTGCCGCCGGGGCCGCTGACGAAGCGCGACGTCCACAGCCTCTTGCCCTTCACCGATGTGGTGCTGAAGCTCGAGATGCGTGGACGCGACCTCCGGGCGGCGCTCGAGCACGGGCTCGCCCAGGCCGACCGCGAGGGCGGCGGGTTCCTGCAGCTCTCCGGGGTGCGGCTCGTCTGGGATCCCGGGTTGCCGGTGGGACGCCGGATCGTGGACGCCTCCGTCGGGAACCGACCGCTCGCGGACGATGCTGCCTACACCGTCGCTGTGCCGAGCTATCTGGTGCGTGGTGGAGACGGGTTCACTGCCTTTGCACGGGCCGTAATCATCATCGGGGGAACCAGCGGGCCGCAAGTCGCCCAGCTCGTGCTCGACGCCCTCACGGCGCATGGTGAGATCGCTCCGACTATCGACGGTCGCATCACCAGGGCTCGCTAGCCGCGGCTTATCCACTTATCCCCAGGAATCCACAAAGCGAAAATCAGCCGGTGGAGCGCGTTGCTACACCACTCGGCCCTTGTGAAGTAAGCAAAAATCGGCTCGCGCGCACGAGGGTGCCTGATGTCACCAGTTCTCTCGCGGCCCTGCGTGGTCGAACGCGCCTAATTCCGCATTTCTCGCGGCGATGTTCGCTGTTGATCTCGTCGCGCTCGGCACCGTACCGTGCTTCCACCTTGCTCAAACCGCCCCGCGTTCTGGTCGTCGATGACGAGCGATACGTCCGGGGACTCCTGTCCGAGTTGCTGACGATCTGGGGCTGTGAGGCCGACGTCGCGTCGAACGGGACCGAAGGCCTGAAGCTGTTCAAGCAGAAGAGCTATGACCTTGTCCTCACCGACTACGTCATGCCCGGGTGCTCGGGCCTCGAGCTGGTCGAACACGTTCGAACCAGCGACGCGGCGGTCGGCGTGATCATGTTGACGGCGTCGGGAGCCGAGCTGGACAGCCACGGTCGGCGGCTCAGGTTCACCCTGCTGCGGAAGCCGCTTCAGATCGACCGGCTGGAGAAGGCCGTGCGGCAGACCCTGCCCGACCGCTAGCGCCTACTTGCCGAGGACCTTGCGGGGATCTAACGCGTCGCGGAGGCCGTCGCCGATGTAGTTGATGGAGAGCACCGTGAGGAAGATCGCCGTCCCCGGGAAGAGGGCCCAGTGAGGCGCGAAGTCGAGGTTGTCCTTGGCGTCGAACAGGATCCGGCCCCACGTCGGGATGTCGGGCGGGAACCCGAGTCCGAGGAACGACAGCGTGGACTCGGCGATGATCGCCGCGGCGACATCGATGGTGCCGGCCACGATGACCGGACCCATCGAGTTCGGCAGGATGTGGCGTACCACCTGTCGGAGCGGCGAGGCGCCCAGGCCGCGCGCCGATTCCACGAATTCCTTCTCGCGTAACGACAGGAACTGGGCGCGCACGAGGCGCGCGACGGGCATCCAGCGCAGGCCGCCGATCACCGCGACGATCAGGATGAAGACGCCGACCTCGGGGCCGAGCGTTTTTCGAAGCGCGTCGCGGAAGAGGTAGACGATCAGCAGCAGCAGGGGCAGCCCGGGGAGCGACAGGAACATGTCGGTGACCCGCATCAGCGTGTGGTCGATCGCGCCGCCCAGGTATCCGGACGTCGCGCCGATTGCGGTCCCGATGGAGATCGCGATCAGCATCGCGGCGACGCCGACCGCGAGCGAGATGCGGCCGCCGTAGAGCATGCGCGCCAGGAGGTCCTGGCCCAGATCGTCGGTACCAAGCGGGTGGCTCCACGACGGGCTCTTGAGCTTGGCCTTGAAGTCGATCTCGTTGATCGGAAGGCGCCAGGCGAGCGGCCCCGCCAGCACCGCGACCAGCAGCGCCAGGAGGATTACCGTGCCCACCATGGCGAGGCGGTGGCGGCGGAAGCGGCGGCTGGTCTCCCGCCACAGGGAGGACCGTGGCTCGGCCGCCGCGACCGCGAGCCTATCGGCGACCGTGGGGGCAGCCACTCTGGCCGTCATTACCGGTAGGAGATCCGCGGGTCGAGCCACCCGTACAGAAGGTCGGCCGCGAGATTGGATACCACGACCAGGCACGAGAAAATGAACGTCACCGCCATGACCACCGGCGTGTCGTTGGCGAGGATCGAGGCGATCAAGAGGGAGCCGATCCCCGGCACGCGGAAGATCTGCTCCGTGACGATGGCGCCGCCGAAGATGTTCGGGATCTGGAGTGCGACGAGTGTCACGACCGGGATCAGCGCGTTCCTGACGACGTGCTTGACGAGCGTCGTCCCCTCCGAGAGCCCCTTCGCGCGCGCGGTGTTCACGTAGTCGAGCCGGACGACGTCGAGCACGGCGGCACGCATGAAGCGCGTCATCGACGCCGCCTGGAAAAGGCCGAGGACGGCGACCGGCATGATCGCCTGCCGGACGTGTTCCCAGTACCACTGCCATCCCGTCGCGCTGATGTCAGCCCGATAGATGAACGGGAGCCAGTCGAGATGGATGCTGAACAGCAGGATGAAGAGGAGGCCCGTGAAGAACGTCGGGAGCGAGAATCCGATGAACGCCAGCGTCGTCGCCGCCTGGTCGAAGATCGAGTAGGGACGCAGCGCCGAATACGTGCCGATGGGAATGGCGATGAGGATCGCCACGAGCGAGGCCGCGCCGAGGACGGCGAGCGTCGCGGGCAATCGTTGCAGGATGAGCGTGTCGACGTCGACGCGGCTCACGAACGAGAAGCCCCAGTCCCCGCGCGCCATCGCCACCACCCACCGTGCGTAGCGAAGGGGCAGGGGGTCGTCGAGGCCGAACTTCGCGCGGAGGTTCATGCGCACCTCGGCCGGGACGTTGGGGTTCGTCGCCAGCTCCTCGAAGGGATCGCCGGGGGCCAACGCCAGGATCGTGAACAGGACGGCGCTGATCCCCGCGAGCACCGGGATCGAGATCAGCGTGCGCCGAAGCAGATATTTCGACATGCTCTTGAGCCGCCGGGCCCGGGCAGGCTCGAGCGGGCCTGCCCGGCCGGCTGCGTCGCGTTACGCCTGCTTCGACCAGTACGCGAGAGCCCAGAAGTCGCCGTCCCACCCGCTCTGGACCACGTCGCGCATCCGGTTCGAGATCGCGGCGACGCGCGGGCGGAACACCACGGGAATGACCACGACGTTCTGGATGACGAGGTCGTTCATCTTGACGAAGAGGGCGGCGCGCTTGACCGGGTCCATCTCCGTCTCCGCGGCCTTCCACGCCCGGTCGTACTCCTCGTTGCGCCAGCGCGTGGGATTGCGGCCCGCCCACTTGTTGTCCTTGGACGCGACTTCCCAGCTGACGAACTGATCCATGAAGCGCTGCGGGTCGGGCTGGGTCATGGTCGTCGTGAACATTTGTAGGTCGGTGCTGAAGTGAGGGAAGGTGTCGGGGTTCGCCGGATCCGACGAGAAGAACACGTTCGCGGTGATCGACTTCAGCTCGAGGTCGATGCCGGCCTTGGCGCACGCCTGCTTCACGATCTGCTGGGTCTTCTGCCGGGGAGCGTTGATGGACGTCTGGTAGAGGAACTTCAACTTCTTGCCGTCCTTGGCGCGGATGCCGTCGCCACCGCGCTTCCAGCCCGCCGCGTCGAGGATCTGGTTCGCCTTGTCGACGTTGAACTCCCACTTCGTGTTCTTCGAGACGAACCGGGACGGCGCGTTGATGAAGTTCGCGGTGGCGACGCCCGTGCGTCCGTAGATCTCCTCCTGGACCGACCCGCGGTCGACCAGGACGTTCAGAGCCTGGCGCACGGCGGGGTCGCTCAGCACGGGGTGCTTGGTCTTGGTCGAGGACCGCTCACCGTCGACCTCGGTCCACGGATCGGTGGTGTTGAGCTGGATGTGCTCGATGTTGCCGCCGGAGACGATATCGGCGCGGCCCTTGCCGCCCTGCTCCCAGCGTCTCAGAATCTCGTCCTCCACCTGCATGTTCCAGGCGTAGTCGAACTCGCCAGTCTGGAGGACGGCGCGCGCTGCTGAGGGCGCGTCGCCGCCGCCCTTCATCTCGATCTGGTCGAAGAACGGCCTGTTCGCCACGTGGTAGCTCGCATTGAGCTCGCCCCGGACGATGTCGCCCGGCTTGAAGTCCACGAATCGGTAGGGTCCGGTGCCGACGGGCTTCAGGTTGGTTGGAGCCTCGCGCGACTTGTCACCCTTGTAAGCCTGGAAGAGGTGCTTGGGAATGATCATCCCGGTCGGGCCGCAGAACGCCGCCGACCAGAACGGCATCGGCGACTTGAAGACGAGCTTCACGGTGTGACTGTCGAGCTTGTCAATCCGGGAGATGTCGCGGTACTGGCCGACCGTGACGGCGGACGTCGCCGGATCCTGGACGTACTCCCAGTTGAAGACCACGTCGTCGGCGGTGAAGGGCTTGCCGTCGTGCCACACGACGTTCTTCTTCAGGCGCCAGGTTACGGACAATCCGTCCTTCGCCACCTGTCCGTTCTGGAGACTCGGCACCTCGGCGGCGAGCACCGGGACGATGTTTCCGTCGGGATCGTACGCGCCGAGCGGCTCGTAGAAGACCCGCGAGGCGTCCTGGTCCTTCGTGCCGTTGGCGAAGTGCGGGTTCAAGAGCGTCGGCGCTTGCCACCAGAGCGTCTTGACGATGCCGCCACCGCCCCGTTTCGTGGGGTTAAGCGTCCACTTCGTCTGCGCCTGTGCCAGGCCCGCCGACGCCAGCATCTGGGCGGCCATGGGCGCCGTCAGGCCCAGCCCTACGATCATCTGAACGAAGCGCCGGCGGCTCAGGCGACCGCGCCTCACCTCGTCGAGCAACATCCTCAGGTCACGCTCGCCCATTCAATCCTCCCCAGGGGATCGGTCACTGTCCTGACTGATCGTGGTTCCTGACAGGTTTTGCCCCGTTCGGGGCGTCACGACCGGTCAGGCCTTGTACCAGTATGGCAGCCTCCACAGGTACGTGTCCCAACCGCTCAGATCCAGGCCCCGCAGCTTGGTCGCCGCGACGGCGACGCCGTTGCGCCACAGCACCGGGATCACGACGTCGTTCTGGATTACCAGGTCGTTCATTCGGATGAAGAGAGCGGCTCGCTTCACCGGGTCCATCTCGGTCTCGGCGCCCTTCCAGAGCCGGTCGTACTCCTCGTTGCGCCAGCGCGTGATGTTCCGACCGGACCACTTGTTGTCCTTGCTGGCGACCTCCTGCGACGTGAACACCCGCATGCCCCAGAGAGGATCGACCCCGGTCGACGTGTTGTACATCTGGAGATCGGAGTAGAAGTGCGGGTAGGTGTCCGGGTTTGCCGGATCCGAGGCGAAGAACACCGAGGCGACGACCGACTTGATCTCGATGTCGATGCCGGCCTTCGCGCACGCTTGCTTGACGATAGCCTGCGTCTTCTGCCGCGGAGCGTTGGTCGACGTCTGATAGAGGAACTTCAGGCGCTTGCCGTCCTTCGCGCGGATGCCGTCGGCGCCGCGCTTCCAGCCGGCGGCGTCGAGGATCTGGTTGGCCCGGTTGACGTTGAACTCCCAGCGCACATTCCGCGAGGAGTACCGGGCCGGCGCGTTGAGATAGTTCGCGGTGGCCTGGCCCTGGCGCCCGTAGATCTCCTCGTGGACCGAGGCGCGATCGACGAGCAGGCTAAGTGCCTGGCGGACTGCTGAATCGACAAGCACTGGGTGGGTCGTCTTGATGCTCGACCGCTCGCCGTCCACCTCCCGCCACGGATCGGTGAAATTGCACTGGATGTGTTCGATGGACCCGGTCGGAAAGATCTCTGCCCGTCCCTTGCCGCCCTGTTCGAGCCTGCGCAAGATGTCATCCTCGACCTGGATGTTCCAGGCGAAGTCGTACTCGCCTGTCTGGAGCACGGCGCGCGCGGCCGAGGCGGCATCGCCGCCGCCCTTCATCTCGAACGAGTCGAAGAACGGCCGATTGGGGACGTGGTAGTTCGGGTTGATCTCGCCGCGCACGATGTCGCCGGGCCTGAAGTCCACGAACCGGTAGGGTCCGGTGCCCACGGGCTTGAGATTGGTCGGCGCCTCGCGCGACTTGCCCCCTTTGTAGGCGCCGAACAGGTGCTTGGGGATGAGCGCCCGGTTTTGGCCGCAGAAGGCCTCGTACCAGAACGGCGTGGGCTGCTTGAAGACGACCTTGACGGCGTGGTCGCCGAGCCGCTCGACGCGGTCGATGTCGCGGTAGGCACCGATCGTCACCGCCGCCGTGGCGGGGTCTGCCGCGTATTCCCAGTTGAAGATCACGTCGTCGGCGGTGAACGGCTTGCCGTCGTGCCAGGCCACGCCCTTCTTGAGGTTCCAGACGACCCACGTCCCGTCGCGGCCGAGGCCGCCGTTGTCCACGGTCGGGATGTCGGCGGCCAGCACGGGCACGAGGTTGCCCTCGGGATCGTACGCCGCCAGCGGCTCGTAGAAGATGCGCGAGCCGTCCTGGTCCTTGGTGCCGGTCGCAAAGTGCGGATTGAGGAGGGTCGGTGCTTGCCACCATGCTTGCCACCAGAGGACGCGCAACGACCCGCCCCCGCCGCGTCGCGTGGGAACGAACGAAGGTGCCCTGGGCTGGGCTGCGGCGCCGCCCGCGGTGACCAGCTGGGCGGCGATTGGGGCGGTGAGCCCGAGGCCGACCATGGTCTTCACGAAGCGCCGGCGGCTGAGACGGCCGGCCCTGGCGTTCGCGATGAGGTCGTGGATATCTCGCTCGTCCATGGAGTCGTCCTCCAGCCGGTCGCCATGTCGCGGCTCGTCGACGAAGCATGTCTCCGCGGCGGGGTCGGGTCGTCCCTGAGAACGCGTGGAGGTCATCCGAATCCGCTTACTATAGCAAGTGTGGACGAATCGTCGAGCGAATGTAGGGGTATACTTTTGGGTGGTTTCAACGTGACGACGGCGACGATGCGGGTGCGGACATGCGGCGCGAGCTGGCACTGACCGCGGTGGTGATCGCCGCGGCCGCAGTGGCCAGCGTTGGACTCTTCGCCACGCTGAAGCCGGCGCCAGACGCCCCGGCGGCGGCGACCGCGGGAGACGCGCCGTCTGGCGTCGAGGGCGCAAGCAGCATCCCCGGCGGCACGAGCGCTGACCCGCGCGCAGGCAAGGGGCTCGGCCTCGACGAGGTCGTGCGCGAGCTCGATCTGATCCGGCCGTCTCGGGCGAAGCGGGCCGAGGACTTCACCGTAGCGCTCCTGCGCGGCGAGACGCTCAAGCTCAGGGAGCAGCGCGGGAAGGCGGTCCTGATCAACTTCTGGGCGACCTGGTGTCCGCCATGCCGCGAAGAGATGCCTGCAATGGAGCGCCTCTATCGCCGGCACCGGGAGCGGGGCTTCGTGCTGCTGGCCGTTTCGGTCGACACGGACGCGTCGCTCGTTCGACCGTTCCTCGAGCAGCACAAGCTCACGTTCCCGGTGACGCTCGACGCGAAGATGGATCTCGCCAACACCTACGGCGTTCGCGCGCTGCCCTCGAGCTTCCTCGTCGACCGCCATGGCTACCTCGCGGCGCTGGCGCTCGGCCCCCGCGCGTGGGACAACCGCGCGGCCCACGCGCTCGTCGAGGGGATGCTCGCGCAGTGACGAACGAGTCACTCGGCGTAGCGGTCGCGTTCACCGCGGGGCTCTTCTCGTTCCTGTCGCCGTGCGTGCTGCCGCTCTTCCCCTCCTACGTGTCGTTCATCACCGGCATGTCCGTCGCCGACCTCACCACGGGCCTCTCGCCCGTCGCGCGGCGGCGGG